>JAGOOC010000004.1:0-40044 GCA_017992695.1 Bacteroides sp. | reverse complement strand
AGGTCGATGGCAGCAAAAACAGCATCGGTACACACGCGGTGTGTGCCATGCGGATCGGCAAGGTCGCCTGCTACAAAGATTTGGTGAGGTTTCAATTCGCGAAGCAGGTTCCGAACAATCTCCACATCGGCTTCGCTGATGGGATTCTTCTGAATTTTGCCTGTTTCGTAGAACGGAAGATCGAGGAAGTGGCAACGGCTCAACGGGATATTATTGTAGGTACAACCCATGCGTGCTTCGCCACGACGAATCAACCCTTTGATAGTCAGAATATCGCGCGTATCCATGTCGCCGTCTTTCTTCTCACTTAAAAATTTGCGGAACTCAGCATAGCGCTCGCTTATTACTTTATCTTCGTTGTTGATGAATAGCTGGTTAAACCCATTGATGAAGTGTAAAAAGCGCATCACCTCTTCATCGCCCACGGCAATATTGCCTGATGTTTGGTAAGCCACGTGTACTTCGTGTTTTTGCTCTACCAACCGGCGGATGGTACCACCCATTGAGATTACATCATCATCGGGGTGTGGAGAGAACACAATACAACGTTTGGGGTATGGCTTAGCACGTTCGGGACGATGTGTATCGTCTGCATTGGGTTTACCACCCGGCCATCCGGTGATGGTGTGCTGCAAGTCATTGAATATCTTAATGTTTACATTGTATGCCGAACCGTAAAGAGCAAGCAATTCGCTCAACCCATTTTCGTTATAATCTTTGTTGGTTAGTTTCAGAATGGGTTTTTTGGTTCGTTGACACAACCATACAATCGCACTGCGAATAAGTTTATCGGTCCACTCGCACGAAGTGACCAACCAGGGATAATGAATACGTGTCAGGTCGCTGGCTGCCGATAGGTCAATGGCTACGTGAGCATTGTTATGTGTTTGCAGGTAAGAAGCCGGAATGGTATCTGTGATAGAACCCTCCACACACTCCTTAACCATGTGTGCTTTGTCTTCACCCCAAGCCAACAGGTAGACCTTTTTTGCGCTTAGTATGGTAGAAACACCCATGGTGATAGAGCTTATCGGAGTGCATTCGATGTTTCCAAACACTTTGGAAGCTTCATTGCGCGAACCGTTATCCAACAAAATCAGTCGGGTAGTAGAGTTCAAGCGTGAGCCCGGCTCATTGAAAGCAATGTTACCTACACGGCCAATGCCCAATAGGGCAATGTCAATGCCACCAAAACTCTCGATGCGTTGCTCGTACAAGCGGCAATACTCAATGATAGTGTCTTTGGCAATGGTACCGTCGGGCGAGAATACATTTTGCTTGTCAATGTCAATGTGGTCGAGCAGCATCTCTTTCAATGCATTGAAATTACTATTGATGGCATCGGGCGAGAGTGGGTAGTATTCGTACATGTTGAATACAATCACGTTGCGAAAGCTTAATCCTTCTTCTTTGTGCATCCGAATCAACTCGACATACACGCTGCGTGGTGAATTACCTCCGGGCAGAGCCAATACACAGAATCGTCCCGCCTTTTGTTTCTCGCGGATAACCTGTGCTATTTCACAAGCAATAAAACTGGCTCCCTCTTCTACCGATTCGTAGATGTCGGTTGGAATCTTCTCCAATCGGGTTAAAACCGATCGTTCAAATGCATTCTCAGGTCTATAATATCTGGGGGAGACCCTATTGAGTGTGATTTGAGAACTTAAGTTTGTTTTCATAAAATTGGGTTATTAAGTTATGATAGTTTAAAGTTGAGTATGTTAGTTTTTCTCCCTACAAAGATACAAAAGAACTTTAGGATAAAAACCACCTCCTTGTAGCTAATATGAGCAATCGGTTGGGTTTTAACATTTATTTCCCAGTGCAGAGCAGAGTTCGAAGTTATCGGCATCTTTCCATACCGGAAACTTTTCGCGAAACTCCTCAAGCGAAGAGAGACTGAGGGTTGTGGTGGCAATCGTTTCTTCTGCATTGGGGATGGCAGTCAGCGCTTCGCCTTTGGGCGAATAGAGTATGCTACCGCCGTCGTAGTACAACTGATTACCATCGGTTCCTATTCGATTGACGCCACAGACATAGCACATGTTCTCGAGCGCACGAGCTCGCAAAAGCGTGTCCCAAACCAATCGACGGCTTACGGGCCAACTGGCTACGTAAATCAACAAGTCGCACTCCTTTGCCACATTGCGGCTCCACACTGGGAAGCGCAGGTCGTAGCAGATGAGTAGGCGAATGTTCCACCCTCGATACGTAATCAGTTGTTTGGGCGCTTCTCCGGACGAGAAGTATTCAGACTCCTGCCCCATACGAAACAAGTGTCGCTTATCATAGTAATGTGTCTCTCCCTCGGGGGTAAGAAAAAAACCTCGGTTATAGTACTTGCCGTTCGTTTCAAGCGCTATGTAGCTTCCGGCAATGGCCATCCCGTAGGTCGTTGCCCATTGTTTCAGTGTAGTGATGGTTTCTCCATCCGCTGTTTCTGCCAGTATCCGGCTGTTCATGCTGAACCCGGTCGAGAACATTTCGGGTAAAACAACAATCTCCGTTGTTCCACAAAGCGCTTGAAGCTTTTTGTGGAGCAAACGGAGATTGTCCTGTTTGTTTTCCCAACTAATGTCTGTCTGGATGATTGAAATGCGTAAATCCTTCATCATTCAATGTTACCTATTTTGAAGTTTTCTGGATGTTTCCCCCTGAAGTTTTTATAATAGAGTTGAATTTCGCGCATATCTTTCTCTACATCGCCCGATGGCATAATGGCTTTTGTTGCTGTAATGGTTTTCGAGGGATAGTCTATCCCCACCAATACAATGGGCACATTGGCTTTCAGTGCGATGTAATAGAATCCTTTTTTCCAATGCGCATTGGGTTTACGGGTTCCTTCGGGGGTGATGGCCAGATGGAACTTTTTAGCAGTTTTGAACTCGTGAACCATCTGATCGACTAACGACGTTTTGCGTCCACGGTTTACCGGAATACCACCTACTGCCTTGAAGAAGAGTCCTAATGGGAAAAAGAACCACTCCTTCTTCATCATGAAACTCGTTTTTCGCCCCCAGGCACCATAGAATAGTTTGCCAATAAAAAGATCTAAATTAGTGGTGTGTGGCGCTGCGCAAACAATACATTTATCATAATCGGGCACCGACACATTCATCTTCCATCCCAATAGGCGATGGTAAATAAAACGATAAAGAGCTTTCTTCATGCCTTCATTTAATTTAAGTTAGCGATAGCGTCAATAACCTTATTCACTTGAGCATTAAAGTCGCTGCGGAACTTCTTGTAGAACTCCTTCACATTGCCCGGTTGGGTGTGACTGATGCGAGCGATAAACTCATCTTGCAGGGCCAGTATTTCGCCCATCAGTTGGTCGGCTTTGGCTTTGTCTGTGCCCGGAACAAACATACTGTTGACTAAACACTCTGCGAATAACTCTCCTACAATATAATTTACGTTCTTTTTAAGTTGTCTTCTGCTTGCCATAATCTGACTGTTTTTAGATGAATACTGATAATTAAGGGGGTAAAGATAAATACTTTCTTTCGCTTTACCGAATAAACGATCACCTTTTTAATCCGAATCGAATGCCTGTTGCATTTGCTTCAAATGCAACAGGCTCTTGGTGCAAATGCCATACTCTCTTGCTGTCAATGCCATACCCTCTTGAAACCAATGCCATATTCTTTACAGGTACCTCGATTTGCGTACCTTTGCAATTCATTTGTACACCGGAAGTATGGCTTTACTACGTAGTTCTCTAAGGAAGAGCCGGATGAGCGGATAGACACCAATTTATCGTCTGAATCAAAAAGTATACCCAAGATTCACGTAGAATCCTATCTTTTTCGTTTCATTGGAGTAGTTTAAAGAGCCCTCTAATGGGCCAAACCTGCTGTCGAACCCATAGCCAATACCTCCTCCGTAAATGGGTTTTTCTTTGAGTACATGGAAGAAGTTGTTGTCGCAAAAAGCAACGTTACCAATCAGCGTAAAATAGTGGTTACGACCCATGCGCTGGCGAGCTTTCAAGCTGGTTATAACGACAGATTTCTTGCTCAGTTCAATATGGTTGATACCTACAAAAGGTAGTTGTTGTGGTACATAGCGACCAAACGTATATCCACCCAAGGCATTGGAGTAGGGGTAGGGAATGTCGTTGCCGATCAATACTCTTCCATAAACCGAAGGGAGCAGCACAAAACGGTTGCTCAATGAAAAAGCACTTTCCCAGGAAGCACTGATGGCCGAGAAAGGTGTGTCTCCATTGTAACTATACAGGTTGTCTGTATAGACGGTATAGGCAGCTTTGATATCGGTTCCTTGCGATGGGAAGTTGTTTTTGTTGTAAGTGTTGTGATGCAACTGAGCGAAATAGCTGAAGAAATGCTCCGGTTTGATGTGGAGATTGTATGCTGAACTATTGTATAGAAAGTCCTTGTATTTGTAATATTCAAAGCGAGCACCTGCAACAAAGCGAATATTCTTGTACCAAACATCAGAAAAGTTGAATTCGCCCAAGTGGTATTTATAAGTCGAATTGAAAATTCTACTGCCGTGCGCATAGAGGTTGATGTCGTTGTATTGAAACTGATAGGAAAAGTTGAAACTGCGCATTTGAATAGGCTCTAAACTATACGCTACAGCAGCCATATACCGATTACCCAATCGAGCAGTGGCAGATAGTTTGGAGGGGATTCGAGTCTTTAAACTGGTTGTTGCATTCAACAGCAAGGAGGCGATCTCTTCCGAATCGAAACGAATGCCGAAGTTTAAGTTCTTATCGTATTTCTCTTGAAGCATGATGTGAAGGTTGTACCCATTGGGCATCGAGTTGCTGAGCGAGTAGCTAACATCAGAGTATGCTTGGTTTCCTCTCAAAATGTAAATGGCTTTATCTATCTCGTCGATATTGATTTCGGTGTTCTCTTTCAACTTACATATTCGCAACAACCACTTCCGATCAACGTCATCCAGTCCCGAGAAGGTGATGTTGCGCACAAAGATATTGCGAGCAATGTTCACTGTGCTGTAGGGTCCGTGACGCTTGGGAGCAAAATCATCGGGAATACCTATTGTCTTCTTCAAATCCATCAATGCTTGCCATTGGCTCTTGGCAGCTTCTTGACCCCGGTTCATCAAAGTGTCGAGGGCTACAGTTGAAAAACTGGCGGCCGAGTAACCTTTTACATTGACTTTAATATAGGTATTGGTCAATGCCTTGTTTTGTTGATAACTGTTTTGACCGAGCAGTCCAATGATTTGATTTATAATTTCGGGTACAGTATTGAGCTGGTCGACTCCTTTGAGGTCATCTTGTACATCGACACCAATGATAACATCGGCACCCATCTGTTTGGCTACATCGGCAGGGAAATTGTTAGTCATACCACCATCTACTAGCACCATGCTATCTTGGCGTACAGGGGTAAATACGAATGGAATAGCCATGCTGGCACGCATGGCAGTAGACAGTACGCCGCTATGAAAAACAACCTGTTTCCCGTTTACCACGTTTTCGGCTACACAAGCAAAGGGGATAGGTAATTTGTTGAAATTGAGCGAATCATGATAGCCCATTGTGAGTTCTGAAAATAGATTGGATAAGTTTTGCCCTTTAATTAAGCCTCCCAAGGTTTTCTCTTTTATTTTTTTTGCAAAAGGAACAGATAAGACGTAGGTTGCAGCATTCTTTCGTTCGGTCATGGTTTGTTCGCTGCGCTTAATCTTGTCGCTTAGCAGGAAAGTCCAATCTTGGCACCTCACCATGCTGTCGAGCTGATCGGGAGTATATCCGATAGCGTATAATCCACCTACAATGGCACCCATACTTGTGCCTACTACAAAATCAATCGGTATACCCGCCTCTTCGATTACTCTCATGGCGCCAATATGAGCTACGCCTTTGGCTCCTCCACCGCTTAAAACGACTGCTACCTTTTTACGCTGTTGCGCCCCTGAAGGTAACGAAAGAAACAACCCGAGGAATAGGAGGAAAATGCAAGATAACTCTCTTTTCATAGTGCGATGTTATTGGGATAGCTTATACTAAAAATACAAATGTAGGATATATATTGTTTACTCTCTTTGTATTATTCAGAAAAAATGGCGAAATTTGCATCGCTATATTTAAAAGCAACGGTTTGAACTTACTAACACCTTTAAATAAAAACAAAGAAAATGACTAAAAGTGCATTGCAAATCGCAAGGGCTGCTTATCAGCCCAAACTCCCTAAAGCGCTGAAGGGTTCAGTGAAAGTTGTTGAAGGCGCAGCTACTCAATCAGTAGCCGATCAAGAAACAATCAAGCAGTTATTCCCGCATACATACGGCATGCCCCTGATTACATTTGAAGAAGGAGCCGCTGTACAACTGCCTGCCATGAACGTAGGTGTGATTCTTTCGGGCGGACAAGCTCCCGGCGGACACAACGTGATCTCCGGTTTATTCGATGGTATGAAAGCATTGAACAAAGAGAGTCGTTTGTTTGGCTTTATTCTTGGCCCCGGCGGTTTGGTCGATCATAACTATATGGAATTGACTGCTGATATCATCGACGAATACCGTAATACAGGTGGTTTTGATATCATCGGATCGGGTCGTACGAAGCTGGAAAGCGATGAGCAGTACGATAAAGGATTGGAAATTATCAAGCAGTTAGATATCAAAGCACTGGTTATTATCGGTGGCGATGACTCGAACACAAACGCTTGTGTGCTGGCCGAATACTATGCGAATAAAAACGCAGGTGTGCAGGTGATTGGTTGCCCGAAGACCATCGACGGTGATTTGAAGAACGAAATGATTGAAACCTCTTTCGGTTTCGACACGGCATGTAAAGTATACTCAGAGGTAATTGGTAACATTCAACGCGACTGCAACTCGGCTCGCAAATACTGGCACTTCATCAAGCTGATGGGCCGTTCGGCTTCTCACATTGCACTGGAGTGTGCGTTGCAGGTACAACCCAACGTTTGTATTATCTCTGAAGAGGTAGAAGAGAAAAATATGTCGCTCGGTGATGTGGTAACTTACATTGCGCAAATAGTAGCCGACCGTGCTGCAGCAGGCAATGACTTTGGTACAGTATTGATTCCCGAAGGCTTAGTAGAGTTTATTCCTGCCATGAAGCGCTTGATTGCTGAATTGAACGACTTCTTGGCTCACAATGCCGAAGAGTTTGCTCAGATTAAGAAATCTCACCAACGCGATTACGTTATCCGCAAGTTGTCTGCCGAAAACTCAGCGATCTATGCCAGCCTTCCCGAAGGTGTGGCTCGTCAGCTCTCTTTAGACCGCGACCCACATGGTAACGTACAGGTATCACTCATTGAAACAGAGAAGTTATTATCGGAAATGGTAGCTGCTCAACTGGCTGTTTGGAAAGAAGAAGGCAAATACAAAGGTAAGTTTGCTGCACAGCATCACTTCTTCGGTTACGAAGGACGTTGCGCTGCTCCGTCAAACTATGATGCCGACTATTGCTACTCACTGGGATACACCGCCTCGATGTTGATTGCCAACGGTAAAACAGGTTATATGTCATCGGTGCGTAACACAACAGCTTCTGCTTCAGAGTGGGTTGCAGGTGGTGTGCCTATCACGATGATGATGAACATGGAACGTCGTCATGGTGAAATGAAACCGGTTATCCAGAAAGCGCTTGTGAAGCTTGAAGGTGCACCTTTCAAAGCATTCGCTGCACAGCGCAGCCGTTGGGCAGAGACTACCGATTACGTATATCCTGGTCCTATCCAGTACTTCGGTCCGACAGAGGTTTGTGACCAGCCAACTAAAACGTTGCAGCTCGAACAAGCTAAATAATAAAACTTTCATTCACCCCAGAGTAACTTCGTGTTGTTCTGGGGTGAAATTATTACCTATGACACCTCGCAAACCTGTACCTTCTCACAAAAAAAAGCGTATTGCTTCTTCTCGCTCTCCGCGAAAAAAGAAGAAGAAGAGCTTGCGTAACATGCCCAATTGGTTACGAAATACACTTGCCTTATTGGTGGTGGGCGCCTTTTCTGTTACTTTCTATTATTTCGTTATCCGTCCCTATTCTTATCGCTGGAAGGAGTGCTATGGCCAAAAAGCCTATGGTATCTGTTTGCCTTGTTGTTATGAAGTGCATGGTATCGATATCTCTCACTATCAAGGAGTCATTGATTGGGGTAAGCTGACTCAGAGTCACGAAACGGACTTTCCACTTCATTTCGTCTTTATGAAAGCTACCGAAGGGGGCGATCACGGTGATGAAACCTTTGAGAAAAACTTTGAGGAGGCCCGGAAACACGGGTTTATTCGGGGAGCTTATCACTTCTTCTCACCTAAAACCGATCCGCTGAAACAGGCCGAATTCTTTATTCGCACGGTTAAACTATCGCAAGGCGATTTGCCACCGGTACTTGATGTAGAGGTGCGTGGGAAGAAAACAAAGGCAGAACTGCAGCAGAACATTAAACGCTGGTTAGACAGAGTAGAGGATCATTATGGCGTGAAGCCGATTCTCTATACCTCCTATAAATTCAAAACCAGCTATCTTGACGACCCGATTTTCAATGATTATCCTTATTGGATTGCTCATTACTATGTAGACTCGGTGCGCTACGAGGGTAAATGGCATTTTTGGCAACACACAGATATCGGCACCGTGCCCGGTATTGAACACGATGTCGATTTAAATGTCTTTAATGGCACGTTGGAGGAGTTACAGCAGCTGACTATAAAGTAAACTTGACTGACTGGAAAGTAAATGTCACTGGCTACAAAGTGAACGTCACTGGCTATAAATTGAATTTCACAACTGCCCAGTTGTTCTTCTCTTTTTGATGAACAAACGTTAGTCCGTTGCGCTCAGCTTCGTCACAAATGGCAGGTACATCGTCTGTATAAAAACCGCTCATGTATAACTCCGAACCGGGTTTCATGCAGGCCACGTACTGTTGCATATCGTTTAGTAAAATATTACGGTTGATGTTGGCAATCACTACATCAAACGGCCCCTTACCTATCAGTATCGAAGCATCACCCTGTTTCACCTCAATATCAGTCAGCCCGTTTAGTGCGATGTTTTCGATGGAGTTGCGTACACACCACTCGTCAATGTCGATAGCTAAGCAAGGAGCTGCACCACGCATGCGTGCAAGAATAGCTAATATAGAGGTTCCGCAGCCCATGTCAAGTACCGACTTCCCTTCAAGCTCACTCTCCAACAATTCGCCAATGATGAGGCTTGTTGTTTCATGGTGTCCGGTGCCAAAAGCCATCTGAGGATTGATGACAATGTTATACTCTGCCTTAGGCACATCGCGATGGAAAGTGCTATGAATTACACAACGGTTGTCAATGACGATGGGTTGAAAGTAATGTTTTTCCCACTCTTCATTCCAGTCCTTATCTTCGGTCTCTACACACGTGTATGTTATCGCTGTGTCGGGTATAGGGAAGTCAGTAAGTGTCTCTTTGATCGCTGTTTCGTTGCAAAGGGTTTGCTGTATATAGCCTTTCAGCCCCTCTTCACTCGCTATAAAGCTTTCAAAACCAACATCACCCAACACGGCTGCCAGCACGTCGTTCACCGTCTCGGAACAGGGTTGTGTGCTAAACGTAAATTCGAAGTATTTCATTTTAATGCTATTTTTATCTGCAAAGGTATTACTTTCTAGGAGAATAATTTCATCATCTTAAATTTTGTACTTGCAAATAGTCGAACTACAGGAATAATACATCATCTTAGCACTGCCTTCTGATGTCATTATATCGGTAGGTTGCTGCGCTGTTGTTGTATTGTTATAATAGGGAAATCCCTATTATAGTTTGGGGAAAATCTCCCTTTAATAGCGAACTCCTTGATTATCTTTGTAGCGTGAATAAAAGAATACTAATTAAATAACTACAGAAATATGAAAAAGATTGTTTTTTTATCGCTGTTTGCCTTAGCTCTTCCGTTGGTGGGGATGATGGCCCAAAGCAATGATGACGACCTTTACTTCATCCCTTCGAAGGAGAAACAAGCACCTGCACCGGTGAAGAAAGCTCCTGAGAAACGAACGGTGACTACGAATATGTACACATCTCCCGGCACAACAATTGTTGTGCGAGATCGTAAAGGAAATACACGCAATGTAGACGAGTACAACCGTCGTTACGACGCTCGCGACAATGAATTCGCGATGCAAGACGATACGTTGTTTGTAAACGAGAAGTCTCGATCAGACCTTGACGGTGAGTGGGTGACTGGTGAGTTTAACGGATCGCGTGAAGATTATGAATACGCCGAGCGCATCATTCGTTTCCGTAACCCTCGTTATGCCATCAGCATCAGCAGCCCCCTTTATTGGGATGTGGTGTATGGTGCGAACTCTTGGGATTGGAACGTATATGACGATGGACTTTATGCGTATGCTTTTCCAACCTTTAGCAATCGCCTTTGGTGGGATTGGCGCTTTAACTCCTTCGGTCCTAGTTGGGGCTTCGGCTTCGGTTCTCCCTATTATGCCGGTGGCTACTGGGGTGGCTGGTATGGCGGCTACTGGGGTAGCAGCTGGGGTGGTGGCTGGGTTCATCATCATCACGGATATTACCCCGGATGGGGTGGAGGCGGTCACTATCCGAGTTGGGGTGGTGGAAGTTACTGGAATAGCAACAGAATGTATACGAACCGTCGCTCATCAGGTAGCTTTGATTCGAACCGTCGTTCAGAATATACTACCGGAAGACAAGAGGGAGGATCTGTACGTCGTGGAACTTCAAGTGACGGGCGTGTAGTGGGTACTCGCGTACCAACAAGCACTCGCTCATCGGGCGATCGCACCAATGGTACTCGCCTAGAAAGCACACGTCCCGGAGTAAGTAGTGGCAGAGATGCTTCTGTTCGACGCAGTACTTATACTCGTCCGAGCAGCACACGTAGCTCTAGCTCCGAGAGTGTACGCAGAGAGTCGGTTCGAGGCAGTGTAGAATCGGGAAGTAGTTTCAATAGAGGAAGTTCTGCTTCACCTGTACGTAGCTCTTCAGGAGAAAACACACGTCGCCCTGCCGATAACAGTTCAACTACTCGCAGTTATTCGCCAAGTAGCAGCGGCAGCAGCTCTCGGTCAAGCGGTACTTACTCGGGCGGTGGAAGTAGCTCCTCGCGTTCGAGTGGTTCAAGCAGAAGCAGCGGTGGCAGTAGCAGAAGATAGAAGGATTACGAATCTAATAAAGCAGTAAAACAATGAAAAAGATAATTAGTTTAACAGTACTGTCTCTGTTGATTGCAGGGGGTGCAAGTGCTCAGACGATGTACGACGCTGCCAACATTGCAGGCAAAGATCTCAATGGAACAGCCCGCTTTGTGGGTATGGGGGGTGCGATGGGAGCTCTTGGTGGAGATATCTCCACCATTGGAACCAATCCTGCCGGTATCGGAATCTATCGGAGTAATGATGTAATGACCTCATTTGGTCTTTCTGCCTATGGTACAGAAAGCACCTTCAGTGGAAACAAGTTTAATGCAGATAAGACGCGTGGGGCGTTTGATAATATCGGTATTGTCTTTGCAAGTAAAATAGGCAATCAAACGCCGTTGCGTTATGTAAACTTCGGCTTTAATTATAAACGAGCCAAGTCGTTCAACCGTAACATGGCAATGGGTGGCAATATCGGGATGAACTCACAAACCTTTCAGATGGCGACTCAGGCCAACGGAATCGAAGGTTGGGGTAGCAATCCTTATAATGATAACAATATAGGTTGGCTTTCGATATTGGGCTATGATAGTGGTTTGATTAATGATCTCATGTCTCAACCCGATTTAAACCAAGCTCTGCAAGGCAACCCAAACTTGAAGTATGAGAAGTATTTGGATGATAATGGAAATCAGGTGAAAGACATTAATGGGAATCCGATGTATATTACGTCTGGGTCTTTTAGAGGAATGTATGATAATGCCAATGTAAAGTTTAATTCGCAAGAGCGTGGAGGCATTGATCAGTACGATTTTAACGTCTCTTTCAACTTCAATGATCGTGTCTATTTGGGTGCCACAGTTGGTGCTTATGCAGTGGATTACAGCAAGTATTCCTTTTACGACGAAGATTATGGAAATGATGAGGGATACAACATACAGAGTTGGAACAAGATAAAGGGCTCCGGTTTTGACCTGAAGTTGGGTGTGATTGTGCGCCCATTCGAGTATTCTCCACTTCGTGTCGGATTGGCAGTACATACTCCCACCTTCTATAACCTCGAGTTAGCGACAAGTGCTCGGGTTGAATCTGATGTTTATAATGCGCTAACCGGTAAAGTTGACGCGCTAGATATTGATACTTACAGCGAACTGAAGAACAAAGACATGGTTCGTGAGTTCAACCTAAACACCCCGTGGACTTACAATGTAAGCTTAGGATATACCGTAGGCAGTAATTTAGCTTTGGGCGCCGAATATGAATACCAAGATTACGCATCTATGCGTTTCAACTACCCCGAAGGAGGAGATATGACTTACGAAACCTCTACCGCAAAAGATATGCTCAAAGGAGTACACACCTTGCGCCTGGGTGCAGAGTATAAAGTGATTCCTCAATTCGCCATGCGTGCCGGATACAATTACAGTACAGGTGCTTATAAAAATGATGCTTACAAGGATCTTCCTTATAACTCAATCAATACCGACACAGACTTTGCCAATGCCAAGTCGATGAATAACTATACACTAGGTATGGGGTATCGCGGTTCTCTTTTCTATGCAGATCTTGCGTATAAGTACACCACGTACAAGTCCGACTTTTACGCATTCGACTCTGTCGATTTAGCTAAAACCGACGTTACCAACATCCGCAGTCAAGTACTTCTTACGTTAGGTATGCGTTTCTAAAAAGAAAAAACAATTGTCTCTATAACTTTTCAATGTGTGAAAAAGAAATCCCCGAAGAACAATGCAGTGCTTCGGGGATTCTTGATTTTAGGGATATGAAGCGCGCGGTTAATACTCCACTTTATCCTCTTTCTTTGCCCATGCTTCGAAGGCTTTTAGCGCTTCATCGTGTAATAACACTTCGGATGGGAGTTTCCTTTCAGTTGGCTTCAGTGCTAGCTCATCGTAGATAAACGAGTCATCGAAGCCGATATGCTTGGCATCTGTTTTGTTGTTCCCGTAGTACATTTTATCCAGACGGGCCCAATAGATGGCACCCAAACACATGGGGCAAGGTTCGCACGAAGTGTATATTTCGCAACCACTTAGGTCGAAAGTGCCCAATTGTGAAGTAGCGGCACGAATCGCACTCACTTCGGCATGCGCTGTAGGGTCGCAAGAAGCCGTTACCCGATTCACACCCGTGGCAATAATTTTTCCGTCTTTGGCTATTACGGCTCCAAAGGGGCCGCCACCATTGGCTATATTCTCTTTGGAAAGCTCAATGGCCTTCAGCATTAGTTCTTCCTTAGTCATTTCTCTCTTTCTTTTAAATTCCAATAGACAAAGGTACATGATAATTTTTAAATATTCGCCCCATCTTGTGGCGAATATTATCCTTTTACCAGTACCAACAAAGACCGAAAGAGAATGGATATAGCTCGGGCCCCTTGTTTTTCTCAAACAAGCCATATGTAGCATATCGCATATAGCCTCCGATATTGTTATAGCCCCCTTGCACCAACAGGTTCAGACCTACCCGACGGACGTTTAATCCTTTATCAAGGGTCTCCTTGTGTCCGTTGTATTTTACTTTCGAGTGGATGCCATGGCGTATTTCTGCTTCGAGCCCTGCCGAGAGAAAAACAGGACCCCGTCCGTTTATGCGCTTTTGCCATTCAAGGGCAACGGGAACGCGGAAATAGAAATAACGCAAGCGGCTTTGGCTATAGTAGATATCGTTGGGAGCCGGATAGTTATTAACTACTCCATCTACTTCTTTGAAAGCGGTATTGTTGTCAAGCCTGAACGAGGTATATCCCCAACCTAAACCGCTACTCACACCCCATTCTTTATTGCGGCTCAGTGTGGCACCTGCTTCGAAGAGCGTAAATCCTATTTCCCACGATTTTAGCGTGTTTAGATCGATGGATCCGGGTGTGTTGTAACTCATGAAGTCATTATAAAGTTTGCTATAACCCATATAAAAGCCTGCAATATGGGGTTCAAATCGATAGGGATGCCGCTTCTTGGCGAACGGCACTGTTAGCGAAATGCGACGCTCAGTACTCTGTCCATCCATATACACACCTTCAAAGATCTGATCGTTTTCGATGGTATCTCCGCGCGAGGACTCTTCGAAGAGTTTGACTTTTATTTTGCCCTCACGCTCGTTGATTACTATTTTGCGGCCATTAAGCAGCAGGGTAGTGTCTTGCGGAGCACGCTCTTGTGCATAGCCGGTTACGGTGACCAGCATCATTAACAGTAGAATCAGTTGTTTCATATGGATTGTTTTTATAGATTAATTCTTTTTCATAAATAGCATGGTTACCAAGTCGTCGGCTTCCAGTTCTCCTTCAATGTAAATAAGTGTTGCCCCTCCTTTTTTACCTGTTTTGAAGAGAATAAAGCGGTTCACGTCTTCTTTGAGTTGCGGCAACTGGTAATAGCCCGATTGAATCTGACCGTCTTCAACTACCTCTTTCACCTTTTTGGCCTTCTTCTTGTCCGCTTCGAGACTGCGCAATATAGAAGGCATGGCCTCTTCCGCATCCTTGAATACGAGACTTTTGTAGAGCTCCATCTGGTACGTGTCCAACATTTTGTTGGATAATTCGACCATGGTAACCCCTTTCTGTTTTCCGTATTTCTGAAAGACCGAAGCTATTTGTAACCCCTGCTGTGCCTGTACGCCTGTGGTAACCAATGCAAATAGGCATAAGACTAGAATGTTGCGAATGACTTTGTTCATAGTTTTTCTATATCGAGTAAGTTTATATTGAGATTTATTCAAACAATGCGGCAAACATCTCCTCTTCGTTGAGGCTAACCTCCTCGAAAGCTGCTGTTGCTTGTTGACGTATCAGTGTGGCATCGGTATACTGTTTACCGTCAATGATGACGTAACTTTCCGGTTTCGCGTTCAACGAATGATTGATACCGGTGATGCTGAGCAGAAGTAGAAACCCGACAGCTATCCCACTCAAACTGTAGAGTAAGGCGTGATGCAGCGAGAAGCGCTGTTTGCCTCTTGCAGGAGCAATCGGTGGTGGTGCTTCTATGGCCTGCTTCTCCCTTTCATTCACTTTCTTCTCCGCTTCAAAGAAGGCAAACATCGGTCGATACATGTTCAGTTGTTCGGGAACGATGCCTTTGGCGAAGAATTGGCGCAATTCGCGTTCCTCTTCGCAAGTAGTCTCGCCTTCGAAATACTTTGCTAACAATGTCTCTATATTCATGCTTCGTTCCTCCTTTTTCGTTCTTGTATGGATTGCAAATACATCTCTCTTACTCGTTTCCGTGCTCTCGACAGGTTACTGCGAATGGACTCTGCACTGCATCCCGTTATTTCGGCTATCTCTTCTGTTTCGTACTCTTGCACATCTTTCATTTGAATGATGGTGCGTTGCAGGGTTGGAAGCGAATCGATAATCTCTCTCATCAGCCGAAACTCATCTTTTTCTTCGAGCAGCCGTTCGGGTGTAGAGGCCGTGCAAGCGGCTTGTACCCACTCAAGCGATACCGCATCTGGCTTCTTTCTGCGCCATATATCCATGCAGTGATGATGCGTTGTCGTCATGGCAAATGCTTCGATGCTGTGGTACTCCTCCAGTTTCTGACGCATATTCCATAGCTTCAGCATCACCTCCTGTATCGCATCTTCTGCGTCATCGGGGTTATCTGTCAGCCTCTTCGCATAGTTCAATAACTTATTGCGTAGCGGAATTATGGTTGATTTAAACTGATTGAGTTCCATTTATATAAGGAAGACGAAAGGAGGAAGGAAAACGTGACACAGGAAACAAAAAAAAGTGATGAATAATTTAATATTCATCACTAAAAGATTATAACTTTCCTAAAATCTTATCCATGACCCAGTTTGTCAGGGTAGCACTTTCGCCGTCCGATGAGCAAACCAACTTGCCCAGCAGATGATCGACTACAGCTTGAATGAGGGGTTGCTGTACATACTCCGGGTTTTTGATGTCGAACTCTACACGCCCTTGTTCGTTGTGCAGGGCAATGGGGTCGAAAGAGAATACCGAGAAACAGATCATCCCTTTATCGCCTATGATTTCGATGCGGTCTTCCTTTGCCGAATCGTGTGCCACAAAACACCACGAACCACTGCCCACCAGTCCGCTGTCGAACTGGAAACAGCCACTAATGGTGTCTTCTGTAGGGTAAAGCCCACCACGGTTGCTCTTGTATCCGCTTGCTTGGAGAATGCAGCCGAACATCTCTTGCAACAGATCGATTTGATGCGGGGCCAAGTCGTAGAAGTATCCACCGCCAGCGATGTCGGGTTGTACACGCCAAGGCAGATTCTCGCGGTTGTGGTCAAGTTCACTCGGGGCTTGCGCAAAGCGAACTTGCACATTGATCACAGTGCCCACAGCACCTTGTTCAACCAGCTCTTTTACCTTCATGAAGTAGGGCAGGTAGCGACGATAGTACGCAACAAAACAGGGTACTTCCGTCTCGCTCGAAATACGGTTGATGCGTGTGCATTCTTCATAGGTCACCGCCATGGGTTTCTCAATATATACAGGTTTACCTGCTTTCATCGACATGATGGCATACGTAGCATGCGAGGAGGGAGGGGTGGCAATGTAAATGGCATTAACCTCAGGGTCGTCAATCAAGCTTTGAGCATCGTCGTACCATTTCTTAATGCCTCTCTCTTGCGCATAAGCTTGGGCTTTGGCACCGTCTCGGCTCATCACTGCTACTACTTCCGAGTGTTCTACTTGCTGAAATGCGGGGCCGCTTTTATATTTGGTTACTTCACCGCAACCGATAAATCCCCATTTAATTATCTTCTCGCTCATAATGTATTGAATGATTAGGAATGCAAATATACTCTTTTTAGGTAAGACTGCCGAAAAAGTGAGCGAACGAATTATCTCTTTTTGTAGTGTTTTTTGTATATACGTTGGTATTGATCTCCCTGACGGAAATCTTTGAGCCAGCTATTTAAACTGTCGAGCAGCACAGGCGACTGCTTGCTCACCGCCCAAGAGTAAAATTGCGTAAAACTGATGGCGGTGTTGATGTCTAACTGCGGCATCGAATCGATAGAGGCCCGAGCAATGCTTTCGTCGCAGACCGCATAGTCAATATCACCGTGTGCTACCATGGCCATCAGCTGCTCCGTACCATATCTTTCGACCTCCTGGATGTAGATCGTATCGCCTATCTCATTGCTTAAGTTGCGGATGCGCAAGATGGAGGGAGACCCTTTGACCACATGTAAGGTGCGCCCTGCCAGGTCGAGCTGGCTTTTGATGTAGAGTGTGTCGCCTTTGACTGATTTACGCTGCACCAGCACCTGTTTACTTAGTATAATGGGCGAGGTGAGGAGCAGGGAGTCTTTCCACTCGCTGGTTGCCATCAAGTCGCTGGCAATGATGTCATACGTACCGTTGCTCAATCCTTCAAGCCGATCATTGAAACTCATGATCGGAAACAGTTTGGCTTTCAGCCCCATGGCCTTTGTGAAAGCCTCTATTAGCTCGTAGTGAAACCCCGAAATCGTATCTCCATCTACATAAAAACCGATGGAGTTGTATTCGGTAGCCACATGAATGGTACCTTCTTTCTCTATCGCGGCATAGTCTCGCGGATGCCCTATTGGCTTGCTTCTATTGCTATATCGGAAGAACACAACAACAGCAACGATGCACAACACAAAGAGTGTCACAAAGAGGTACTTGAATCGTTTCATAGGAGGCAACGTTAATCGTAAAAATTCCAGGAGATACCAATTTTGAACAGACGCGGATTGATGGGGTAGTGGGGTGAAAGGAAGTAGTTTGACTTGCCCGAACCTTGGTTAACGTGATACATCATCACGAAGAAGCGCGTACGCTTGAGGTCAAAGTTGGCATACACGTTTACAATAGGATAACCGCCAATCTCCACTTGGTCGCTTTCGGCCTGCAGATGGAACTGCTGAATGGCAGGCATATAGGCCGGAGCCTTATACCTAGTAAAGTAACGCACGTCGGCACCCAGTTGCATCGTCAGTACCTTAGCCAGTTTGGTTTGCAGATAAAGGTTATGATAGAGTGACAGTTCGGGCAGCGGGAGCACGGCAGTGTTGCTTGACTTCTGCCAGCTCACTTCATTGTCGAGGTGAAGGACGCCTGCGCGGAAATTCTGCTCTAAGATGAGCGATAACACTTGAAGATTTCCTCCATGCTGTTGCGGCAAGGCTTGCTGGTTAAAGTAGGTATAGTTCTTGATGTTTTCCACCCCACCCCTTAGTCTTGTTTTCCAACGAGCAATATTCAACTCTCCTTCGATGCGTGTGCGAAACTCATTATCCATATTTTCATTGTCCCAATAAAAATGCTTGGAGTGATAATGACGCATGTAGAAGGAAGGCAGTGTGTTGCTTATTGAGGCTCGTGCAATGAGGCTTACCGTGTCTTTAAAAAGGCCGAAGTTGAGGTCGACGTCTCCATTGGCGCGAAACTGACCGATAGCTTTCCCTAACAATCCCACTTCGCCCGTTGCGTGGTAATGAAGCACGTTGCCTTGGCGCTTAGACAGTTCGGCTCCTACAAAAACTTCATTTTCGGTATATTGATCTACGCTGATCGAATCTTGGTTCATCAAGTAATAATTGCTTAGTTTGTACGAAGCAAAAGCTGTTAGCCCGGCTTTGGCGTATTTGTTGAACCCCTCGAGCAAGGCGATGCCCAATGTGTTTTTGATGCTGAAAGCGGTGGTCGAGTCATTAATAGCCGATTGGCCTGGTTGGATATACGTGTTCTGATAATAATTTTCTACCTTATCGAGTGAAGTGAAACGGTGGCGTGTGCGTTCCAGCTTCAGGGTATGAATGAAACTGGTGACGGGAACGAACTCCTTTTTCGCAGCTGTAGTATCGTTCTGAGCTTTGGCTATTGCGCGCTGAAAGCCCAATTTATAGCGTTGTGCCATAAAGACGTAAAAGTCTTTATTGTTGTTGGCACTTTGACTGAGTACGGTCGGGATGTTCTGAGGTTCATAGGTTTTCCCTCCACCCGCCATGGTCTGTGGGTCGGTTATATACCTATCATCGGTGATGCCACCGTTCTCATTCATCTTCATGTTGTTGTTGCTGTAAAGCAAACTGGCTTCGTACCGATCGCCAATGTAACTACCGAAAAGGGCAGTGTTCAAGAAAGATGTATTTTGACTGTTGTAATAACCCCGTCCATAGAGGTAATCAATGTTGAACCCGAACGCTAACCGCTTGTTTACATTGACCGAAAAGTACGATTTAAACCGCTCTTCGCCATTGATCTTGCTTCCTGCTTTGTAGTAAGTAAGGTTGGTGTAGGGCACGTTGCTGTTGGTGAACTTAAACTCGCCCGGGCGTATAAAGAAGCTCGAAAACGGTTCCATGAAAAGAGTTGGTTCTGCCTCGCGTCTGTCGAAGAAGATGCGTGAGAGGCGTGGAGAACCCAGGTTTCCCAAGTAATTGTAATGTCCCCTGATGCCTTCAACTAAGTTGGAGTTTTGGAAGAATCGGTAGGCCGTATCGGCCGGAATACGGTTGATGTTGCCCAAGTTTTCGCTCAAATTCCACATGTAGAGCGTAGGCGGAAGGCTCTGTACCTCTACGTTCGCACTGTCTGGGTTTTGTGGGCGCATAGCAGGGTCTATTTGATTGCCAAATTGGTCTACAATGTTGCCATACTCATCCTTGCGGTCGCCGTAAGGATTGTTGGGTCTAACCTGCGCTTGTGTAGCTAACTGGCTTACACTAAAAAACAGTATATATGTAAGTAGAATTCGTCTCATAAGTGAGCGCAAAGATACAACAAATAAGCGAAGAGCGAAGAGCGAAGCGTGAAAAGTTACTTTGCAGGATCCCGCATTAAAAACTCTTCACGCTTTGCTTTTCGCTCTTGACTCTTTTAAACTTCTTTAATCAGCTCCATCCCTTTTTTGATAGCCGCTTCGTTCATCGGTATCAGGTGGTGGTGGCGTTCGGGAAGTGTTTTCTTCAATCCTTTCAGTACGCTTTCGAGCGATACTACCGGAAGAAGTTTGAGCAAACCACCCAGCACGATCATGTTAAATGCCTTCGCATTATTCATCTCGTTGGCAGCGTCCATGGCGTCGATGCGATAGACTTTGATGTCTTTTCGTGTAGGGGGATGAATGATGCCATATCCATCGTAAATCAAGATTCCACCCGGTTTCACCCGCCTCTCAAACTTCTCTAGCGAAGGCTGGTTGAGGATGATGGCAGCATCGAATGTGCTTAAGATGGGCGAAGAGATGCGCTCATCGCTCACAATCACCGTTACGTTGGCTGTTCCGCCTCGTTGTTCGGGGCCGTAAGCGGGCATCCAGGTTACCTCTTTGCCTTCCATCAGTCCGGAATAAGCCAAAATCTTTCCCATAGACAGTACACCCTGTCCGCCGAATCCTGCTATAATTATTTCTTCTTTCATTTTCCTGTTGACTTTTAGCGTTATTCTTTATCTTTCATATCGCCCAACGGATAATAGGGGAACATGTGTTCCACCATCCATTTGTTCGATTCGTCGGGAGTCATCTTCCAGCCCGAGCTGCATGTAGCAACGATCTCTACCAAGTTAGACCCCTTGCCGGCCATCGAATTCTCGAACGCCTTGCGAATCGCCTTCTTCGCCTTGCGAATGGCAGGTACCGTGTGCACCGCTTGGCGGGTAACGTAAGCCGTACCCTCGAGTTGAGCCGCAATTTCGGTCATCTTCAGTGGATAGCCATGAAGGTTTACATCGCGGCCATAGGGGCTTGTCGAGGTCTTCATGCCCATCAAGGTAGTAGGGCTCATTTGTCCGCCTGTCATACCATAGATGCCATTATTCACAAAGATAAGAGTGATGTTCTCCCCCCGATTCAGTGCATGGATGGTTTCGGCGGTGCCGATACAAGCCAAGTCACCATCGCCTTGATAGGTAAACACTAGGCGGTCGGGCCACAACCGTTTGATGGCAGTAGCTACTGCCGGTGCGCGCCCGTGAGCGGCCTCTTGCCAGTCGATATCCAGGTAGTTGTAGATGAATACAGCACATCCTACCGGAGATATTCCGATCGCTTTCTCTTCCATGCCCATCTCTTCGATGACTTCGGCCACCAGTTTGTGAACCACTCCGTGGCTACAGCCCGGGCAGTAGTGCATCGGGTTATCGTTCATCAATGTCGGTTTCTTTTGAACCAGATTTCCAGACTTGATTATTTCTTCTTTTGTCATAGCTTCTTCTCCTTATCTATTGGTGAATCGTATAAAAAACTCCATTAGCTTGACAAAGATTGCCCCGCCACATAGGTAGATAAACACTTTGAAGTCAGCAACTGCAAAGTAAACAATGATAGCGGCCAGTGCCAATACCATGAATAGCACATTCAGTATGTTTCTTATTTTATCGGGATTCATCGTCTAATCGTAAATCAAATGAATAATGTTTTCAACGCACTCACTACCTCGTCAGGGTCGGGCACAATGCCGCCCAAGCGTCCGAAATGTTCTACCTTTACCTTACCGTTAACGGCCAAACGCACATCTTCCACCATCTGCCCGGCATTCAGTTCGAGTGACAGCATGCCCTTCACCTTACCGGCATATTCGGCAATGATCTTCGTGGGAAACGGCCATAACGTAATGGGACGCAGTATTCCTACCTTGATACCCTCTTCGCGAGCCTGTTCCATAGCTTTTTGCCCGATACGTGCCATCGATCCGAAAGCGACAATCAGATAGTCAGCGTCTTCACAGTCAATCTCTTCGTAGCGCACCTCGTTCTCTTCAATTACTTTGTACTTGGCCTGGAATCGGAGGTTGTTCCTCTCCATGGCATCGGGTTGTAACTCGAGCGAAGTGATGATGTTGGGCTTGCGATCTTTGGTCTTCCCTGTGGTTGCCCATGGGCATTTTTCAATCACCTCAGCATCTGTAAGTCGAGGTTGCATCGGAGGAAGAACCACCTTTTCCATCATCTGACCGATCACTCCATCGGCAAGAATGATGGCAGGGTTGCGATATTTAAACGCCAACTCGAATCCTAAAGATACAAAATCGGCCATCTCTTGCACCGAAGCCGGAGCCAGTGCAATGAGTCGGTAATCACCGTGTCCGCCACCTTTTACCGTTTGAAAGTAGTCGGCCTGACTGGGCTGAATGGTTCCCAATCCCGGTCCGCCACGCATTACGTTTACGATAACACAGGGTAGCTCGGAACCTGCCAAGTAGGAGATGCCTTCTTGTTTGAGGCTAATGCCCGGGCTAGAGGAGGAGGTCAGCACTTTCTTGCCGCTTCCTGCACCACCATATACCATATTGATTGCTGCTATTTCACTTTCTGCTTGAAGCACTACCATTCCGGTTGTCTCCCAAGGTTTCAGTTCGGTCAATGTTTCCAGTATTTCCGACTGAGGGGTAATCGGGTATCCGAAGTATCCGTCGGTTCCGCAGCGTATAGCGGCATGAGCGATGGCTTCGTTTCCTTTCATTAATACAACTTCTTCTGCCATATTTTCTTTTGATTAGTCACATTTAACTTTAAATACTGAGATGCATCCGTCGGGACAAACAATTGCGCACGAACTACATCCGTTGCAGGTGTCTTCGAGCATCGGGTATGCATAATTGTATCCTTTTGCATTCACCTCTTTTTTGAGAGAAATCACGTTGAGCGGACAAGCCACCACGCATAGGCTACAACCTTTGCAGCGTTCGGTGTCAACAACGATAGCTCCTTTTATTTTTGCCATAGTCTCTATTTGTTTAGTTACGTATAATTATTGGTTGAACATGTCTTTATTGAAGAAATTCATGATATCCATCACCATGCGGCGGGCTTCTGTGGCCGGACCTTGAGGGTTTAGCTCGATGGATTCTTGGTAATTGTTGAGGGCTTGTTGCCAGTTTCCTTGTTTGCGATAGGCATTTCCCCGCAAGTAGTAGGCTTCGTCTTTGGGGACGGAGTCTGTCAGGATGAGTTGATCCAATGCCTGAATCGCCTCTTCCACTTTTCCCTCATTGATGAGCTCTTTAATTGTTTTCAGTTGTTTCATCAGTGCTGAGTTTCCGGGTTAATTGAGCCACAAAGATAATCTTTATTTAGAGATTCAACCCAATAGAGGCGAAAAAACTCCATTTTATGGACTAAATCCCGTATACGGAATAGCTCAAAGCTATAAACGTATACGGGATTTAGTCGAACTAAACAGACCATTACGCGTAACGCAACTCCCCTGTAACCGAATCAATAATGAACCCTTGCACGCTGACGTCTTCTGGGACGAGCGGATGATTCCTCACCAAGTCTACCGTTTGGCGGATAGCTGTATTTGTGTCGCTAAACCCTCCGATCCACTTGTTGAAGTCGACTCCGCAATACTCCAGCATCTTGAGTTGTTCCATCGAGATGCCCCGTTTAACCATGTGCCCCATCACCTGTTTGCTGTCTAAGTTCAGTGTGCCGCAGTCGGTATGACCAATGATCATCACGTCCTTTACGCCCAGCTCATAGATACTTATAACCAAGCTTCGCATGGCACTGCCAAAGGGGTGGGAGATCACTCCACCTGCATTTTTAATCATCTTCATGTCTCCGTTCTTCAAGCCCAAGGCAGCCGGTATAAGCTCTGTGAGACGGGTATCCATACACGAAACAATGGCAATTTTCTTGTTGGGATACTTGTTGGTGATGTACTTTTCGTACTTCTGTTCTTTTACGAACTTCTTATTGAATTCCAGAATCTCGTCTATCATGTATGAGTGAATTTATGAAAACCATGCAAAAATACGAGATATTATTAGATTTTTTCTCTTTTCGGCAGTATCATTTTTTCGTTCCACTACAAAGGGTTGGTGCGCCTTGTCTTCTCGAATCATTCGGTATATGGTTCCCCAGTCCGGCAATCCTCCCAGACTTCTGTCATCAATAAACAGATCCGCTTTCACCTTACGTGAGAACCCCTTATGCGCCTTCTCCTCTTCTGGATAATCTCTGTTCACCGCATAAAACTCCACACCCCGCTGCTTGCACCACTGCACTGCTTCTTCCAATAAATCACCTTCGCGTACCGTCCACAATATCAACTTGTGATTATCTGCCATCAATAGCTTCAGTGTTTCTGTAGCGAAAGGCACCTCTCTTCCTATTATCGGATACCGATGCTCTACAATTGTTCCGTCAAAATCTACCGCTATTGTCATCTCTACGTTCCTTTTACTCCTCGTCCAACATAGTCTTTAGATGCAGTTTCTTTACAAATTTCATGTCGTGATTGACCATGATTTTCACCAACTCCTTGAAAGCTGTTTTTGTAGGATTCCATCCCAGCAACGTTTTCGCCTTTGTTGGGTCTCCCAGCAACTGCTCCACCTCGCACGGGCGAAAGTATTTCGGATCTACCTCTATCAGCACTTTTTTGCTGCTCTTGTCTATTCCCTTTTCATTCTCCCCTTCGCCTTCCCAAATCAGCGCTATACCTACCTCTTTAAAGGCCAGATCACAAAATTCACGTACCGTATGCATCTCACCTGTGGCAATGACAAAGTCTTCAGGCACATCGTGTTGCAGCATCAACCACATGCACTCTACGTAATCCTTTGCATAGCCCCGCCTCAAACCGTAGAAACACTTGAACCAAGAACCGCAATCGGGGTGACAGACAATAACGTGGTATATATGTTGGTAGTCGACGGACGAAACTTTTGGCACTCCAACGGAATGAGGTATGCAGAGATGGGCGCAGTGATGAAAGCACTGGGAGCCAGAGATGCGATTAACCTGGATGGAGGAGGTTCTTCTACTTTCATTGTGCGTACAACTCCGGGATTTGAAGAGGGGCGTTTCGGTATACGAAACTGGCCGTATGACAACGGGGGTGTTGAAAGAGAAGTGGCCAACGGACTGTTGGTGGTTACAGACAATTAAATATACGATCATTAAAATAAAAATGCTATGGTACGAAATAGAATGATAAAGAGCGGAAAATGGAACCGCTTAGCAAGCTTTTCTCTTTTCCTTTGCTTGAGCTTGTGGCTGTGTTTGGCAGGTTGTCAGGATTTTACAGATGAAACAGGAGGCGCTATCCCCGAACCGGACTTGAAATTCACCAATGAAACCATGAAACTGTCGCTGGATAAACAAATACATTCAATAGAACTGGAGTCGAACCTGCCATGGCGAGTGAAAACCTCTGCCACGTGGGTGGAGTTGCTCGCTACCAACGGCATGGGAACAGGTAGCTTTCAAGTGGCCGTAACTAAGAATACAGAGGTGACCTCTCGCGAAGCGGAAATTACAGGTTGGATTGTTGAGGGTAAGGAGACGAAAATGAAAGTAGTACAGGAAGGAATAGGCATTGCGCTCAAAAAACGAACCGTGAAAGTAGGAGCGAAAGGAAGTGTGGCCGAGGTAGTGCCGTTTGCAACGGTGGTTGAGTACACCTGCGCACTTTCTGAAGGTTGCGACTGGATACAGGTAACAGAATGTCCGACTATTGACCCGAATGTGATCAATAACTTGGAGCTGAAATTATCGATTGATCCGTACACCGATACAGAAGATGGTCGGACAGGTTACGTGTACCTAAAGGGAGCGAACAACATAACGGATACATTGATGGTTGTGCAAGACAAGAAACCGTTGGAAGATATCGACTACTTGAGAATGTTTTATGAAGGTGCGAACGGGGAGAACTGGGTCAAGAAGTGGAACCTAAACGCTGCATTGGTGACGAACGCAACACAATGGCCGGGAGTGACGTTCACAAACGGAAGGGTAACGGCCATTGACTTTTATACGGTGACGAAGAATGGTGTTGAAGGGGATATCACTCCGTTGTGTTATTTGTCAGAGCTGACAGCGCTTAAGTTCAGGCATCAAAAAATCACGGCTATCCCCGAAAAGATTGGGCTGCTCACGCAATTGATCGATTTGTGGGTGGTGGAATCGGCCACGGGAGGTAATTTACCCGAATCTTTGGGTAACTGTAAATTGTTGCGCACGCTTAATATTTCTAATCACCCCACTGCTACGCCAGCAGGTTTTGAGAACACCTTCAGTGGTAACCTGGATATGTTGATCAACATTCCAAGCATCGTAACCATTAAGGCGTATTGCAATCAGTTGAGCGGTTCTCTTCCTGTGCTTCCACTGGACGAAAGTAACAAACCCACGACCTGGAACAACTTGAAGGAATTTATGGTCTATTCGAATGGATTTAGTGGTACTATTCCTCAAGGATATGGAACGGTGATCGATAAAAGTGGTACGACCGGTATATTCAGGGTCGAAAACAACCAGTTAAGTGGGCAGATACCAACAGATCTAAAGGCTTGGTCAGAGTATATAAAACGCAAGGCAGCGTGGATATTGCAAGGCAATAGTCTGACCGAATAATACAATTATTTATTATTATCTAAAGTTTACAATGAGAAAACACATCGCCATTTTTATCTTTGCTCTCTGTCCGACTGTTTGGTTGAACGGACAAACGGTTGCCGACTCGTTGGCAATCGTGTCGGCCCCGTGGGAAGTGATCAACGCTCGCAAGGGCGTTGTTCACAAACGGGTTGCCATACCTCAACTCTACCGAGGTGCTCAGTTTATTAACTTAATCGAGGTAGATCCTCAACAAGGGAGGCGCATGGGCATTGCCTTTTCGGCTGAGATGAAAAAGACAAGCGTAATGGCTGCCGAACAGCACGCGATAGCTGCCATTAACGGTTCGTACTTTAGCATGAAACGAGGAAGCTCTGTTTGCTTCTTGAAAGTAGGCAAGCAGGTGATCGATACGACCAGTATAAGTGAACTGAATAAACGGGTCACCGGAGCGGTATATGAACGAAAAGGAAAAATGAAGTTGGTGCCGTGGGATAGGCAAATAGAGAAAAACTATAAAGGAGCAAAAGGAACCGTGTTGGCCTCAGGTCCACTGATGCTGCAAGCGGGGGAACTGTGTGACTGGAGTGCGTGCGATCCCGGTTTTATTCGCGATAAACACCCACGGAGTGCTGTTGGTACAACCAAAGAGGGGAAAATCTTATTGGTGACGGTAGATGGACGTTGTCCGGGGCGGGCAGAAGGAGTTAACATTCCGGAACTGGCACACTTGATGCGGGTCTTAGGAGGAAAAGAGGCGCTTAATTTGGACGGAGGAGGATCGACCACCCTGTGGTTATCCGGAGCACCGGAGAATGGAGTGGTGAATTGCCCCAGTGACAATAAGAAGTTTGACCATGATGGAGAGCGTGTAGTGGCTAATATTCTTTATATTGGGAGGTAACACGCGTTGATTATCATCCTTTTTTATCATCGCAATGACGCTTATAAAGAGTTTGATTTTTTAACGAAGTTTCCATGACGTTTTCATAATGGTTGAGCAAATGAACCAAATAGCTAATGCATTTGTTTCTTATATAATGATCAGATTGATTGTAAATTTAAAAAAGAATAAAGAATATGACTGCAACAAATTTTAAAGGACATCCGGTTAAACTAGTCGGAGAGTTTATACAAGTAGGTAAATTAGCTCCCGATTTCGAATTGGTAAAAAATGATTTATCTTTGCTATCGCTTAAAGATTTGAAAGGTAAAAAGGTAGTTTTAAATATTTTCCCAAGTTTGGATACAGGTGTTTGTGCTACATCCGTACGCAAGTTCAATCAATTGGCTGCCGGGTTGGCAGACACTGTTGTACTAGCTATCTCTAAAGACCTGCCGTTTGCACAAGGACGCTTCTGTAGTACAGAGGGTATAGCAAATGTGGTACCACTGTCTGATTATCGTCCCTCGAATTTTGATAAAAACTATGGCGTATTAATGGGCGATGGTCCGCTGGTAGGCCTATTGGCGCGTGCTGTTGTGGTTATTGGAAAGGATGGGAAAGTGGAGTATACTGAACTTGTTTCCGAAATAACACAAGAGCCTAACTATGACAAGGCGATTGAAGCGGTGAAAAAATAGAAACAAGCTTGAATAATAAAAAAGGTGGACTATGCAGCCCACCTTTTTTTTATTGTTCAAGTTTGTGAAAAAATGACCCTTCTGCAGTTCTTTTTTATTTCTTCTTCGTTCCTTTGTAAACAAGAAACCCTACCACAAACACACCCACAGCGATAAAGAAGTAACTCAGCTCGTGGCTGTATTCGGTAACTTTGGCCAAGAGCTGTGCTTCGCTCTCAATGCCCGGAACGGAAGCGAGGTAGTAGCCGATAGCCGCAAGGATAGCATTCCACAGACCGGCACCGATGGTGGTGTATAGTAAGAAGGTGGATAGCTTCATGCGAGCCAGTCCGGCGGGGATCGAAATGAGTTGACGTACCGCAGGAATGAGTCGACCGATAAACGTAGAGAGTGCACCGTTTCTGTCGAAGTAGTCTTCGGCATACTTTACCTTGGCTTCGTCGATGAGACATATGTGACCGAAGCGACTGTTGGCAAACTTATAGACAATGGGGCGCCCCAGCCAGTAGGCCAGGTAGTAATTGATAAGCGCACCGATATTGGCTCCAAGGGTGGCAAAGAACACCACCAAATAGATGTTGAGTTCATCTCCCACCGCCGCTTTGTAGGCAGCAGGGGGAACAACCACTTCGGAGGGAAAGGGGATGAAGGAGCTCTCGATGGTCATCAACAGCGTGATGGTCCAGTAATTGAGGTGATTGAGGCACCATTCGATAAAGGCTACAGATTCCATTTGCTAGGTATTATAGTTTGTTGATGTGTTTCATATTGCGTTTCTTAGTTATCCTCTTTCTGTTCGTCGTTGGGATCATTTATGAGTTTCAGAAAAACACGAAGTTCTTCAACGAGGTCATCCGTGCCTATTTCCTTTAATCTCTTGTTTAAGCCCGAAAAGTCAACCGGATCTTTTGAAAGCATATTGTACTTATGGAATGCTGTAAGATCTTGGAGATACAAGCAGGCGGCGGCAAGCTCTTCATAAACCCCCTCTATCTCGGGGTTTCGTTTTGCTGCCTCTTCAAAATAGGTACGGGCATCTTCCGCCCTGCCGAGCTCCATATTGAACGTGCCGATTTGATACCAAGTCTCGGCATCGGGTGCATACTGAGTAGCAAGGCCCCACTGTTCATAGGCTTTATCAACCTCTTCATGGGTCATATAAATGCGCCCCTGTGTCAAATAAGGCTCCGGATTGCCGGGATAATCATCTTTGGCTATCTCGCAAAGGTGAAGAGCCGCTTCATAATGCCCTTGCTTAGATAGGCAGATGGCCTGATTGCAGTAAAGGTCTACCATTAAGACGGGGTCAACTTCTTCTTTCGCCTTGTTTATGTTCATTTCGGTAAGTGCGCTATTGAAGTGAATATCTGCTTTTTCCCACTCCTCCTTATTGCTATAAGCAAGACCCATAAACATGTGGGCAAAGTGAGACGAAATAGCACTGTATTGAAGTGCTTTTTCGTATGCAGCAATCGCTTCAAACTCATTTTCGAGGTGAATCAAGCTGTGGGCTTTCATGAGGTAGGCCTCTCCCAAATGTTCGTCGGCTGCCAAGGCAAAGTCAAGCGATTCGATTGCCTTGGGGTACTCCTTGTTGTTATAATAGCATCTCGCTAAACCCATCCAGTAGGGAGCGTGAAAGGGAGCTTTGTCGATGAGCGTATTGTAATAATACTCGGCCTTTTCAAACTGCTCTACGGCAGAGAGGCAGTCAGCCAGGACAGCGATGAAATTTTCATCTTCTTTGTATTGCTCTAAATTGGGTGCTAACCAAGGAAGCGCCTTGTTGGGGTATCCCGTGTTGATGTACAGGTAAGCTATTTCGATGATGATATCCAGTTCATCTCGCTCTTCAATGGTGTTGAGTAAGCTTTCGGCTTCTTCAAACTTCTCTTGGTTGAGTAGGATCTCGGCATTCAAAAATTTAACCTCGGTAGCGTGCTCTTCGGCGATGCTCAGGGCTACATCCACCGCTTTTTGGATCTCTTTGTTATCCAGATGTAGGTAGGCTTGCTCAATGAGCAAGTCGGTGTTGCCGGGATGCAGATGGAGGCCGTAGGTAACGACCTCTTGCGCTTCTTGAAGTCTTCGCTCCATAGCGTAAAAATCTGCAATGTCGGCCAGTTGGTCACCATCCAGGTAAATGCTTTTACCTGCTGTCTGCATCTCCTCATAGTTGGCAATAAGTTCGTTCAGTTCTTGGTCTTTACCGGGTAGTGAGTTATTTCGTGGCATATGCTTAGAATGATGAATTATGAGTTTTTGATTTTTCCCCAACCGTCTTTCAATCCTACTGTACGATTAAAGACAAGTTTATCGGGGGTGGATTCTTGATCGATATTGAAGTAGCCAATGCGTTGGAATTGCAGGTAAGAGAGGGTAGGCAGGGTGGCTGCGTGTTTCTCTATAAAGCAATGGGTGAGTACCTTCAGCGAGTCGGGGTTGATGATTTGGCGCATCGCCTCTTCGACTGAACAGTTGCGAGCTTCGCGGATGGCAGCAACTTCGTCGCGTGGATTTTCTACATTCCAAAGACGGTCGTATAGACGCACCTCGGCAGGCAGACAATGGTCGCAGCTTACCCAGTGCAGGGTGCCCTTCACTCTGCGGTTAGCCTCGGGCATACCGCTCTTGGTGTCGGGAAGGTATTCGCATTGTATTTCGGTGATTTCGCCGGTGGCTTCATCTTTGGTACAACCGGTACACTTTACAATATAGGCGTTCTTAAGACGTACCTCCTGACCGGGAGTCATGCGGAAATATTTCTTGGGAGCCTCTTCCATAAAGTCTTCGCGCTCCATCCATAGTTCGCGGCTGAACTCGATGGTGTGGCTGCCTGAGTTTGGATCTTCGGGGTTATCTGTCGCTTCGAGCGCTTCTACTTGTCCTTCGGGATAGTTGGTGATGACCAGCCTAACCGGATTAATGACAGCCGACACGCGGGTAGCCCGGGTGTTGAGGTCTTCGCGAACGGCACTTTCGAGCAACGCAAACTCGTTGAGTGCATCGTAAGTGGTGTAACCAATCTTGTCGATAAACTTGCGGATCGACTCGGGCGAGTAGCCCCGACGACGGAAAGCGCTGATGGTGGGCATGCGCGGATCGTCCCAACCATTTACCATGCCTTCATTGACGAGTATAAGCAGGTTGCGCTTGCTCATGAGCGTATAGCTGAGGTTGAGTTTATTAAACTCGGTTTGGCGTGGACGATTATCGTTGAGGTCTTTGCCCTCTTTGAGCCAGTCGATGAACAGATCGTATAGGGGGCGGTGAACAACGAATTCGAGTGTACACCACGAGTGGGTTACTCCTTCGAAATAGTCACTCTGTCCGTGAGCGAAATCATACATGGGGTAGGCCTTCCACTGCGTGCCGGTGCGGTGGTGTTCCACATGCATGATGCGGTACATCAACGGATCGCGCAAGTGCATATTGGGGTTGGCCATATCAATTTTGGCACGAAGCACCATCGAACCTTCTACCGCTTCGTCGCTATTCATCTGCTCGAACAGGGCAAGGCTCTCTTCGATGGGGCGGTTGCGGTAAGGGCTTTCAACGCCCGGTTGGGTAGGGGTGCCTTTTTGACGGGCAATCTCTTCGGCACTTTGTTCATCAATATAGGCTTTGCCTTGCTTGATAAGTGCTACAGCAAAGTCCCACAATTGCTGGAAGTAATCGGAAGCATAACATATATTGTCCCATTGGAAGCCGAGCCATTGAATGTCTTCTTTGATAGCCTCTACATACTCCATATCTTCTTTAATGGGGTTTGTATCATCAAAACGAAGGTTGCATGTTCCACCATATTTGGTGGCCATTCCGAAGTCGAGGCATATAGCTTTGGCATGACCAATATGAAGGTATCCGTTTGGTTCGGGCGGAAAGCGTGTTTGTACCCTTCCTCCATTCTTACCCTCTTTTAAATCATTCTCAAGTGCCTGTTCAATAAAGTTAAGGCTTTTCTTTTCGCTTACTTCTTCGTTTTTAATATCTGTCATAACGGTATGTGTTAACTCGATTAAGGCTACAAAAATAGGACATTTTTTTTGTATAACCTTACTTCACCGGAATATATCCACTCTTTTTTATTATATTCTGACCTTCGACAGAAAGAATGAAGTCGAGAAGCGGAGTGACCGCTGCTTTGTTTTTTGCATTATAATAGTAATAAAGCGGACGAACGATGGGGTAGCTCTTGTTGGTAGCGTTCGCTACTGTGGGGGTGGCATAGTGTATGCCATCGTAGGAGATAGCTAATGTTTTGATATGAGGCGACACGTAGGCAAGGCCTACATAACCGATAGCACCCTTGGTTTGACTAACAGACTGTATAATGGCACCCGTAGCCGGCATCGAAAGGCTGTTGGGCATGTAGTTTTTGTTTTTGAGTGCACTCTCTTTAAAAAATTCATAAGTTCCCGAGGAGGTCTCGCGCGAGTAAACTACTATTTTTCGATCTTCGCCTCCGACTTGTTTCCAATTGGTTATTTTTCCACGAAAGATGGCTTCAAGCTGTTGTCGGGTGAGTTGTTTCACCGGGTTAGAAAGATTGACGACAACCGCCAGTGCGTCGTAGGCCACAACGACCTCTACTACCTCTTGTTTGGCAGCCTTTATTTTCATCTTCTCGCTAAACTTGATGGGGCGAGAGGCCATGGCAATATCGGTGGTGTTATCTAACAGTGCCGATATACCTACACCTGTTCCGCCACCGGTTACCGTGACACGAGCTTTGGGATGTTGGTTCATGAAACGCTCGGCTGTTTGCTGGGCAATAGGCAGCACGGTGTCGCTTCCTTTAATGCGTTGTGAACGTGCACTAACGGCTGTCAAAAGAAGGAATACGAAGAGAATGTTTTTTGCTTTCATAATGATGTTTCTAGTTTATGAGGACAAAGTAAACAAACAGATATTACATTCTGTTTACAAAGTGGGCACAGTCTTTCGTTGTAATCAAAATGTAATAGGTTTGAAACAATTCCTTCAAGTCCTATTCATACTATCTTAACAAAGACTAACGTTCTTTGCATCAGAAAACAAACTACAAAAATGAAAAAGATTCTTGAGAAGATTGCAGAAGGTGTACTTACTTGCAGTGGCTTCGTAACCAGCATTACGATTGTACTGATTATTGTATTTCTTTTTTCTCAGGCTTTTGGCCTGTTTACAAGTAAAATTATTGAAGATGGGTATGTTATTGCCTTGAATCAAGGCAATAAAGTATCCGAACTGACTCCCGTTCAGATAAAAAACGTTTTTGACGAAGAGATAACCAACTGGAAAGAGGTGGGCGGAGAGGATCTTCCCATCCGCGTGTTCCGTCTCGAAGACTTAACACATTACTTTTCGGAGGCTGAACTGGGCGAGGCCTATGAAAACGCAGGAGCCAAGATTGCCGAGCTGATAGAGAAGATACCGGGCATTGTGGCATTTATTCCGCAGAAGTTTGTTACCCATCCCGATAAAGTACATTTGATTCAGGACAATACGATTTCGCTGAAAGATGTATTTGCCGGAGCAGAGTGGTTTCCTACAGCTACACCGGCATCACTGTTCGGCTTTCTGCCTCTTATCACAGGTACCTTGTGGGTAAGCCTGTTTGCCATTCTGATTGCGCTTCCCTTTGGACTTTCGGTCTCTATCTACCTGTCTGAGGTGGCTCATCCGAGCATGCGTAATTGGCTTAAACCTTTGATTGAATTGTTGAGTGGCATCCCTTCGGTAGTTTATGGTTTTTTTGGGCTCATCGTGATTGTGCCGCTCATTCAAAAGGTGTTCGATTTGCCTGTAGGCGAAAGCGGACTGGCTGGAAGTGTAATCTTGGCTATTATGGCTTTGCCTACGATTATCACGGTAACAGAAGATGCCATGCGAAACTGTCCGCGTTCGATGCGCGAAGCTAGCTTGGCACTAGGCGCATCGCAGTGGCAAACCATCTATAAGGTCGTCATTCCTTATTCGATTTCGGGCATCACCTCGGGGGTAGTACTGGGCATCGGTAGAGCCATTGGCGAAACTATGGCTGTGTTGATGGTAACCGGAAACGCAGCGGTGATTCCGACAACCATTCTTGAACCGCTACGTACCATCCCGGCTACCATTGCGGCCGAATTGGGTGAAGCACCGGCAGGTGGACCTCACTATCAAGCGTTGTTTTTGCTGGGCGTAGTGCTATTCTTTATCACGCTGATTATCAACTTTAGTGTCGAATACATCTCTTCGAGAGGTGCCAACCGTAGCAAGTAAAATGAAAATAAAAAGTAATAATAAATCAAAGAGTCGCTCACAGGGCATTGCTTTCGGGCTTTTCCGATTGATGAGCGTGTGTATTGTATTGGTGTTGTTTTCCATCTTGGGCTTTATCATATACAAAGGTATAGGGGTTATTAGCTGGGATTTTATCACATCTGATCCAACCGATGGTATGACGGGAGGAGGCATCTGGCCTGCTATTGTGGGTACATTCTACCTGATGATAGGAAGTGCTATTTTTGCCTTTCCGGTGGGGGTGATGAGCGGTATTTACATGAATGAGTATGCTCCCAAAGGAAAGCTAGTGCGCTTCATTCGGATGATGACAAATAACCTGAGTGGCATTCCCTCTATCGTTTTCGGTCTGTTTGGTATGGCACTGTTTGTGAACTACCTTGGATTTGGCGATAGCATATTGGCTGGCTCGTTAACACTCGGTCTGCTTTGCGTACCGTTGGTGATTCGTACCACCGAAGAGTCGTTGAAAGCCATTCCCGATGGCTTGCGCGAAGGAAGTCGTGCGCTTGGAGCTACCAAGCTGCAAACCATTTGGTATGTTATCTTGCCCATGGGTATGCCTAACATTATCACCGGATTGATTCTGGCTTTGGGGCGTGTATCGGGCGAAACTGCACCGATCCTTTTTACTTGTGCCGCTTATTTCTTGCCACAACTTCCCACGAGTATATTCGATCAGTGTATGGCGTTGCCCTATCATCTCTATGTGATCTCGACCAGCGGTGTAGACATGGAAGCACAGCTTCCGCTAGCCTATGGTACAGCACTGGTGCTTATCGCCATTGTACTGATCACAAACTTGTTGGCCAATGCATTAAGAAAGTATTTTGAGAAGAAAATAAAAATGAACTAATGGAAAATAGTAAAATTGTTACGCGCGATGTGAATTTTTGGTATGGCGACTTTCATGCGCTGAGAGGCATCAGCATGGAGATTGCAGCGAAGTCGGTGGTGGCTTTTATTGGTCCGTCGGGCTGCGGAAAGTCAACTTTCTTGCGACTCTTCAACCGAATGAATGACTTGATTCCGAACACCCGATTGGAAGGAGAGATTCGTATCGACGGACAGAATGTTTATGAAAAGGGGATTGAGGTAGATGAACTTCGTAAAAACGTAGGTATGGTGTTTCAACGCCCGAACCCCTTTCCCAAGAGTATCTTTGAAAACGTGGCTTACGGCCTGCGGGTGAATGGGGTGACCGATAATGCCTTTATTCGCCACCGAGTCGAAGAGACATTAAAAGGTGCTGCCTTGTGGGACGAAGTAAAAGATAAGCTCAAAGAATCGGCCTATGCGCTTTCGGGCGGACAGCAGCAACGGCTTTGCATTGCCCGTGCCATGGCCATCTCTCCTTCGGTATTGTTGATGGACGAACCGGCATCGGCACTCGATCCTATCTCGACCGCCAAAGTAGAGGAGTTGATCCATGAACTGAAGAAGGAGTACACCATCGTGATTGTGACACACAACATGCAGCAAGCTGCGCGTGTAAGTGATAGCACTGCCTTCTTTTATTTGGGAAACATGGTAGAGTATGGAGAAACCAAACGTGTATTTACGAATCCCGAAAAAGAACAAACGCAGAATTACATAACCGGTCGTTTCGGGTAACCAAGTAACAATAACAACTTAAAATATAAACAGATGGTAAAATTTATCGAATCAGAACTGATGTTGCTGAAGAAAGAGGTAGATGAAATGTGGACGCTGGTCTATAATCAGCTTGATCGGGCAGGAGAATCTGTTCTGACGCTTGACAAAGAGCTCGCCAGGCAGGTCATCGTGCGCGAACGTAGAGTAAATGCCTTTGAACTAAAAATAGATAGCGATGTGGAAGATGTCATTGCGCTCTATAGTCCCGTGGCTATCGATTTGCGATTTGTGCTGGCTATGCTCAAGATTAACACGAACCTTGAACGGTTGGGCGACTTTGCCGAGAGCATTGCTCACTTTGTTCTTCGTTGCGAAGAACCGATATTAGAAGCCGAACTGCTGAAACGACTTCGTCTTGAAGAGATGAACAAGCAGGTGCTTTCCATGCTCGAATTGGCCAAACGGGCGCTGAACGAAGAGAGCATTGAGTTGGCTACCGCCGTGTTTGCCAAAGATAATTTGCTCGACGACATCAATTCCGACGCTACCACCATACTCGCCGAATACATCAAAGAGCATCCCGATAGCATACATTCGTCTTTGAATCTGATCAGTGTGTTTCGCAGACTCGAGCGATCGGGCGATCACATCACCAATATTGCAGAGGAGATTGTGTTCTTTATTGATGCTAAAGTGTTAAAACATAGCGGAAAAATAGATGAGCATTACCCAACTCATTAGATGTTTGCAAGTTTTTAAACAATAATTAGTAGCATTTGGTTTTTTATTCTATATTTGCCCCTTGTAACGCGTAATAATCAGTCTGTTTGAATTGAAATGATAATAAATCCAAAGAAAGCTCAAAAAGATGTTATAAGACATGTTTTTTTATTTGGCTCATCAAATTAAAAGAGACTATCTTTGCAGCGTTATCCTGAAAACAATCTTTTTACCTTAAAAAAACTAATACCTATTGAAAACTGAAAACGAAGCTTTGTGAAAAGCTTCGTTTTTTTTTGTTTATAGCTTCCATGACTTCTTCATCTTATTTTGTATCTTTGTGGCACAATATAAATAGATATAGAATTATGTTTTCTGGAATAGTCGAAGAATATGCTACCTTGGTAGCGCTGGTCAAAGACCGGGAGAATATCCACTTTACCTTTACCTGTTCGTTTGTGAACGAGTTGAAAATAGATCAGAGCATATCGCACAATGGCGTTTGCCTCACGGTGGTAGAACTGACCGAAGAGACCTATACGGTTACGGCGATGAAAGAGACGCTTGAGTGCTCGAACTTAGGATTGCTTGCCGTAGGCGATAAGGTGAACGTAGAGCGCAGCATGATGATGAACGGACGGTTGGACGGACACATTGTTCAAGGACATGTAGATCAAACTGCTACCTGTATTGATATCAAAGATGCCCAGGGTAGCTGGTATTTTACTTTCCGCTATGCGTTTGATAAAGAGATGGCTCGGCGAGGGTATATCACGGTAGATAAAGGGTCGGTAACTGTCAATGGGGTAAGTCTGACGGTGTGTAATCCTACGGAAGATACGTTCCAAGTGGCTATTATTCCGTATACCTACGAGCATACAAACTTCCACACCTTTAAGATAGGTTCCGTAATCAACCTGGAGTTCGATATCATTGGCAAGTATGTAAGCCGAATGATTCAATACCAATAAAACAACCTGGAGCAATTCCCCCCATTCCCCCACGCCATGATGAACAGTGATTTTTTAAAGTTAGTCAACGCCCGTCAAAGCGATCGGATGTACGACGAGAGCCGAGCCGTAGAGCCCGAGAAGCTAGAACGAATACTCGAAGCCGCACGAATGGCTCCTTCGGCTTGCAATGCGCAACCGTGGCGGTTTGTGGTGGTAACCGATAAGGAACTTGCTGTAAAGGTTGGAAAAGCTACTGCCGGACTCGGAATGAATAAGTTTGCCCAAAAGGCTCCGGTACATATTCTGGTGGTTGAAGAGTCGGCCAACATTACCTCTTTGCTGGGTGGAAAGGTAAAGGATAAGCATTTTCCGCTCATTGATGTGGGAATTGCTGCCTCTCATATCGTGCTGGCTGCCGAAAGCGAGGGGTTGGGTTCTTGTATTTTGGGGTGGTTTGATGAGAAAGAGATCAAAGCACTCACGGGTATTCCTGCCTCCAAGCGTTTGCTTCTGGATATCGTTATCGGCTATTCTGCCAAAGACAAGCGGAAGAAGAGCCGCAAACCCAAAGAGAAGGTGATCTCTTACAATCGCTATTGATGCATTTAGAGATCTTTCAATAACACCTTGCTCGCACTCTTGTAATATTCTGCGCGAGAGTCGAGCAACACCCTCCATTGCTCACTAAAAACCTCATCCTTATCTATCTTGAAGTCTTCGGACCCGTGCGTGTCGAGACGGCCGAGCAACAAAGCTACGTTGAGCTGGCTGATATCTATCGAGGGTTGATAAGCGATATCATCGCTTTTATGATCGGTGGCTACTTCATGAATCAAGTCTACTTCCTGTAGCTGATAAAGCGTTTGATTGGTTAGGCGGATTGGGATTTTATGTTCCGCAGATAGTTGTTCGGCGGTATAGGGCGGTTCGTTGCGCTCAAATCGTTTGGAAATGAGCGACATGATGAGAATAGCGATGAAGTCGCGGTAACGACGGCTGATGTTCTGTGTGTTTTTATCAAAGCTGAAGTTACGGATGTTTTGTCCGGCATAGGTCAGTTGAACGCCAAACAAACAGATCGTCCACGAGATTTGAAGCCACAGCAGAAACATAGGTAGTGCTGCAAAACTACCGTAAATCGCATTGTAGCGCGACACCCACAACTGACCGCTGATGTACAAGAATTGGAAAGCCTGATAGGCCGTTCCGGCAATAATGGCCGAGATGAGGGCGTGTTTGAGCTTTACTTTGGTGTTGGGCATAAAAACATAAAGCCCGGTGAACATGGCCCAAGTCAACACAAACGGGATAAGCCTAATCAAAAACTGCATCACAGGCGCCAGTAGCACAAAGTCGGCCATCCCCTTGATCATGGTGCTCATAAAGATGGTGAGTCCGCCCGAAATAACAATCAAAATAGGCATAAGCAACAGCATAGAGAAGTAATCGGTCACCTTCCGATACATAGATCGTCCTTTTTTTACCTGCCAGATGTGGTTAAAGGTTACTTCAATGCTACCCACCAGGTTGATAACTGTCCACAACAACATCACCAAGCCCACGCCGATAAAGATGCCACCTTTGGTCTCCGACAGGTAAGAGTCTACGAATGTAAGAATGGCTTCGGAGGTTTCGGCCGATCCGCCCAATCCGCTACGAAGCTGATGCTCCATCAGGTTTGCGAAACCAAACCCGCGTGCAACGGCAAACAGAATAGCGAGTATCGGGACAATGGCGAGTAGGGTGCTATAGGTCAAAGCAGAGGCTTTGTCGGGCAAGCGATCTTTGGTAAAACGGTTGATGCAGAGATAAACTGTTTTAATAATGGTGTAAAAGGAGAATGTCCTTTTCGTTACCTCATCTTCGGTAATACGCCAGATATCATTCGTTATGAATATCCAGAATTCAGAGATCTTTTGCTTCATAGCGTTCGTGGTCATTAAGTAAAAAAGAAAAGCAGTCAGTCTATAAGCCGAGTTCTGTACCTTATAGATATAAGGTGTTTGTCATTTATCTGAGTGACGTGTTGCCACGGCACTTTAGCGGTCTACCCTCCGACATGGAGCGAGCTACTCTCATAACGCCGGTATACATGACCTTACAACTCCCAAGACGCACAGCCCGATACGTCACCGCACGGCTGGTGGGCTCTTACCCCACCTTCTCACCCTTACCCCGCTTTTTGCAAAGCGTGGCGGTTATTCTCTTCTACGTTACTCTACCCTCGCGGACAGCTTTCTGTTAGGAAGTGGGATGCTCTATGTTGCCCGGACTTTCCTCCTGTGCCTCAAGCACAAGCGACAAACCGACCAACTGCTTTAGCTTACAAAAGTAGGTGAAATCTTTTGAATCACCAAGCAAATGGACGAAAGACGTGTTGTTTTTCTTCTCTTGATTTTAACATTGTTAATCGTTTTCTTCTTCGTACACTCTTGTGGTGCAAGAGTGCGTACTT
>JAGOOC010000020.1 GCA_017992695.1 Bacteroides sp. | reverse complement strand
GCACTCACTTTTCTACATGATCAAATTCGCTCGCAAAAGTAGAAAAAAACATCATCTCCACCTTATAATATAAAGACAATCTGCTCTTTTTTAACGAAAAAGAGTTATTTACGCAATGAAGCGGATGAACTGCCTCCTCTTATGAGCTCATGGTTGGGGCATTTATTGCTATTTTTTTTAATGGCACCCATTTAGAACTGAAAACTCAATCCTCCTAAGAAATTCACGCCCTCGGTTGCATATCCCAGATAATATTGATACTTCTTATTCAACAGATTGTTGACACGAGCATAGACAGAGATGCCTTTGAATAGCTGGTATGTTGCCCCGATGTGAAGATTATTCACTGGAGACATTTTACCGAGTTCGGCCACCTCTTTTCGTGCAATGTAGTTATAACCCACATTTAGGGTTAGTGCAGCGATGGGGCGAACGTTGGCATTGAAGGTAAACTCACTTGCAGGTTGGATGTACAGCGCCAGAAGTTCGTCTGAACTCCACTTGCGATACTTACCGGCTGCAGACAGAGAAACAATCTCTTTATAGTCGTAGCTTACTTCAGCTCCAATGTAAGTATTGTGCGCATCAGTTTGCTCGAAAGCAAGAAAAGAAGAGAGAGGTGCTGTGTTGACAACATCATTAAAGACAAGATCTTTCAGGTTTTGATAACCGCCATAGAGGTTGAACCAAAGACCCGGATAGGGGCTGGCTTTGAACCCGAGAGTGGCATTAAGCTGCTCATAAGTATCTTCCATTTGCTTAGACGTGGCCTGAGGAGCATCCAAATCGGTCAAAGCAAATTCACCATAAGGGCAGAGCGCCTCCAATTGACGGAAATCATTGACTCTTTTGCCTCCAGTCGCTTTGATGTATGCTACATAGCTATCCGAGAACGCATACTGTGCTGTTACGTCCGGAGATACACGCATGCTTTTTCCAAACCCAAAAGCCATGTCTACATGGGCTCCTAAGTGTAGCAACCAACTATCGTTATTGAGTTCATAATAAGGATTCAGGCTTAGAGCGGTGTAGTTCTGGAAATCAATTTCCTTGTAGAACAGGTTGTTCATGGTTAATGCCACATGGATGCGTTGCTCCTCGCTGATGCTTCCCGATACATTGGCCTGGGTGTGCACCTGGGTCTCCTTGGGCGAGGTGGCGGAACTTAAGTTGTGTTGGCGCTGGTACAGCAACAAACCGGTGGCAGCATTGAAGTGGATGGGTAGGGTTTCGTCGATCGATGCAAGGCCCACTCGCATGCTTCCAGAGGTAAACTTCTGCTTGCCGTTTATGCTTTCGGGCTTGAAATTGAAGTTGCTGAGTCCGAAGTCTCCGGCTACATTTAAATCGAGGTTACTAAACTGATGCGTATAGTCTACGTTCGCCCGTGTTCGGTAGTAAAAGGCATCCCATCGGGTCTCCTCTTGGTAAGGAAGATTGTTCAGCTTACCATCCATGCCGTCCATCTTGAAGTTTAGATTCAGGCGGTCTTTGCTTGACAGGCGAAACAGGTAGTTGCCCAATAGGTCGAGGTTGCCATAGTTGCCATATCCCAACCGAGCATAGCCCGGGAGAGTAGCTGCTTGCACCTCTTTTCCTATGTATGCTTGCATCTGATTGGTAGGGATGGTGCCGGCCGGTGCAGGTGTTATGGCATACTCTACCTCTTTTTTGCTTACGATGGGTTCTTCTACCGGTGGCAGCACATTGATTTTCGAAGCATCCAAAAGGTCTGGAGTGTACTCTTGCTCCACTACAACCGTGCGGTTAACAGTGGTGTCTTTGGCATGGGGTTGTGTTTTCTGCTGTCCCCATGAAGGAAGTGCGATAAGGGCAATGCCCACTAAGGTATAATAGTTACGTTTCATACGCTTCATTACTTAATTAAGATTTTTCAGTCTGCTTTCAATCATATTGGCGATGTCGTCTTTGCCCTCATAGTTTTGTTGAAGGCTTAATAGGTACTGACGTGCATCGAGTTTCTTACCCATGGCTACGTAAACATCCGATAGGAGTACGAAGCTGCGTGCCAACCAATAGGCATGCGGAGTGCTCTGATCAATGTAGTTGAGCAGCTCTTTTTCGGCAGCAGTATACTCTTTTGTATGGTATAGTTGCTGGGCTACGAGAAATTTCGCTTCGGCGCCATAAGCGTTACGTGTGTCTTTGGCCAATACCCTCAGGTCGGCCATGGCTTTACTCTCTGCTTGCTGGTTGAGGTAGGCTTTGGCGCGGTAGTAAAGAGCTTCGTTGGTTAGCTCGGGGCTTAGCTTGGTTTCGCTCAATAGGGCTGTAGCCGCATGAATCACCTCTACATCGTCTCTTAACGAAGCTGCACTGCGCAGCATACCCGTTTCGGCCAGCAGTCTGCGATCGGCACGAGTTGCTTTTTCCTTCAATAACTGATAACTTTTCAGTGCTTCGCCAAATTGACGTTGGTTAAACTGCACTTCGCCCCGAAGAATTAAGGCCTCTTCGAGGAACGGGTTATCGGGATACTCGAGTAAACGGCCCGAATGAAGCAGAATCAGTTCATAATTCTTCTGCTCCTTGCCGATAAGGCAAAGGTAGTAGTGGGTGTTGAGCCCGAATGCTCCGTCGGGGAATGTTTGCAGGTATTTATTGAAGCTGGTTTTCGCCTCTTCGATGCGTCCGCGCATGTAAATCTTCTCGGCAGCTATATAGGTGAGCGAATCTTGCTCGCTCGCCTCAAAGCGGATGTTGCCCGGCAGTGCATTGGCCAGTGCGGCGAACTCGTCGATACGGTTCATGTCTACATAAATCGATTTCATGTCGAGCATGGACATACGTGCCTCCTCGCTACCGGGATATTTTTGTATCACGTGTTTGTAAGCCTCAATGGCTTTGGTATACTCATCGTTTTGGTAGTAGAGCAGTCCGATTTCGGCAGCTGCTTTGCGGCTGATGGGACTTTCGGGGTATTTGTTGAGCAACTCTTTGAAAGCGGCAATAGCCTGGTTATTGTTATCGTTAAGCACATACGACCGCCCTTTTTCATAAATGGCACTGATGGCGTAGGGCGAGTTGGGGTATTTGCCCACCAAGCGGTTAAGCAAGGTAATCTTACCCGCATAATCCTTCTGCAAGCCCGATACCAATGCCAACTGATAGAACGAGTAGTCGCCAGCCGGAGTATTCATGCTTTCGGCTTGTGCGTAATACTGCTTGGCCTCTTCAAAGCGACGCATGTTGAAGTAGCCATCGGCAATACGGTTGTACGCATCGGCCAAAGTGGCTTTGTTGTCTGCTTTTTCCAAACGAGTATACTTCTCGAACCAGTTTCGCGCTTCGGTATAGTCTTTGCGATGAAAGGCGATGTATCCTAAGTTATAGTGAGCTAGCGCATACATCTCATTGGTGGTTTGCTGGGTGAGTTGCAGGTACTCGCTGAAGTTACGAGCAGCCTCCGGCATTTTGCCTAGACGGTAGTACGATTCTCCTCGCCAGTACTGCGCATCGGCTTTGGTTTGGCGGTTGTACTGACCCAGGTTGATAGACTGATTAAAATAGTCAATGGCAAGATCGAAATTTGTGTTGGCAAATGCTTGTGTGCCAAGTTGGAACAAGATCTTCTGTTTCGCTTCCAGAATACGTTTGCCCGGCTGAGCGATGCGGCTGATCGATTTTAAGGCCGCTTCATAGCTGCGCGTGTTCATGTATACTTCTACCAGGTAGTTGCTCACCATCTCGGCATACGAAGATTGGGGAAACTCGTTCAGGAATTTCTCGAACACGGTCACTGATTCGCCGAAGGCAGAGTATGAGGTTTCATGGATGCAGAGCGCATAGTTGTAAGCTGCCTGTTCTTTCACTTTTATATCGGCATTAGAAGCTGAGGCTTGCTCGAAGGCCATGCGTGCCTTGTTCTTCTCGGCCAGTTGAAGGTAAGAGAGCCCCATATGCAGGTAAGCGTTCTGTGTCAAGGCATCGTTGATGGTTGTTACCTCGCCCAGTGTATTGGCTGCTTTGGAATAAACGCCGGTTTGGAAGTAAGCCAATCCAAGCATATAGCGTGCGTCGCGTCGAGGGGTGCTGTTTTGTTGCATGTAGTTTTGAAAAGCACTCACTGCTTCCTGATAACGATGCATGTGGTAGTACGAATCGCCTAAGATGCGATACATCTCGGCGGCATGCTCATTGGTTGGGTAAGTCGACAGGTAGTTTTGTGCAACGATTTCGGCCTTATCGTAGTTTTTCTTGATGGCGTAAATCTCGGCAATGTAGTAGGGGGCAAGTGCTTTGTATTTGCTGTTATCTTGCAGTGAAAGGAAACCCTTCAGCGCCTCGTCGTAGCGTAGCTGCATGTAGCGGATGTAAGAAAGGTAGTATGTGCAGTCTGTCTCATACTTCGAACTGCTTGCTCTGAGCGTTTCGAACCAGATGGCAGCTTCTTTCACATCGCCTACTTTAAGGTAGCAGGTAGCCAGGAGGTAGGTCATGTCGTCTCGCTCTTCGTTTTCCAACAGATCGAGCCGAGCCGAGTTGAATAGCGCCAATGCTTCGTTGTATTTCCCTTCATAAAAATAGCTTGCAGCCATCAGTGCATAAATGCGATTGGCGTAAGGAGTGTCGGGGTAGGTATCAAGGTAGCCTCGCAAACGGGCTACCCTGTTAATGTCTTTTAGTTCGTAGGCGGTACAAACAAGCATGTATTCGGTATCCATCCGGAGCATCTCGTCGGCCGGCTGTTGACTCATAAAAGCCTTTAGGGGTGGCACCGCTGCGGCATAGCTTTTCTGTAAAAACAACTGTCGTCCTTCTTTGTATAACTTGATGGGCGACGTGATTTTCTCACTGGTCTGGGCCGATGTGGCGACGGGTAGGCAGCACATCACCATGCCTATAAATTGTGAAATAGTTCTCTTCATAATCGAGTGTTTTGACAAAAGTACTTGTTTTCGGGGACTTTACCGCAAAGACAGGTGTGGTTTTAGAGGTTTTAACTAGTCAAGTCTGTTGGAATTTCCTCACTCCTTTTTGAATGGAGCTTAGGCCGAACGCTTCAATACAAATAGCGTTCAGTGGCAAAAAGAATAATTCGGATACATCATCCATTGCTTTGAATTGGCTTGTGTCGGCTACTTTGCACAGGAAAAACATATCTAGTGTATGCACCTCGAAGTCCGAATATACATAGATATTGGGAAGCGTGAATTGATAGACAGCCTTTTCTACTATCAGCCCTGTTTCTTCTAAAACTTCGCGAGCTACGCCCTCTTCGGCCGTTTCTCCCATATCGATAAATCCGCCGGGAAGATCGAGTGTTCCTTTGGCAGGATCTTTGGCACGACGACAAACCAGAAGTTCATTCTGCTCGTTCAAAATAAGTGCTACGGCAGCTGCTGAAGAGTTAAAGTAATATATAAATCCGCAATCGACACAGTGGTTCGATTTCTCGTTGTATGCTTGAAAATGAGCGGATCTACAGCGCGGACAGTAGATGAATTGTGATAAAGGGTGTTTCATGAGGCTAAATGTTTAGTGAAGGCAAAAGTACAAAAAATGGTGATGGGTTTTATCTATTCAGTCATAGAAATATTCAATGAGATTTATTCTCTTCCGATGAATCATTATTCTATCTTTGCATTGGAGACAAAAATAAAATTAAACATTTAATTCATTATTCGTATGGAAACAATTCTTAATACACAATTCCCTGACTTTAGCGTTCAGGCTTTTCATAACGGTAGTTTCAAAACCATTACTAGCAACGATGTTAAAGGAAAATGGGCTATTTTCTTCTTCTATCCGGCCGACTTTACCTTTGTATGTCCAACAGAGTTGGTAGACATTGCCGAGAAATACCCGAGGCTTCAAGAAATGGGTGTAGAGGTGTATTCGGTAAGTACCGATTCGCACTTTGTACATAAAGCATGGCACGATGCCTCTGAGAGTATTCGTAAAATCAACTACCCGATGCTGGCCGACCCTACGGGTGCTCTGAGCCGCGCTCTTGGCGTTTATATCGAAGAAGAGGGTATGGCTTACCGCGGTACATTCTTGGTGAATCCCGAAGGAAAAATCAAATTGGTAGAGATCAACGACAACAGCATTGGTCGTGATGCCGACGAGTTGCTTCGTAAAGTTGAAGCTGCTCAATTTGTAGCCAGTCACGCCGGTGAGGTATGTCCGGCCAAGTGGAAGCAAGGTCAGGCCACCTTGAAGCCGAGTATTGATTTGGTAGGTAAAATTTGATAAACGATGTTAGAACCTGCATTAAAAGAACAGTTGCGCGAGATTTTTTCGGGGTTGGAATCAACCTACACGTTGCATGTGGCAGTGTCGTCACAACACCCAAATCGCAATGATCTGCTTGAACTACTCGAAGAGGTGGTTTCCGCTTCCGAACAGCTGAGTTGTCGGATAGAAGAGGGCGAAGCGTTGGCATTTGCCTTGTTTAAAGACGGGGTAAAAACCGGCATAAGCTTTCGAGGTATCCCCACCGGGCACGAATTCAGTTCACTCTTACTCGCCATCCTTAATTTGGATGGCAAGGGTAAGAACTTTCCTGACGAGAGTGTATGTAACCGTGCCAAAGCACTCAAAGGACCGATACACCTAACCACGTATGTTTCGTTGGAGTGTACCAATTGCCCGGATGTAGTTCAGGCGCTTAACGCCATGACTACACTCCATGCAGGTATCACACACGAAATGGTAGACGGTGCTCTTTATCAAAGAGAGGTGTTGGCGAAGAAGATACAGAGCGTACCTGCTGTTTTTGCAGGAGGCGAATTGCTTCATGTGGGCCGTGGAGAGTTTGGCGAACTGCTTGCCAAACTCGAAGCCATTTATGGAATAGATGAAAGCTTGATCGAAACGGAAGAGAAGCATTACGATGTCTTGGTAGCCGGTGGAGGTCCTGCCGGAGTATCTTCTGCCATCTATTCAGCTCGCAAGGGGTTACGCGTAGCTATTGTTGCCGAAAACATTGGTGGACAGTTGAAAGAGACGGTAGGTATTGAAAATCTCATCTCTGTACCCAAAACGACCGGGACTCAGTTGACTGAAAACCTGAAAATCCACTTGTCGCACTACCCGATTGACATATTAGAACATCGCAAAATTGTACAAGCTCGATCGGATGAAGCTCAGAAGCAGCTGATAACCTCTGCAGGTGAAACGCTAACAGCTCCTGCTCTCATTATTGCTACAGGTGCGAGTTGGCGCAAGTTGAATGTGCCGGGTGAAACCGAATACATCGGTCGGGGTGTTGCCTTCTGCCCACATTGCGATGGTCCTTTCTATAAAGGTAGGCATGTGGCCGTAGTGGGTGGTGGAAATTCAGGAGTCGAAGCGGCCATTGACCTAGCCGGTATCTGCTCCAATGTTACTCTCTTTGAGTATATGGATGAGCTTAAAGCCGATAGCGTATTGCAAGAAAAGCTTCGCTCGCTACCCAATGTGGAGGTCTTTGTAAATTCACAAACAGTCGAAGTGCTAGGCAACGGTGATACACTCACCGCTCTTCGCATCAAAAACCGGAAAACAGCAGAAGAACGGTTGGTTGAGCTGGATGGTGTTTTTGTTCAGATTGGCTTGTCGCCCAACAGTTCCCCCTTCAACGAAGTGATTGAGGTTAATCGACAGGGCGAAATAGTAATCAACGCGCATTGTCGCACCGCTGTTCCGGGCATTTATGCTGCCGGTGACGTTACTACAGTCCCTTATAAGCAGATTACGATTGCCATGGGCGAAGGTGCCAAAGCGGCTCTTTCGGCCTTTGAAGATAAGCTTCGAGGGGTCATATAACTCTTCAATTGCAAGAGTACCCATTTAACACACTGTTAAGTACGTACTCTTATGGGTTAAAAGTGCGCACTTTTAACCCATAAGAGTACGTACTTTTTTAATGATTGATAATCAGATTTTTGCATCATCATAAGAGACTCTTTTCTTTTTTGAGTATCTTCGCTTGCAAAATACTTAAGATGAAGCTATGATTGATTTGAAACAACTAACCGCCGAAGTTTGCCGCATTGCTACCGAGGCCGGAGCTTTTCTGAAAGAAGAGCGCAAGAGTTTTCGACGGGAGCAAGTCGTGGAGAAGCAAGTACACGATTATGTTTCCTATGTAGACAAAGAGTCTGAGCGACGCTTGGTTATCGCCCTGTCGGCTTTGCTGCCCGAGGCCGGGTTTATTGCCGAAGAGGGTTCGGCAACATATAAGGATGAGCCCTACTGCTGGGTAATCGACCCGCTCGATGGTACTACGAACTACATTCACGATGAAGCCCCTTATTGTGTAAGCATCGCTTTGCGCAATCGTACCGAGCTGCTGTTAGGCGTCGTTTACGAGGTTTGTCGTGCCGAATGCTACTCCGCGTGGAAAGGGGGGAAAGCCTTCCTTAATGGGCAAGAGATACGTGTTTCTGAGGTTGCAGAACTAAAGGATGCCTTTCTAATCACGGAGTTGCCTTACAATCATCAACAGTACAAGCAGACGGCAGTGCATTTACTGCACGAGCTATATGGTGCGGTGGGAGGCATTCGGATGAATGGATCGGCAGCATCTGCATTGTGCTACGTAGCAGCCGGGCGCTTTGACGGTTGGGCTGAGGCTTTCATTGGCCGGTGGGATTATGCTGCCGGTGCATTGATTGTGCAAGAAGCAGGCGGAAAGGTAACTGACTTTTATGGAAGTGAAGCGTTTCTTGACGGGCACCACATTATTGCTACAAACGGACACTTGCACCCGGTGTTGCAAAGACTCGTCAAAGAGGTGCCTCCACAAGGAATGTAATGTTTTCGCTTGTAAATAGTCCAAACCGATGATGAAAGAGTACTTGACCTCTTTTCTTTCCCTCTTCTTTCCGCGATGCTGCATGGTTTGTGGCAGACCGATGGCAAAAGGAGAGGAGTGCTTGTGCGTTTGCTGCAACATTAAACTGCCAAGAACCAATCTGCACAAGTATCCGGATAACGCAGTAGAACAGCTATTTTGGGGTAAGATTCCCATTGAGAGAGCTACCTCCTATCTTTACTATCGAAAGGGAAGCGACTTTCGGCAGATTTTATATCGGTTGAAGTATCGGGGCGAGAAACAGGTAGGTGAGATCATGGGGCGTTACATGGCCGCTGAGTTGCTATCCTCAGGGTTCTTTCGTGACCTAGACGTGGTGATTCCCGTTCCGCTACATGAGAAGAAGAAACGTGCACGAGGCTATAACCAGAGCGAATGGATTGCGATGGGCGTTAGGGCAATTACCGGTATCCCTATTGATGCAGAAGCGGTGCAACGCATTAAAAACACGGAGACGCAGACTCGGAAGACTACCTTTCAGCGGTGGGAGAATGTAGATCAGATATTCATGCTCCGCCATCCGGAGCGTTTTGAGGGAAAGCATATCTTAATCATGGACGATGTGCTCACCACCGGGGCAACCGCCCTTGCCTGTGCTGCTGCATTTGAAAAAGTAAGAGGAATACGCATCAGTGTATTGACTTTAGCACTGGCGGAATAGGAGTACACTGCCGGCAGAATAGGAGTACAAAAAAAAGGTTTGTCGCAATGACAAACCTTTTTTTGCTCTCCCTCTTGGACTTGAACCAAGGACCCTCTGATTAACAGTCAGATGCTCTAACCAACTGAGCTAAGGAAGAATGTTGCAATTGAGAATTTTTATGCGTTTTCGCTCTCCCTCTTGGACTTGAACCAAGGACCCTCTGATTAACAGTCAGATGCTCTAACCGACTGAGCTAAGGAAGAATGTTTTCTCAATTGCGATGCAAAAGTAATAGGATATTTTGAAATATGCAATATCTTTGCAAAAAAAAGTTCACTAATGGATAAAATAATTGGATTGGGCAATGCCCTAGTAGACGTACTAGCTATGCTGGAAGACGATACAATCCTTCATAAGATGGGGTTGCCCAAGGGTAGCATGCAACTCATTGATGATGCTAAGCTACAGAGTATTAGCGAGCATTTCGACCAGATGGAAACGCACTTGGCAACGGGCGGATCGGCTGGAAATACCATCCTCGGACTCTCCTGTTTAGGAGCCAGAACCGGTTTCATCGGAAAAGTGGGAAAAGATAGCTATGGACGCTTTTTTCATGAAAATTTGCAAAAAAACGGGATTGAGAATAATTTACTGCTGTCAGATTTGCCTTCGGGAGTAGCATCTACTTTTATTTCAACCGATGGCGAACGCACTTTTGGAACTTATTTGGGAGCAGCTGCCACACTAAAGGCAGAAGACCTGAAGGCAGAAGTGTTCAACGGGTATACCTATCTCTTCATCGAAGGATACTTGGTTCAAGATCATGACTTGATTCTTCGGGCGATTGAACTGGCCAAAGAGGCCGGGTTGCAGATTTGTTTGGATATGGCAAGTTACAATACGGTAGCGGATGACCTTGAGTTTTTTACTTTATTAGTAGACAAATATGTAGATATTGTGTTTGCCAACGAAGATGAGGCGAAAGCGTTTACAGGCGAAGATCCTGAAACAGCCTTAGATGTAATTGGAAAACAGTGTAGCATTGCTGTAGTGAAAGTCGGTTCTCGAGGTTCTTACATACGTAAAGGTACTGAAAAGATTAAAGTAAAGGCTATCCCGGTTGAGCAGGTTATTGATACTACAGGGGCAGGCGATTACTTTGCTGCCGGCTTTCTCTATGGGCTAGCTTGTGGCTACTCTCTGGAGAAGTGTGCTAAAATAGGTTCTATTCTCTCGGGGAACGTTATTCAGGTGATTGGAACAACCATTTCTGAAGAGCGTTGGGATGAAATTAAGTTAAATATAAATGAAATTCTATCTGAATAAGGTGAGTTTGAATTACTTTTACGTCACATTATAATGAAAAGATAGTATGAAGAAGTTTCTCTGTAAACGGAATGTGATCCTCCTCAGTGGTTTCTTGGCAGTTGTCGTTTTCTTTAGTTTTAAGAATGCAGACGATCGTAACTTTCAGTTGGCTAAAAACCTGGACGTATTCAATGCCATAGTCAAGGAGTTGGATCTGTTTTATGTAGACACCATCGACCCCAATAAAACGATTCGCGAAGGAATCGACAATATGCTTTATTCCCTTGATCCTTATACGGTATATTATCCCGAAGATGATCAGGATGAATTGGAACAGATGGTAAAAGGCACCTATGGAGGCATTGGCTCGCTGATCAGATACAATCCCAAAACCAAGTATACGGTCATTGCCGAACCTTTTGAAGGTATGCCGGCCGCAGAGGTGGGGCTGAAAGCCGGGGATACGTTGCTCGAGATAGATGGCAAAGACCTGAAAGGAAACCAAGACGTAAGTTCTTTGCTCAAAGGCTCTCTTGGCACTAGCTTTAAGCTTAAGGTAGAACGACCCGGCGAGAAGAAGCCGCTCGAATTTACCATTGTGCGCAAATCCATTCAAATGCCCACTGTGCCCTACTACGGTGTGATTGAAAAGGGAGTGGGTTACATTAACCTAAATAGTTTCTCGGGCAATCCGTCGAAGGAATTTAAAAACGCTTTTCTTGATCTGAAGAAGCAGGGCATCACTTCGTTGGTGATAGACTTACGTAATAATGGTGGCGGACTGCTGGATGAAGCCGTAGAGATTGTGAATATGTTTGTGCCCAGAGGGAAGACCATCGTTACCACCAAAGGGAAGATAAAGCAAGCCAGCAGCTCGTATAAAACACTGCGTGAACCGCTCGATTTGCAGATGCCCATCACCTTATTGGTCAATAGTGGCACAGCCTCTTCTTCCGAGATTTTGGCCGGATCACTTCAAGACCTTGACCGTGCCATTGTTGTGGGTAACCGCACTTTTGGAAAAGGGTTGGTACAGGTTCCTCGTCCACTTCCTTACGGAGGTACGCTGAAGGTAACGACTTCGAAATATTACATTCCCAGTGGTCGATGTGTACAAGCCATCGATTATAAAAATCAAAACGAAGACGGAAGCGTAGGTCGGATGCCGGACAGCTTGACAACGGTATTTCATACTGCTGCCGGTCGCGAGGTGCGCGATGGAGGTGGTGTAACCCCTGATATAACGGTGAAGCAGGAGAAACTGCCCAATATTCTGTTCTACCTTGTGCGTGATAATCTGATCTTCGACTATGCAACCGATTATTGTTTGAAGCATCCTACGATTGCCAGCCCTGACAAGTTCACCCTAACCGATGCCGACTACGCAGCCTTTAAAGCGATGGTGAAGAAGGCCGATTTCAAATACGACCAGCAGAGTGAAAAGGTACTCAAAGCGTTGAAAGAGGCAGCCGAGTTTGAAGGGTATATGCCTGAAGCCTCGGAAGAGTTTAAAGCGTTGGAGAAGAAATTGACCCACAACTTAGATCGTGATCTAGATTACTTTGCCAAAGACATTAAGAATATGATGTCCGTTGAGATTATCAAACGCTATTACTATCAGCGCGGCGCGATCATTCAGCAATTGAAGGATGATAATGATTTGAAAGAGGCCATTAAGGTGCTTCACGAATCGGATCGATACAAAGAGATGCTGAGCGGGCAGGCTAAAAAGTAAGGAGATTAGTTTTACTTATATACAAAGGCAACAACGGTTATACGCCTAAAAGCAACAACGGTCACAGCGCGTTTCTTTCATTCAGAACGCGCTGTGACCGTTGTTGCTTTTGCTATAAATGAAGTGCTGTAGCCTGCAAAGAGAACTCGCGTAGTCTGCAAAGAGAACTCGCGTAGCCTACGCTACTTCTCTTCGTAATCTCCATTTGCCTTAATCAGCTCAATGAGCTTCTCTACGGCTTCCGCTTCGGGAATATTCTTTTCAATGCACTCCTTGCGTTTATACAAGCTAATCTTTCCTCTGCCTGCACCTACATACCCATAATCCGCATCGGCCATTTCGCCCGGACCGTTGACAATACAGCCCATGATGCCTATTTTTAGCCCTTTGAGGTGTGAAGTCGCTGCTTTAACGCGCGCTATGGTGCTTTGCAGGTTGAACAGGGTGCGTCCGCAACCAGGGCATGAGATGTATTCGGTTTTCGAGGTGCGTACCCTGCCGGCTTGCAGAATGCCAAATGCGGTGGCGTCGACAACTGAGTGGCTCAAGGTGCCTTGATTAGCGAGGTAGATGCCATCGCACAATCCGTCGAAAATCAATGCGCCCATATCGGCAGCCGATTTGATCTGTAGATCCTCAGCTTCGTCTTCGCTATAGTGTTGGAAGAAGACAATCGGATGCTGCAAACCCTCTATCATTAGTCGATGTGCCAATGCGCGGTGTTCACCCATGCGGTTGACATGGTTGCTTTGCGAAATCACTACCACTTCGGGGTGTTGTTGCAAACAGGTTACCACCTCGTCGGTGAGTGTGGTATAGGATAGGAAGAGGAACTTTAGCTCTGTCTCGCTCGATTGCAGCAAGGAGAGTTGTTGCACGGTGTAAACCGGCCACGTATTGGCCTCTGCCACCCATGCTTCGGCATCGAGGATGCACTGCATTTTGGTCGCTTCGTTCGGTATGATGGGTTGCTTATTGCTCCCATCGAGTAGTTTGCTCCCTACATAGAGATAGTCGGGGGTGAATGGCAGATCAATCTCCAAACTTCCATCCCTGCGATCGGCCACTACCACAGGCAGATGTTCACCACCAATGTTCCGCACCGGTGTGGTGATGCGACGGGTAGGAGCGAGGTAGTTAAACTCCGGTGCAAGCGTGCCCCGAATAAATGAGTGATTGGCACGCAGACCGATATAGTCGACCAACTTGCGTGCCACGGGAATCTCCAGTTCGGGCTCTTCGCTGAGGGATACCCGGATGGTATCGCCCAACCCATCGGCCAGTAGCGCACCAATGCCTAAAGCCGATTTGATGCGTCCATCCTCTCCGTCGCCGGCTTCGGTTACGCCCAGATGGAGTGGGAAGTTCATGCCCTCCTCTTCCATGATCGCCACCAACAGGCGAACGGTTCTTACCATCACCACCGTGTTCGAAGCCTTGATTGAGATCACCACCTGCCCGAACCCTTCGGCTATGCAGATGCGCAAGAACTCCATGCACGACTCTACCATGCCCTCGGGCGTGTCTCCATAACGAGACATGATGCGGTCGGACAGTGAACCGTGATTCACCCCGATGCGAATAGCCGTATGGTTCTTCTTGCAGATGTCGAGAAAGGGAACAAAGCGGTCGTGTATCTTTTGCAGCTCCACCGCATACTCCTCATCGGTGTAGGCCAACTCTTTGAAGGTGCGTGCAGCGTCGACATAGTTTCCCGGGTTGATGCGCACTTTCTCGGCATATTTCGCGGCTACATCGGCTACCTTGGGGTTGAAGTGTACATCGGCTACCAGTGGTACCGTATAGCCGCTGCTCCGTAGCCCGGCGCTGATGTGCTTCAGGTTTTCGGCCTCTTTGATGCCTTGCGTGGTGAGTCGCACATACTCTCCGCCGGCATCAACTATTCGTTTGGCTTGCGCCACGGAGGCTTCCGTGTCTTGTGTCGAGGTGTTGGTCATCGACTGTACACGAATGGGATTGGGGCTGCCCAATGGAACAGCCCCAATCATTACTTCGGATGTCTCCCGACGGGAGTAGTTAAACAAGTCCATCTCGTTCGTTTTAAATACGTTTTAGTTCGTCTTAAAGTCGTACTTCACTGCTTTCAACTCTTCGTTTGCCTGTACCATCTTCTTCTTCAGACTCTCTTTGTAGGCCAGAAACTTAGCTTCAAGTGCCTTGTCTTCGAGCGACAGCATTTGCACAGCTAGAATAGCTGCATTGAGTGCACCATTGATGCCGACTGTGGCTACAGGGATGCCCGGAGGCATTTGTACAATGGCCAAAAGTGCATCCATTCCGTCGAGCGATGCTTTAATGGGTACCCCGATAACCGGTAACGGGGTCGATGCAGCAATCACACCAGGAAGGTGTGCGGCCATGCCGGCAGCAGCAATGATCACTTTAATGCCACGGGTGTGGGCCTGTTTGGCAAATGCTTCCACAGCTTCGGGCGTGCGGTGAGCCGAAAGAGCGTTCATTTCGAACGGCACTTGCAATTCATTGAGTAACTGTGCAGCCTTTTCCATCACCGGAAGGTCGGATGTGCTACCCATAATGATGCTTACAATTGGAGTCATGGTTTGAATGTTATTTGAGTGGTGATGTGCCCATCGCTACCGATGGGCACGATGATAGGAATTAACCGTTAATTACTGCTTTATACCCGTCTGCATCCAGCAGGTTGTCGATGTCGGCTACATTGGCCGGTTTCATTTTAATGAGCCAGCCCTCGCCATAAGGATCTTGGTTCACCAGCTCGGGGTTTTCTTCGAGTGCTTCGTTTTGATCGAGGATTTCGCCTGCGATAGGAAGAAACAGGTCCGAGATGGTTTTAACCACTTCAATGGTTCCAAATACCTCGTCGGCTTCCAATTCTTCGCCTACAGTGGGGATGTCAACAAAAACAATATCGCCCAACTGTTGCTGTGCATAATCGGTGATACCTACATAGGCTACATCGCCATCCAAGCGAACCCATTCGTGTTCTTTAGTGTACTTTACGTTTTGTGGAAAATTCATGATCATTAGTTTTTAGGGGTTATACCTTATAATTAAAATAGAAAAATTCGAAAAAGACTGTTGCTGATCACCGGGTGTAGCACCAGCATGGTGCAAACAAAACCTACGGCAAAGCCGAAAAGCACCTCGCCCAGGGTGTGATGTTTCAAGATGATGCGTGCCGAACCCAGTACCCCCGCAATGAGGATAAAGATGCAGAGCCACCACACGGGGTTGTACCCAAACAAGGAGCTAAAGGATAGCAATCCACCCACAATGCCACCCATGCCTGCCATGTGCTCACTCAGTTTCCACTTCAAGTTAACCACAACAGAGATGAGCTGCATGATCAATGCCGCCAAAATAATCCCTGTCATGTACCAAGGAATATTGAGTCGATGCATCATCAGCAAGCAGAATATGTAGGAGGTGATGGTGAGTATAAAGGGAACGTATCGCTTTTTACGATCGCTCAAGTCTTGCAGGGCAAAACCGTTGATTTTGCTAAACAAGAAGATGGTGATGGTAGGCATCAGAATGGTAAAGCAGTAAACGATACCCAGTACAATCAGCTTATAAGCCAACGGCATAATGCGCAAATAGGAGAATAGAAACAAAACAAGAAAAGCCAGAAAAGGGATCGAAAACGGAGTGAGTATCCCCGATACAACCTTTGCTGTGCGTATCATCGTTCTGTCTGCTATGATGTGGTGCGTTACCTTATCTTTTGTCTCTTCACCCATAATTCGTCATTAATCAATCGTTAGTTATCATTCAAAATCATCTCCGCAGCCGAGCTACCGGAATATTTAATTGTTGCCTATACTTGGCGATGGTGCGTCGGGCTATCGGGTATCCTTTCTCCTTTAAGATCTCGGCAAGTTCATCGTCTGTAAGCGGTTTTTTCTTATTCTCACCATCAATGCACTCCTTGAGTATTCTGCGTACTTCGCGTACCGATAGCTCTTCGCCGCTATCGGTTGTATACCCGTCGCTAAAAAAGTATTTCAGCGGATAGATGCCGTAATTGGTTTGCACATACTTGCTGTTGCTCACGCGCGAAATGGTCGAGATATCCAGCCCTGTGCGTTCGGCCACATCTTTCAAAATCATAGGCCTGAGCAGCGATTCATCCCCTTCGAGAAAGAACGGGCGTTGCAGGTCGATGATGGCTTGCATGGTGGTCATCAGCGTGTTCTGTCGCTGTTTTACAGCGTCGATGAATCCTTGTGCGGCGTCCATCTTCTGTTTGAGGAACATCATCGCATCGCGCGACTCTTTCGACTGGTTCGAGCGGTTCTTGGTGTGCTCCTCTACCATGACGGTGAAATCTCGGCTCATGCGCAGTTCGGGCACATTGCGGTTGTTGAGGCTGATGTTGATGCTTCCGTCATCATAGGTCTCTACCAGAAAGTCGGGCACGATCTGTTGCATGTTTCGCCCAATTGTTTCGCCCAGCGAAGCTCCGGGTCGTGGATTGAGTTTGGTAATCTCTTCGATGGCTTCGGCCAAGCACTCCTCGTCTATGTTCAGTTTGCGCGCAATCTTGTCCCAATGTTTGCGCGTAAACTCCTCGTAACACTCGGTAATGATCTGCTCTTGGAGCATCAGCAGCACATTGAGCTTGCCCGGCTTCCATTTGCGACGAAGCTGTATGAGCAAGCATTCTTGCAGGTTGCGTGCGCCCAGCCCGGGCGGATCGAAATCTTGAATGATGCTCAGTGCCTCCTCTAACTCTTCGATGGTGGCGTTGATGCCTACATAGATAGCCAGCTCGTCGCTGATGCTTTCGAGCGACTTACGCAGTAGTCCGTCATCATCGAGCGAACCAATGAGGTACTCGGTTAGTTCAAACTGATGCTCGCTTAGGTTGCGCTCGCGAAGTTGCTGGCGCAGGAGTTCGTAAAACGAGGTGACGTCCGAAAAGGGAATCTCCTCGGGCTGTTCTCCTCTCGAACGGTTGTTCTCTTGTAACTTATAATCGGGGATGTCGTCTTCGGTCAGGTAGTCGCCCAGCGAATCATAGTCGCCGGTATCAGCGTCCGAACTGCTTTCAGCAAGGCTGCTTTCGGCATAATCATCGGTAGTGGTCTCCTCACTTCCCTGTTCCAAAGCGGGGTTTTCGAGCAATTCGGCATGGATGCGCTCTTCTAACTCAACTGCAGGAAGCTCAAGCAGCTTCACTACCAGAATCTGCTGGGGTGAGAGCGTTTGAATCTGCTGCTGCGCCTGCGATTGTATTTGACGTGAACCGTGTGCCATTGGTTTTCTGCTTTTACGTTGTTTATCGCTACAAAAGTAGCCTTTTAACGACAGATTACATTGAATAGGCGAATAATTTTTAATTGTATAACACTAAATTCCTTATCTTTGTTGCACTAACTTAAAATATAGAACGTTATGTTTGATAAAGATACCTATGTGCAGCGCAGAGCCCTGCTGAAAAAGAGAGTGGGTTCGGGCGTGTTATTGTTTCTGGGTAATGACGAGTGTGGACTGAATTATGCCGACAACACCTTCCGTTATCGTCAAGATTCGAGCTTCCTTTATTACTTCGGACTCTCCTTTGCCGGTCTTTCGGCTATTATCGATATAGATGAGGATAAAGAGATCATCTTTGGCGATGAACTGAGCATTGATCACATTGTATGGATGGGCACCCAGCCTACCTTGAAAGAGAAAAGCGGACAGGTGGGCGTAGCCCATACCCTGCCCTCTACTGCTTTGGCGAGTTTCTTGCAGAAAGCCGCACAAAAGGGACAAACGGTGCATTACCTGCCCCCTTATCGTGCCGAGCACCAATTGAAACTGATGGAGTGGTTGGGCATTGCTCCGGCACAGCAAACGGGTTCGGTTCCGTTTATCCGCGCCATTGTAGACCAGCGCAACCACAAGTCGGCCGAAGAGATTGTAGAGATAGAAAAGGCGTGTAACATCACTGCCGATATGCACCTAGCGGCCATGAAGATGGTTCGCCCCGGCATGCGCGAGTGGGAGGTGGCTGCTGCCATCCAAGCCGTAGCCTTGGCGGCAGGAGGCGATCTGTCGTTCGCCACCATTGCTACCGTTAACGGGCAGACGCTCCACAACCACTACCACGGCAACCTCGTGAAATCGGGCGATCTGTTCCTGATCGATGCCGGAGCCGAAACGGCCATGGGCTATGCCGGCGATATGTCGTCGACCGTTCCGGCCGATAAAACCTTTACCACGCGCCAGCGCGAAATCTATCACTTGCAGAATGCGATGCACTTGGCCTCGGTCGATGCGCTTCGACCGGGCGTTCCCTTTGTCGATGTGTACGACCTCTCGGCCCGAGTGATGGTGGAAGGCTTGAAAGAGCTTGGCTTGATGAAGGGCAATGCTGCCGATGCGGTGCGCGAAGGAGCGCATGCCCTGTTCTACCCCCATGGATTGGGACACATGATGGGGCTCGATGTGCACGATATGGAGAACTTGGGCGAACTGTGGGTAGGATACAACGGTGAACCTAAGAGCACGTTGTTTGGTCGCAAATCGCTTCGATTGGCCCGGCCGCTCGAGGCAGGGTTTGTACTCACCATCGAGCCGGGCATCTACTTCATCCCCGAACTGATTGACTTGTGGAAGGGTCAACGTAAGTTTGCCGACTTCATTAACTACGATAAGGTGGAATCCTATCGCGACTTTGGCGGCATCCGCAACGAAGAAGATTACTTGATTACCGAAACCGGTGCCCGTCGCTTAGGAAAGAAGATTCCGCTGACGGCCGATGAGGTAGAGGCATTGAGATAGCACATGACTGATCATACCAAAGCAACCGTCTATGCCGGCATCGCCGTGTTGAGCTGGTCGACGGTTGCTACTGCTTTTAAGCTATCGCTGAAGTATCTCACCCACTTCGAGATGCTGTTGGTAGCCAGCTGCACGGCTTTGCTACTCTTTACCCTTCTACTCACTTTTCAGCAGAAATGGGCACTTGTAGCTACACTGTCTCGTAGGCAGTGGGGACGCTTTGCGCTGATCGGGTTGTTGAACCCGGTAGCCTACTACTTGGTTTTATTTAAAGCCTATGCACTGTTGCCTGCACAAGTAGCCCAACCCATTAACTACGCATGGCCCATTGTGCTGCTCATCCTGTTGGCACTGTTTGCTCGCCAGCCTATTCCGCGTAAGAAATACATCGGCATGTGTATGTCGCTCGGAGGTGTCGCGCTGATCTCTTTGGGGTCGGGCAGCCTGGCAGGTGCATCTGTCTCGGTTTATGGCTTGTTGTTGGCTGCACTAAGTGCCTTTCTGTGGGCAGGCTATTGGATGGTGAATAATAAGAATCGCCTGATAGACAGCAGCGTAGCCCTTTTCATGAGTTTCCTTTTTGGTACACTCTACCTGCTGGGCGGTGCCTGCGTAGTAGGGGTGAATATCTCTACCTTGCCCGGTATTCTTTCGGGCATGTATGTGGGTGCTTTTGAGATAGCCCTCCCGTTTACCTTCTTCGGGCTTGCCATGCGCACCACAACCAACCCGGCACTGATCAATCAGCTGTGTTACCTCTCACCGTTCTTGTCGCTTTTTCTCATCGCTGTGGTACTGGGCGAACAGATTGTGACAACCACCTATATTGGGTTGGCACTGATTGTATTGGGTATTGTGTTCAATGAATACTTTGCTGCTCCCCGACAACGTGCCTGAGCAGGCGCAGCGACAATCTCCTCCCGAAGCTTTTCACCTCTCGAAAAGGATGTTTCATAACACAGAAATGAATCCTGAAAAGTTTGCTTTCAGTACCATTATTTATTATTTTTGATGCTTAGATAATGACCTCCCCACCTAGGTGGGGAGACATTCCCACCTGTGTGAGGAGATCTCCCCACTTAGGTGGGGAGAATTACCCACCTAAGTGGGGAAGCGATAACTCTTAAGGGGAAATGCGCATCTCCTTTAAGAGAAAACCAATTGTAAACCAACTAATAGAACAGTAAAACTATGGCAATTCGATTTGAATGGTACGAGAATCCTGCAAACTCCGACGAAGAAGGAGAGAAAAAACACTATCATGCACGCCCTACACTCAATGGGTGCATAGACACCGAGTATCTTGCTACGCAAATACAGAGGCGATGTTCGCTAACTAAAGTCGATGTGGTGGCCTCGCTCGATGCTTTGTCGGCCGTTATGGCCGAGCATTTGCGGGATGGCAAACGCGTGCATCTCAACGGGCTGGGGTACTTTCAAGTGAGTCTCGCTGTTGATGGAGAGGTGGAGGCGCACACCAAGCGGCGCAACACGCAGGTAAGAATGAAGGGCGTAAAGTTTCGTGCCGACCAGAAACTGAAGAATAACATCGGAGCCATCGAGGTGGAGCACACGAAGCATGGTGCACATTCGCAGCGACTCACGCCGGAAGAGGTAAAGGCAAGGTTGAACAAATACTTCAAGACGCACGAAGTGATGACTCGGAGCGACTTCCAGTCGTGTTGCGGCTTGACGCGCAATACGGCCACCCGTCACATTCTTCGCCTGTGCGAAGCAGGAGCATTGAAAAACATCGGAAGCCGAATGCAGCCGATCTATGTCATGGGCGAGGGGTGAGCCGTAGCCACTTACGAACGATGCCGCCGCAGCGCACGTAGCTTATGAGCGAATCTCCAATATGAACCGACTTCCTTTCGTATAGCTAGTGTCCAGCGTGAGGCTGCCATTCATCTTGGCAGCGATCAGGGCACAAATGGGAAGTCCAAGCCCATCGCCTTGCGTGAGGTCTTTAATGGTGGTAAATGGCTTGAACAGATTTTCTTGTTGTTCGGCAGGAATGCCTGTGCCGGTATCGGTTACAATAAATTGATAGGTATGCGCACCACGTTTCTTGAAGTCAAGTGCGATCTTCCCCTCTTCTGTATACTGGGCAGCATTCTTGAGTAGGTGTGTCAAGATGCGCTCCAGTTGCTCGGGGTTGGTTTTTACTTGCAGTTTAAGCGCGTTTACGCTCAAGTCTACTTCGGGTTTAACCGCTACCTTTAGCTTCTCCATCAATGTTTCGCAGAAGGTATTGATGTTGTTGATGTTGGTGATCTCGTAGGTTTCGGTAAGCGAGCTTTCTAATGAGGATAGCTCTTGTATATGTTCACTGAAGTTTTTCAATGCTTCCACTTGTACAACCATCTCTTGGGCACCGGGCAGTTGGCCGGCCGATGCAGTTAATGTATTGAGTGTTGGCTCCATTTGCGCCAAAATGTTACCAATAAATTGAGACTTCAGCTCGTTGTGTTCGTTGGCTATCCGGATGCTCTGTTTCTGTTTACCAATGGTAGCCCTGAAGCGTAGCAATAGCATAATAAGAAAGGCCAAAGCTGCAATCAAGATGACAACAAGTGTACATAGACCGATAATGATATACTGCTTGGCTGCCAGTGCATCGTCTTTTTCTTGAATGATTTGCTGACTTTCGTCGTGCTTGCGTTTGAATACCGTTAATTCATCTTGCGCCGTAAGTACCTTCACCGAGTCGGTCCAGGCAATGAGCTGTTCGTAGGTGCGACCTACCAGTGCCGCATTGTTTGCCTTGCGAGCAATGGAGATGAGGTTCTTATAGCTCTCATTGACCTTTGCATACGCTTTCTTTCCTTTGTATTGCGAGATTAATTGGTTGAAGCAAGCATCGCCTTCTGCGTTTTGCCCGAAACTATAATAGTAGCTTGCTTTGGTGTAAAGAAGCTCTTCGTTTAAGGCGCTGTTGCCTGTCTGGCGCGCGAACTCTTCCAGATAGCCTAGTTGTACGTTGGCTTGTGCCGAGTTCTTAAGCTTAAGGTATAGCTGCAACCGCTCTTTAGCAATAGCGAACCGTAGATCGTAAAACTTCTTTTGCTGTTTTTGCTCTCCGGCTAAAACAACTGCCTCCGTAGCCCGACATATGTCAAAGGCCTCCTTGTACTGATTGTCAAGATGATAGAGCGCGCTCAGGTTCATCCCGCAAGTTACCGCGTTTTTATAATCATCTTGGGCAACAAAAGCGCTATAGGCCTGTAGATAGATGCTTCGCGCCTTAGCATAGTCTCTTTGTTCAAGATTGCTTTGTGCTTGTTTCATTAGCTCTTTGGCCGCACCGGAAGTGTTTTGAGCGTAAGATAGCGTACTGAAGCAGAGTGTAATGCCTATGATAAGTGTCGATAGTTTCATCGTGATAAGTTTTAGTTGAGACAAATTTATGCAATAATCGGTATACCGACAAATATAAAGGATGTAAAATGCGCATTCCTCTTTTTTGCTTTGGTACACACGCACACACGAAGGATGTTGTCCGGCAAGGTGGTATCTATTTAATTCCATCTTTGGTTGTTCCGAAACTAATAAGTACATTTGTGGCATTCTTAAATAGTTATCGCCAAAATAGGGCAGGCTTGTAAGACCTGCTTATGCCTTTGAGGTGACGACAAAGAAAGGAAAATAAACGTAGAATGGAAACCCAAAACGCTCAATGAATCCTTTTAAAGAAGAGACATCTGCCATTATAGCGAAGAGTAATTCGAAGATTTTTGAATCCTTCTTTTTCGATTACTATCCGCGTGTCAAAGGATTTATCAATGGTTTTCTGCAAAATGAGGAAGAGGCAGAAGATTTGTCGCAAGATATCTTTCTATCGTTGTGGAAAAACCGAGCAACTTTGCATCAGATAGAACATATCAATGCCTACCTATTTAAGATAGCTCGAAATACAGTTTATCGACATCTTCAACGATCGATGCTGTTCAACGATTATCAGCAACATAAAGTTTTCGACACTTCTTATGACCAACTGTCCTCTTCTAACGAAACAGAAGAAAGCATCTATGCACATGAATTGGAACTTCTAGTAGCTCTGGCTGTAGAGCGAATGCCTCCACAGCGGAAGAGAATTTACCAAATGAGTCGCGAACAAGGACTGAAAAATGAAGAGATAGCGGTTCAGTTGAATATCAGCAAACGTACAGTGGAAAATCACTTAACGCAGGCTTTGTCCGACATAAGAAACCTCCTGTTCATCGCTATTTGCCTTTTCTTTTAAAAAATATCGGTTACTGACTGTGTGTGTTTGGTGGTTCGTGTATCTTGTCTTATGTATAATCGCATAACTTAGATTTTCGCACTATGTCAAACGCATCTAAAATAATACGTCTTTTCACCTCAAGCATCTTCACTCCGGCACTCAAAGAGAAGGTTTGGAAATGGATTCTCTCTCCTGCTCATCAGCAAGAGAAAGAAGAGTCCATGCGTGAAATATGGGATGAATCGAAATGGGAAGCTAATGAGAGTACGCAGCGCTCTTATGCGAAGTTTCGCGAGCGAACAGCAGTAAAGGGGAATAAGAACCTCTTTTTTACGCAACGCTTGATGCGCATAGCTGCTCTGTTTCTGCTACCACTTCTAACCGGGGCAGCCGTTTATTTCTATATGGAGGCACGCCGTCCGTTGCCCATTGAGTTTCTAGAATGCGTTGTGCCCGAAGGAGAGTGCAAGGAGATTACCTTGCCCGACGGATCTGAGATTCAACTGAATGCCGGCACTGTACTCATCTATCCCAGCCGATTTGCCAGTGATACCCGTTCGGTATACTTGGCGGGCGAAGGACGCTTTAAAATTGTCAAAAACAAAAAACATCCTTTTATTGTAAAAACAAACCACCTCAATGTACAAGTGCTTGGTACCACGTTTAACTTGAAAGCCTATCCGGCGGATAAAAAAACAACAGCTACGCTAGAGACTGGTTCGGTTGCCATCCGGCAGGCAGGCGGAAAGAACGTTGCGACTTTGTTGCCCAACGAACAGTTGGAGTACAATAATCAGAATGGAACATTCAACAAAAAAAGTGCAGATGCCGCGATCTATTCGGGGTGGACGAAGGGAGAACTCAACTTCGTGTCGCAGTCACTGAAAGAGATAATGATAACATTGGAGCGAAGCTATGGCATTACTATTCTGATTTCGCCCGACTTGGTTAGTTCTGACCTCTATACGATAAAATTCAAACAACGAGAAAATATAAACGAGGTCATGAACATTGTAACAAAAACAATTGGTAGTATTACGTACCAAATGGTAGATGAAGCAACAATTTCCATCTACTCATCACTTGGACAGAAAGGAGAAGGCAATCAATGAAAAAAAAGGAATCGAAAACAGGCACTACTCACGTTTCCGATTCCCTAAATCAATCAAAAACATTTTAAACCAACAGAGACTTAAAACAGTATTAATGATTAACTCACAAATCTATGAATTTCAAGAAACAATTAAGAGATAACCTGTTCATAAAAATACATAAAGTTATGCTTTTATCGCTTTCTTTATGCTTTTGCAGCATTGTTTACGGGCAAACACAGCAGGTTACCGTGCGTGGAAACAATCAACCATTATTAAATGTATTTCAGCAAATTGAGAAACAAACAAATTTAAGTATTGCATACAATCAGACTAAGTTAGATGTAAACAAGAAGGTCAAAGAGAATTATATAAATAAAGAATTGTCGTTTGTACTGACCGACTTATTGAAGAACACCGGCTTCTCCTTCCGGTTTGAACAGAAACACATTATTATTATACCTGCTAAGCAGGAAAACAGTGCAACGAATGCACCGAGTCAGCAGAAAAACAAAGAGGTAATCGGAAGAATTGTTGACGAATCGGGCGAGCCCGTTATTGGAGCAAGCGTTATTGAGACGGGAACAAGCAATGGCTGTATTACCGACCTCGACGGACGCTTCATGCTCAAAGTAAACGCAGATAAATCAACGCTCGACATCTCTTATATCGGCTATCAAACTCAATCTGTTACCACAGGAACAGGGAAGTCGCTCAATGTTGTGTTGAAAGAAGATGCTCAAACACTAGCCGAGGTGGTTGTAGTAGGCTTCGGATCACAGAAGAAGGCAAACCTTACCGGCTCTGTATCTTCTATAAAGATGGACGAAGTGATCGGAGAACGCCCTATTTTAAAGGCTGCTGATGCATTGCAAGGAACAGTACCCGGATTGATGGTGTCTAGTGGCGGTAATGATCCCGGTAAAAGTAAATCGTTTCAAATTCGTGGAGCTTACTCAGTAGGTATCAAGAATAGTGATGGAACGTATGGTAATAAAATTGCCCCGCTAGTGTTGATAGACAACGTGGAAGGCGATATTGATATGCTTAACCCGGAAGACATTGAAACGGTAACCGTACTTAAAGATGCAGCATCGGCTGCTATTTATGGTGCACGTGCTGCCGGAGGCGTTATCTTGTTCACCACTAAACGCCCACAAAGCTCTACTAAATTTCAGCTAAACTACAACAATAATTTTGGTGTTGGAAAAGCAGTGAATCTGCCCAAACAAGCTCCTTTAAGAGAGTACTTACAGGCCTATTCTGATGCCGCAGGCGATCAATATTGGACACAAGGAGGAAGTGTGAGCAAATGGATGAGATACTTGGAGGAGTACAAACAAGATCCATCTAAATTCAAGACCTATGGAGATGGCATTTTTAAAGATACAGACGGAGCTGTGTATTGGCTTAATGAGAAAGATCTCATTGATAACATGTTGACCAATAGTTTCCAGATGACTCATAACATATCGACATCGGGAGGAACGGATAAATTGCGATACCGCTTATCGGGAGGATATGTATCAAGTGATGGTGTACTTATTACGAATAAAGACACCTACGATCGTTTTAATGTTAATGCTTTTATCTCTGCCGACATAACTAACTGGTTTACTCAAGAGGCCACGATGAGTTACGCAAGTAGTAAAAAGATGGTTCCTTCATCTGCACTTGGTGCCATCTACTCTACGCGTCTGGCATCATTCTATCCCGAAGGGAATATGCCCGGTGAGATATCTGAGAAAGGCAAGGACCTACCTTTCTTTACTCCGCGCAATCAAATTCTTTGGGCTAATCCATCCAAAGATCTGAATGATAATCCTCGTATTTTCTTGAAATCAATAGTGAAACCATTTAAAGGTTTTGAAGCGGCTTTTGAATATACGTTTGATAAGAATGTATACGATTACCACTGGTATTCGGGAAAAACGGACTATACTACTATTGAAGGAGGAAAAGATACTACTCCGACAGAGGATTATCTGCGTAAATACAAGCAACATACGAATTATAACGCAATCAATGTGTACGGAACCTATAGCTTTGATTTAGGAAGCCATAAGTTTAAAACAATGGTTGGTTTTAACCAAGAGTCAAGCTACCAAGAGACATTAGATGCTTACTCTTATGGACAGGCTTCTATTGAGGTGCCAAGCATGGGTGGTGGAACGTCTACCATTAAAGTGACTGACTCCTATAATGAATATGCTGTTCGCGGTGGGTTCTTCCGAGTAAACTATGGATATCAAGACAAATACCTGCTTGAAGTGAATGGTCGTTACGACGGGTCATCAAGATTTCCAAAGAACTCGCGATATGGATTCTTTCCATCTGTCTCTGCGGGGTGGCAAATAGCCGAAGAGCAATTCATGCGGTCGACTCGATCTTGGTTGGATGGATTAAAAATTCGTGCTTCGTATGGTATGATTGGTAATCAAAATGTGCCCACTTACTCATTCATGCCAACGATGAGCATCAATAACAAATACAACGGATGGTTGATGAATGATACCTACGTGACGGCTATAACCTCATTACCTGCATTAGTGAGCAACAATTTCACATGGGAGAAAGTAGGTACTTTAGATTTAGGAGTTGATGTTGTTTTGCTAAATAACCGATTGAACGCAACGTTTGACTGGTATCAACGAGACACTAAAGGAATGCTTGCTCCGGGCATGCAGCTGCCGGCTGTGGTCGGATCTAGTGCACCTTACCAAAATACAGCTGATATGCGTACCAGCGGTTGGGAGTTAAGTGTAAACTGGAGAGATAATATCGGTAAACTACAATATCGTGTTGGATTCAATCTATCCGACAACGAATCGGTAATTACCAAATACAGCAACAATAAGTCGAAACTGCTAAGTAACTTCTATGAAGGAATGAAGCTTGGTGAGATATGGGGATATGAAGCCGATGGTTTTTATACGGTGGATGACTTTGAAAATACCTCCAGTTGGAAGTTGAGAGAAGGCGTAGCTCGCTTAGATGGATATAATCCACGCCCCGGTGATCTGAAGTTTAAGAACTTGATGGATGATGAGAAAGGGACTAATTTGATCTCTTCGGGTAACAACACGTTGGATAATCCGGGAGATCGCAAGATCATTGGTAACAGCACCTCGCGGTATTTGTATGGAATCACTCTAGGTGGTAATTATGCCGGTTTTGATCTGAATATATTCATGCAAGGTACAGGTAAACGAGACGCTTGGATGACCAATACATTAAACACCCCTTTGTATGCTGACTTTAAATTTGTACCTTTATATGAAGGACTGAGCAACTATTGGAAGCCGGTTGACGCTGCTGGTGGCAATTATGCTGCTGCAAATCCCGATGCTCAGTATCCTCGTATCTATGGCAACTACGGTAACCAAGGATCTAACTATCGCCAATCGGATAAATTCCTTTCAAGTGGCTCTTATTTCCGCATCAAGAATGTAACCTTGTCTTACAGTGTACCCAAAAACTTGATCAACCCATTTTCATTGAAGCAGTTAAAAGCCTTTGTTAGTATAGAAAACTTGGCCACATTCTCTTCACTTGCCTCTGGAATCGACCCTGAAACATTGGGATGGAACTATCCGTCTTATCGTACGGTGTCGTTTGGGATCAATGTTACATTATAATTTACTACAAAAGACAAACAGATAGAAATATGAAAAAGATTATTATAAGTTTAGCTCTTTTAGGTACGATTGCCTTAACGAGCTGTAACGACAGCTTTCTGGAGAAATATCCGGTAACGGATCTGACTGAAGGAAATGCTTTCCAATCCTACAATAACTTCAAAACATTTATGTGGCCTTGTTATGAGGTGTTTGCTAAGACAAACATTGCGACTTCATTAAGTGGAGTGGGACAAGATTCTCACTACCAGGGTGATCGATGGGCCGGATATCTGGAGCAAAAGCAAGAAAGCGGATTCAATAAATACGCTTTTCAAACGGTGAGCAGTGTGGCCTCAGGCAATGGCTGGGATTTTGGTTATTTGCGTCGCGTCAATATTATGTTATCACATATAGACGAGTCGAAAATGAACGAAGCCGAAAAGAATCACTGGAGAGCGGTAGGTTACTTCTTCCATTCGTATTGGTATATGGAACTGATTGATCGGTTTGGCGATGTGCCTTGGGTAGATAAAGTGCTGAATGAATCATCCGAAGAGGCTTTTGCCAAACGTATGCCTCGTAAAGAGGTCGCAGACAAAGTGCTCGAACGATTAAAGTGGGCAGAAGAGAACATAGGCAACTTCACATCAAGTGATGGAGCAAACACAATCAATCAGAATGCTGTGCGTGCAGCTTTGTCGCGCTTCACTTTGCGGGAAGGCACCTGGCGCAAATATCATGAACTTAATGATTATGATAGTTACTTCCAAGAATGTATTCGTGTATCGCAGTTGCTGATGACGGCTTATCCTACTTTGTATGGAGGTACCGACGGACAACCCGCTGCCGGATATGGAGAGATGTGGACATCTGAAGACTTAAGTAAGATACCGGGTGTTATCCTATACAAACAGTATGTTAAGGACATTAATGCGGCTAACTACTGTTACATGGAGCATACGTCATCTCACAATATAGAGATGAACCAAAGCACTGTAGATCTCTATCTCATGAAGAATGGAAAGCCAATTAAAAATAGTTTGTCCAATTATCATGGTGATAAAAATATGTATGCTACATTTCGCGACAGAGATCCTCGCCTATATCATACCGTTATTCCTCCGTATAAAGTAACATCGGGTAAGGGCGATTATGCTACTTGGTCGTATACTAGTAACCCAGCTGATAGGGAGTATATTGACATTATGGGTGCCAATACGAGCTGTAGTAATCCGGGCATTGGAATGAAACGTCTGCCAGGTCAAAACTGGTCTGCAGCGTTAGTCCCTGAAATCCCAAGATTGGGTACAGGAGCTTTTGTTACTTGCCGTTCGGGCTATTATGTTTGGAAAAACTGGAGTAACTGGGAGACTAACTTCAATAATGGAGCTTTGAACGTAGCCGATAAGCCTATCTTTAAAATTGAAGAGGTGTTGTTAAACTATGCTGAAGCTAAGTTTGAAGTAGGTCAGTTTGATCAAACAGTAGCCGATGCTACTATTAATAAACTGCGCAAACGTGCCGGCATAGCAACTATGGTAGTGGCTGATATTGATGCTAACTTTGACCCTGAGCGTGGTAAGTATTATCCGAAAGGAAATGATGCAGGTGTTTTGGTTGAGCCATTGTTGTGGGAAATCCGTCGGGAACGTATTATTGAGTTGATGGGCGAAGGTTTCGGATTCTATGATGTGCGTCGTTGGAGAATGGCTCCCTGGTTCATTAATAAAACGCAAAAAGGATTATGGGTGTCCAAGACAGTGGCAACAAAAGCAGGATATACTCTGCTGAATGAAACAACCGGACTTTCGGATGGAGTGAACGGTAGCATGACCGAGGGATATCTCTTTTTGTACAACGATCCTGTGAAGGAAGGAAAAGGATGGTTGGAGAAATACTATCTATTTGAAGTGCCGACCACCGAAATTGTACTGAATCCCGGATTAGCGCCTAATAACCCCGGATGGGATTAATCTTATGGACTGCTTCTGCAATGTAAGTTGATTTATAGAAGAACAAGTCTTTGATACCCGGTAATCGTGTGCTTAGTACACGATTACCGGAATCAAAAGAGAGATGAATTTACCGGGTTAATTTTGGAATATAGAATCGATATAAACTAATGGTATAATCATGAATAAACCCTTATTAGTAAGCAGTACTTTACTGCTGGGACTCTCCGTCTCGGGACAAGTAGCTGCACAAAAGAAAAAAGCAACACCACATGCCCGACCCAATGTGCTGGTGATCTATGCCGATGATCTCGGTTATGGCGACCTCTCGTGCTACGGTGCGCAGCAGGTGCAAACCCCTCACATTGACCGCTTGGCGGCCGAAGGGATTCGGTTTACCAATGCTTATGCTACGGCTGCCACCAGCACCCCGTCGCGCTACTCCTTGCTCACAGGCGAGTATGCTTGGCGCAAACCGGGCACCGATGTTGCTCGCGGAGATGCAGGCATGATTGTAGAACCGGCACAATACACCATGGCCGATGTGTTCAAAAACGCAGGATATGCCACGGCAGCCTTTGGTAAATGGCATTTGGGACTGGGCGATAAGACCGGACAGCAAGACTGGAATGCTCCTTTGCCTGCTGCATTGGGCGATATCGGTTTCGACTACTCGTACATCATGGCGGCTACTGCCGACAGAGTGCCTTGTGTCTTTATCGAAAACGGCAAAGTTGCCAATTATGATCCCTCTGCACCTATTGAGGTAAGCTATACCAAGAACTTTGAAGGCGAACCTACCGGAAAGAGCCATCCCGAATTGCTTTACAACCTCCAGCCAAGCCACGGACACGATCAATCCATCGTAAATGGGATTTCGCGTATCGGCTTTATGAAAGGCGGCGGGAAGGCGTTGTGGAAAGATGAAAACATTGCCGACTCGATTACTACGCATGCTGTAAACTTCATTGGCAAGCACAAAGAAGAGCCCTTCTTCATGTATTTTGCTACCAACGATGTGCACGTTCCTCGCTTCCCTCACGAACGGTTTCGGGGTAAAAACAAGATGGGGTTGCGTGGTGATGCAATCGCACAGTTTGATTGGAGTGTAGGACAACTGTTTCAGGCGCTCGAGAAGGCGGGAATAGCGGACAATACGCTGATTATCCTCTCTAGCGATAACGGCCCGGTAGTCGATGACGGCTATATGGACAGAGCAGAAGAGCTGCTGAACGGACATCGTCCTACGGGAGAGTTGCGCGGAGGTAAGTACAGTGCCTTTGAGGGAGGTGCACGCGTGCCGGTGATTGTTCGTTGGCCTAAACGGGTTCAAAAGGCGCAGGTATCGGATGCACTGGTGTCGCAAATCGATTGGTATGCTTCGTTTGCTGCACTGGTCAATGCTAAATTGCCTAAAGGCAGTGCTCCCGACAGCTATAATTACTTGGGGAGCTTGCTGGGTGAAACGAAAACCGCGCGCCCGTGGGTGGTTACACAAGCCGCCAATCACACGCTCTCTGTGCGCACACCCGATTGGAAGTTTATCGAACCCAACAGCGGACCGAAGGTGATTCAGTGGGGCCCTAAAATAGAAACCGGCAATTTGGCTACACCACAGCTCTATAAAATGAATGTAGTGGGAGAGCAAGAGAACGTAGCCGCACAACATCCTGAACAACTGCTTGAACTGGAAAACATTCTAAAAAAGGTGCGCAACCAGACAATCACCATTCAATAATTCTTAAACTCATTTCCTAATGAACTACCAAAAACTGATCTTGACAAGCGCAGGGCTTGCCCTTACGGGGCTATCTGCCTGTGCACAAAAGGCTGAGAAACCCAATATTATCTTTATCTTATGCGACGATATGGGCTACGGAGATTTGGGATGCTACGGGCAAACTCATATCAGCACCCCCAATATAGATCGGATGGCGCAGCAAGGCATGCGCTTTACGCAGGCTTATGCCGGCAGTCCGGTAAGCGCTCCTTCGAGGGCTTCGCTCATGACCGGGCAACACACCGGACACACAGAAGTGCGTGGCAATAAAGAGTATTGGCAAAATTCACCCACCATGCTGTATGGAGCCAACAAAGATTTCTCTGTAGTTGGGCAGCACCCTTATGACCCCGATCATATCCTATTGCCCGAGATCATGAAAGATAACGGATATGCCACCGGCATGTTCGGCAAATGGGCAGGCGGTTATGAGGGCTCGTGCTCTACGCCCGATAAGCGTGGGGTAGATGAATACTACGGCTATATCTGTCAGTTTCAAGCCCACCTCTATTATCCCAATTTCTTGAATCGATACAGCAAGGCCCTTGGCGATACGGCTGTGGTGCGTGTGGTGATGGACGAAAACATCAATTACCCGCTCTATGGCCCCGATTATCACAAGCGTCCACAATATTCGGCCGATATGATTCATCAAAAGGCGATGCAATGGATCGACAGCCAAGACAGTAAGCAGCCTTTCTTTGGTATCTTTAGCTATACACTGCCTCATGCAGAGCTGGTACAACCCGAAGATTCCCTCTTAAACGAATACAAAGCGAAGTTTGTGGAGGATAAGAATTATAAAGGAAGTGAAGGTTCGCGTTACAACGCTACCACGCATACCCGTGCACAGTTTGCAGCCATGGTTACGCGGTTAGATCACTACGTAGGTGAGGTGCTGAAGAAGTTAGAAGAAAAAGGATTGGATGAGAATACGTTGGTTATCTTTACCAGCGACAATGGTCCTCACGAAGAGGGAGGCGCCGATCCTGCATTCTTTGGTCACGATGGTAAGTTGCGCGGACTGAAACGCCAATGCCACGAAGGGGGCATCCGTGTTCCTTTCATTGCCCGTTGGCCCAAAAGTGTAGCTGCCGGAACAACTAACGATCAGATCTGTGCCTTCTATGACATGATGCCCACTTTCTGTGATCTCATCGGCATGAAGAATTATACTGCGAAGTATACTAATCCTTCGAAAGAGAAAGATTACTTTGACGGCATCTCCATTGCTCCCACGCTTTTGGGCAAGAAGGGACAGAAACAACATGAATACCTCTACTGGGAATTCAATGAAACCAATCAGATCGCTGTGCGTATGGGTAACTGGAAGATGGTGGTGAAAAAAGGAACTCCTTTCTTATACAACCTGAAAACCGATCTCCACGAAGATAACGATGTGGCTTCACGTTACCCCAGCATAGTGAAGAAAATGAAAGGCTTTATTCAAGCTTCTCACACACCGAACCCTTACTTCCCGGTGACACTTCCTGCAATGAACTAAAAGGTAGAATACAGAAAGAGGAAGTCGTGCTAAAGAACACTTTGGCACGACTTCCTCTTTCTATATGGCTAGTTCGCATGACTTCCTCTTTTATAGGCAACTAGTAGATAAAGCTGCTTCCTCCCAAAAACTCGCGCAATAGCGATGTAGGTGGTATCTCTTTGCCTTGTATCGGAATGAAATACTTGATGAATTTCAACAATCGGTCAGCCTCGGCATACTCGGGACAGTTACGCGGAACGCTTGTCAAGATGGGTTCGGCATGAGAGCGTAGCACGGCAAACTCGAAAAGCAGTGCCGAGTTGAACATCACGTCAGCATTTTCCTGATAGGGGAAGATCCATTTATCTTCGCCGGCGCGTACGCTCGGCCAGCGCGAAATGGTTTCCTGAGCCGAATAGTCTCGATAGTTGAAGTCGCGAATGATACGTCGCAGCAAACGATTGTCGGTTGTCGGTATCCAGTTGTGATCGTCGAGCGAAATGGTAGTCAGTGCCGAGACATAGATTTTAAATTTCTGATGACTGGGTATTTGTGGAGTCAGCTCGGGGTTGAGGGCATGAATGCCTTCGAGTATTAAAATGGTCTGTTCGCTGATTTTAAGTTTGTCACCCTTATACTCTTTCTTCCCCAGCATAAAGTTATAGCGCGGAATCTCGACCTCTTCGCCACGAAGAAGCGCTTGCAGGTGTTCGTTGAAAAGCTCCAAGTCGAGCGCATAGAGCGATTCGTAATCGTAGTCTCCATTCTCATCTCGCGGGGTTTCCGATCGGTCTACGAAGTAATTGTCGAGCGAAATGGGGTAAGGCCTGAGCCCATTGGTCATCAACTGAATCAATAGCCGCTTGCTGAAGGTTGTTTTTCCCGATGACGACGGTCCGGATATCAATACGAGTTTCACCCGATCACCATTTTCGCCCCGATGGAATATTGTATCGGCTATCTGTGCTATTTTCTTCTCCTGTAGGGCTTCGGCTACATTGATTAGATCTGTGGCCTGACCGTCTTGGCAGGCAAGATTGAAATCACCTACGTTATTTATACCCATGATGTAGCTCCAGTTGAGGTACTCTTTGAATACGTCGAGCATCTTCTCTTGCTTTACTGCCTCTTCGAGCACCTCGGGGTTCTCTCTGCTGGGAATGCGTAGCAGCAGTCCGTCATAGTACTTCACGATATCGAAAAGTTTAAGAAAACCGGTGCTTGGAAGCAGGTTGCCGTAGTAATAGTCAACGGTATCGGCCAGTGTATAATAATAGGTATAGAGTGAACCCGATGTTTCGAGCAGTTTTACTTTATCATTCATGCCGCGTTCACTAAAGATGCGTACGGCTTCGGTGGTGTGGCACTCCGTTCGGTGATAAGGGATGTCTTCGGCTACTATTTCCAGCATGCGCTGCTTGATGGCAGCTACATCTTCGAGTGTGAGAGGGCGTCCGATGCGTAGGTTGCAGAAATATCCCTTCGATATAGGGTGCTCAACGAATAGTTTACTGTCGGGGAAGAGCTCGGTGACTGCTTTGAAAAGAACAAAGCAAAGCGAACGAACATAGGTGCGCATACCGGAAGAATCTCTTACATCGAGAAACTCAACATCCTTGTTGTTGTAGACACGATAATTAAGTCCCTCTGAACGATTATTAACTTTGGCACTTACAACCGGATAGGGGAAATTAAGATTAAAACCGTAATAAATATCCGAAAGTGAGCTGCCGATGGGGAATTCTCTATAAATATTATTATTTTTGCAATAAATTTGTAACATCTGTTTCGTTCTGTCTTTAAAAGAGTGAATAAGGTTTGCTAAATATAGGTATAATCAATCAGAGAACAAATAACTATTAATATAATTATAGATGGAATATTCTTTTTATGATTTTTTAAAGCTCATCGGTTCATTAGGGCTTTTCCTTTACGGAATGAAAATAATGAGCGAGGGTTTGCAAAAAGTCGCGGGTGATAGGCTGCGAAGTATCCTGACAGCTATGACCACCAATCGGTTGACGGGAGTTTTGACAGGAGTGTTGATTACTGCTCTCATTCAATCTTCATCGGCAACCACCGTAATGGTGGTTAGTTTTGTAAATGCCGGGCTGCTAACGTTGGGGCAGTCTATCAGTGTAATCATGGGTGCCAATATTGGAACAACCGTTACTGCCTGGATTATCTCTGTATTCGGTTTTAAGGTAGATATGGCCGCTTTTGCCCTTCCTCTCTTAGCCTTTGCTCTTCCCCTTATCTTTTCGGGTAAAAGCAATCGCAAGTACATCGGTGAGTTTATCTTTGGCTTTTCGTTCTTGTTCATGGGGCTTTCGTTCTTAAAGTCGAATGCTCCCGATTTGAATGCAAACCCCGAAATGCTTGCTTTTGTGCAGAGCTACACTGATATGGGATTTTTCTCTATCCTCTTGTTCCTCTTTATCGGTACGGTGTTGACCATGATTGTGCAGGCCTCTGCTGCCACTATGGCTATCACGCTCATTATGTGCGCAAACGGATGGATCAGTTTGGAGCTTGGAGCTGCACTGGTATTAGGCGAAAACATTGGTACTACCATTACAGCTAACTTGGCGGCACTTACGGCCAACTCTCAAGCCAAACGAGCAGCTTTGGCTCATTTTGTTTTTAATGTCTTTGGGGTGGTATGGGTCTTGTTAATCTTTCATCCGTTCATGGAGTTTGTGAACTGGATAGTTGACTCCTTTTTCTATCCGGGTAGCCCCGAAGTAGCTATTTCCTATAAATTATCTACTTTTCACTCTGTTTTTAATATTTGCAATGTGTTCTTGCTTGTTTGGTGTGTGAAGCTCATTGAGCGCACTGTCTGTTTTATTATTCGTCCCAAAGAGGAGGATGAAGAGCCTCGCTTGCATTTCATTACCAGTGGTATGCTCTCTACTGCCGAACTTTCTATCCTTCAGGCTCATAAAGAGATACATCTTTTTGCCGAACGCACGCATCGTATGTTTGGCATGGTGCAAGACCTGCTTCATACGGAAAAAGACGATGACTTTAACAAGCTGTTCAGTCGCATCGAAAAATACGAAAACATCAGTGATAACATGGAGCTGGAGATTGCTAATTACTTAAATCAAGTATCCGAAGGACGTTTAAGCTCTGACAGTAAGTTGCACATACGTGCTATGCTGCGCGAAGTAACCGAAATTGAAAGTATTGGCGATAGTTGCTATAACCTGGCACGCACCATTGTTCGTAAACGTCAAGTGAACCTCGATTTTACCGAAAGGCAATACGAGCACATACACTTTATGATGGGTCTGACGAATGATGCCATTACACAGATGCTTATTATCCTCGAAAGGTCGGAGCATCAAAGTATCGATGTGAATAAATCATTCAACTTGGAGAAGGAGATCAATAACTACCGCAGTCAGCTGAAGAATCAGAATGTTCTGGATGTGAACAATAAAGAGTATGGTTATCAGATGGGAGTACACTATATGGATATCATTGAAGAGTGCGAAAAGTTGGGCGACTATGTAGTCAACGTGGTAGAGGCAAGTAGCGACATCAGAGAGCGTAAATAGATAACGTTCGTTTTGCGATTAATGGCTAATGTTTATAAACATTAGCCATTTTATTGAGCCGTTAATTGTGTTAGTCCTTATACGGTTCAAAGTCTTCTTTACCTACTCCGCAAAGTGGGCAAACCCAATCGTCAGGAATGTCTTCAAACGCAGTGCCAGGTTCAATGTCACTTTCTGGATCGCCTAATTCTGGATCGTAGATGTAGTCGCATACTGTGCAAATGTACTTCATAATGTTTGTTTTAATATAATACTTATAATTACAACACAATTTGTTACTTTTTTGTTCGAGCTTTCTTTTTTTTAAGTAGAAAGGGTTATCTTTGCCTCACCTAAACCTGGTTAAAAATAATAATAGGTGAGTTATGATTATACAAATCACTGCAATTGTTTTGTTTGCTATTCTACTAACGGTATTCGGAATTGAACGAAATAGAAAGAAGTTGTTACGAAAAAAACTAAACCGAAAGGCTGCTGAGTTAGAAAAAACAGATGTAATAACTCGTGCTATACTTAAAAACGTACATGCCTATGTGCTTTTGATCGATTCTGATCACAAGGTATTAAGAACAAATTATTATACTCATACAGGAACTACCGAGACTTCTGGAGTGAAGCGGATAGGAGACTTGTTAAGATGTAACAATGCGCTTTCGGCCGAGAACGGATGTGGCTCACATGTCATGTGTGCCATTTGTCCGATACGCCTTGCCCTGATCCAGTCATTTGAAAAAAAGGAGAGTTTTGTTGATTTCGAAACCTCGCTCATCGTTTACTCCTCCAATGAGGAGTCAACTGAGTGTAATACCCTGCTATCTGGAGCCTATTTGCTGCTCAATGACAAACCTCAAATGGTGCTTACTGTTCATGATATTACTCGGCTCAAAAAAGCCGAACAGGCCCTTCAAGAAGCAAAAGAAAAAGCCGAGCATGCCGATCGCTCCAAATCAGCCTTTTTGGCTAATATGAGTCATGAAATTCGCACTCCGTTGAATGCGATCATTGGCTTTTCTGAAATACTTGCTATCGCCAAAACAGATGAAGAGAGGCAACAATATCTCGAAATCGTGAAAGCGAACAACGAACTTTTGCTTCAATTAGTGAATGATATACTGGATATTTCGAAGATTGAAGCTGGTACGCTCGAATTTGTTTATTCAGATGTGGATGTAAATCTACTGACATCGGAATTGGAACAGCAATTTCGAATGAAAGCTGACGAAATGGGAACGCAGGTCCAAATTGTTAGAGATGCTCCGGTCTCTTTATGCATGATTCGTACCGATAGGAATCGTATTGCTCAAGTTATTTCAAACCTTATTTCAAATGCTGTTAAGTTTACGCCTCAAGGCACTGTTCGGTTTGGTTATGAGAACCGTTTAGATGAACTTTACTTTTATGTTGTTGACAACGGTAAGGGCATACCCGAAGAGAAGACATCTTTGGTTTTTGAACGGTTTGTGAAATTAGGAAAAGAGATAAGCGGCACTGGCTTAGGACTTTCCATCTGTAAGACAATTGTAGAGAAAATGGGTGGAAAGATTGGTGTACAATCGGTTTTAGGCGTTGGTTCTACTTTTTGGTTTACCATCCCCTTTTATCAAAAAACTACACCTAAAGAGGTGGGTGACACAATAATAGTAGAGCAGGTAGCCGATAGCGCTGAAGTCGTGGCTGAAAACAAACCAAACAGCGAAAAGAAAACCATTCTGATAGCCGAAGATATGGAGGATAATTACCGCTTGTGTGAAGCTATTCTTTCGTCAAAGTATCATCTGCTGTGGGCGCATAATGGCGAAGAAGCTGTTTCGATGTTTCTACAGCAACAGCCGGATTTGATCTTAATGGATATACAGATGCCTGTAGTCGATGGACACGAGGCTACGGCAGCTATCCGTCAACTTTCAGTGACGATTCCCATTGTTGCACTGACTGCTTTTGCCTACCCCGAAGACCGCAAGAGAGCTCTTGAGAATGGTTTTACTGATTTTATGACCAAGCCGATATCAGCGAAGCTTTTGTTGGAACGGTTGGCCTCTCTATTGTCGTAATTCAATGTTGGTTCGGCTCATAAAAATAATGAATTCACCGATTATCCCATTTTAATATCGTATTTTTGCACTCCTAACTAAATACATGTATTTAACGTGGCTCTAATGAAAGATGATTATTATCATTTAGGTCTCACAGACGCTGAGGTCTTACAAAATCGAGAGAAGTACGGTGTGAATCTGTTGACACCTCCCAAACGTCCATCTCTGTGGAAACTCTATCTAGAAAAGTTTGAAGATCCCGTAGTACGAGTACTGCTTGTTGCCGCGCTGTTCTCTCTGATCATTTCTATTATTGAAAACGAATATGCCGAGACCATCGGAATTATAGTGGCCATTTTATTGGCTACCGGTATTGGTTTCTACTTTGAGTACGATGCAGGTAAGAAGTTCGACCTATTAAACGCGGTCAATGAAGAGACGCTTGTCAAGGTAATCCGCAACGGACGCATTCAAGAGATACCGCGCAAAGACGTCGTTGTAGGCGATATCGTAGCCCTTGAAACCGGCGAAGAGATTCCTGCCGATGGTGAACTCACAGAATCCATCTCCTTGCAAGTCAACGAGTCTAATCTGACCGGCGAACCGGTTATAACTAAAACGATAAACGAAGCCGAGTTTGATGAAGAGGCTACGTATGCCTCAAATCGGGTGATGCGCGGAACAACTGTAGTAGACGGTCACGGCATGATGAAAGTGTTATCCGTGGGCGATCATACTGAAATCGGCAAGGTAGCTCGTCAGAGCACCGAGCAGAGCGGTGAGGCAACCCCGTTGAACATTCAGCTCACTAAGCTGGCCAAGCTGATTGGTAAAATCGGCTTTACCGTAGCCGGAGTCACTTTTCTTATCTTCGTCACCAAAGACCTGTATCATTACTTTGCTGTCAATGACGTACAAGGATGGGCTGACTACTTCGAAATTGCACAAATCGTCTTGAAATACTTTATGATGGCCGTTACGTTGATCGTCGTGGCTGTTCCCGAAGGGTTGCCGATGAGCGTTACGCTGAGCTTGGCACTCAATATGCGCCGCATGCTTTCGACCAACAACTTGGTGCGTAAAATGCATGCTTGCGAAACCATGGGTGCAATCACCGTTATCTGTACCGATAAAACCGGCACACTAACGCAGAACCTGATGCAGGTGCATGAACCTAATTTCTACGGACTGAAACAGGGCGGACAGTTGGTCGACGACGATATCAGCAAGTTGATCGTCGAAGGAATCAGTGTCAACTCTACCGCTTTTCTCGAAGAAATGGGTGGTGAAGAGAAACCCAAAGGTGTAGGCAACCCCACCGAAGTAGCACTTTTGTTGTGGCTCAACAGCCAACAGCGCAATTACTTGGAGACAAGAGAGAACGCCAAGATACTTGATCAGTTGACCTTCTCGACCGAACGCAAGTTTATGGCTACCTTGGTTCAGTCGCCGCTAATAGGCAAAAAAGTAATCTATATAAAGGGTGCCCCCGAAATTGTATTGGGAAAATGCAAGGAGGTAATACTCGATGGCAAACGTGTGGATAGCACTGAGTACCGCTCAACGGTCGAAGCCCAACTGATCGCCTACCAGAATATGGCCATGCGTACACTTGGCTTTGCTTACAAAATTGTAGATGAACATGCCTCCAATGACTGTGTCGCTTTGGTCGATGGAAACGATTTGAGCTTTTTGGGCGTTGTTGCCATCTCTGACCCTATTCGTCCCGATGTACCGGCTGCTGTAGCCAAGTGTCAATCGGCAGGTATCGGTATTAAAATTGTAACCGGCGATACTCCGGGTACTGCTACTGAGATTGCTCGCCAAATAGGTCTGTGGAGTGCCGACGATACCGAACGCAACCGCATTACGGGTGTTGCCTTTGCCGAATTAAGCGATGAAGAGGCATTGGAACGCGTGGTCGATTTAAAAATCATGTCGCGTGCTCGCCCCACAGACAAGCAACGCTTGGTGCAACTGCTGCAACAAAAGGGTGCCGTGGTAGCTGTTACTGGCGATGGAACGAACGATGCACCTGCGCTGAACCATGCACAAGTAGGGCTCTCTATGGGCACAGGAACTTCTGTAGCCAAAGAGGCCAGTGATATTACCCTACTCGATGATTCGTTCAACAGTATCGGCACTGCCGTGATGTGGGGACGCTCTTTATATAAGAACATTCAGCGCTTCATCGTTTTTCAACTTACCATTAACTTCGTAGCGTTGCTTATTGTGTTGTTGGGCTCGTTTGTCGGTACCGAATTGCCATTGACCGTGACCCAAATGCTTTGGGTGAACCTCATCATGGATACGTTTGCTGCCCTGGCTCTAGCCTCTATCCCTCCCAGTGAGAGTGTGATGTTAGAGAAACCCCGTCGTTCTACCGATTTCATTATCAGCAAACCGATGCGAGCCAACATACTTGGCGTAGGTACTGTCTTTTTAGTGGTGCTGATGGGACTCATCTTCTACTTCACCAATGCCGAGGGAGGTATGACCGTGCACCGACTCACCATCTTCTTTACCTTCTTTGTGATGCTTCAGTTTTGGAACCTATTCAATGCCCGTGTGTTTGGCACTACCGATTCGGCTTTCAAAGGCCTGTTCAAATCTTACGGCATGGTACTCGTTGTGTTGGCCATTTTAGGCGGACAAATTTTGATTGTACAGTTCGGAGGAGCAGTCTTCCGCACCCAGCCACTCGACTGGCATACATGGCTTATTCTTATCTCCTCTTCATCAGTTGTACTGTGGATTGGAGAACTGATTCGCCTCACTCAGCGTTTAATTTACAAATAAACAAATGAAAAAAAAAGGAATTAAAAACCTTCTGATTGACTTTGGCGGCGTACTGATTGACCTCGACCGTCCACGTTGTATTGAAAACTTTAAAAAGCTCGGCTTGCTTGATGCCGAGGAGATGCTCGATGTGTATCATCAGCAAGGAGTTTTTCTGGAGCAGGAAAAAGGACTGATCACTGCTTCCGAGTTTCGTAACGCTATTCGCGATAAGGTGGGACCAATGGCTACCGATCGTCAGATTGATGCCGTGTGGAATAGCTTCTTAGTCGGCATTCCTTCGTTTAAACTCGATTTGCTCTTGAAACTTCGAGAGAAATACGTGGTTTACCTGCTTAGCAACACCAATGAAATTCATTGGAAATGGTCTTGTAAGAATGCTTTTCGACATAAAGGTTTTCATGTCGAAGATTATTTCGAGAAAATCTACCTTTCCTACGAGATGAAGATGGCTAAACCCGATGCTGAAATCTTTCAAGCAGTGATTGAAGATGCCGGTATTGACCCCAAACAAACCTTCTTTATCGACGACTCGGAGGCCAATTGCGAAACCGCCCGATCGCTCGGTATACTGAGCTATACCCCCAAAGCAGGCGAAGACTGGAGCCACCTTTTTACCTAACTATTTATTGGTGCCGATATAGATATGCAGACTTTATACCACATACCGGATAGGCCACTCGGCCCCTGTGTCGCAACCATTGGATTTTTCGATGGGGTGCATCAGGGGCATCGATTCCTCATCGAACAGGTGAAGGAGGTGGCTGCTGCCCGTGGGCTGCCATCGGCACTCATCACGTTTCCGATACATCCCCGCAAGGTGATGAATCCCGAATATCCGTTTCGCTTACTCACTACCCAGGCAGAGAAAACAGCCTTGCTGGATGAAACAGGAGTAGATTACTGCTTCATGCTCGATTTTACCCGCGATATCTCTCACTTGACTGCTCAAGCATTCATGACTCATATACTCAAAGAACGTTATGGTGTACAATGCCTTGTTATCGGTTACGATCATCGCTTCGGACACAATCGCAGCGAAGGATTTGATAGTTATTGCAGTTATGGAGAAGCCATCGGCATGGAAGTGATACGCGCACAAGTGTATGCCAATGGTGAACATCCCGTGAGCTCTTCTTTTGTTAGAGAACTTTTGCTTCAAGGCAAGCCGGATTGTGCCATGCACTGTTTGGGATACTCCTACTTCTTGAATGGAAAAGTGGTAGGAGGCTATCAGCTTGGGCGAACCATCGGTTTCCCTACTGCCAATCTTGCTGTCGACGACCCCAACAAATTGATTCCTGCCGACGGAGTATATGCCGTTTATGTTTCGGTGTTGGGGCGCACCTACAAAGGTATGTTGAATATTGGTCACCGCCCTACCTTTGATAACGGGAACAAGAGCATCGAGGTAAATATCCTTCATTTTGATGCCGATATTTACGATCAGCCCATGCGCCTTTCCTTTGTGAAGTACCTTCGCCCCGAACTGAAATTCAATTCGGTTGATGAACTTGTGCTTCAAATGCATAAAGATGAGGCGGCGGTTGAAGCTCTTCTATCCGAACCGTACAAACCTGAAAAATAGAATGAAATGAAAACAGCCCTAACCCTTGTGTTTATCTACTTCGGAATGCAGATTCTGGGAGCTATCTTCATGCTCATTCTTTGTGGTATCTACCTGTTAATCACCGGTGGTGATCTTTCAACCATTCAGTCCATGAGTGTGGCTCCCTCACTGCTGCTGTCCATTGTGATGATGACGATTTACCTGTGGAAGTTTGGCTACATCAGTCCAAAGAAAGCGACCTGGTCTTTCATATCACCCACCTACATGGCGTCTACGCTTGTTATCACCCTTTCGGGCATTTGGCTGCTGGATGTGCTGATGTCACACTTGCATCTCCCCGACCTGATGAAAGATACGTTCGACTTGATGCAAACCGGCTGGATAGGAATCCTTAGCATTGCCGTTTTAGGACCTATCTTGGAAGAACTGTTGTTCCGCGGTGCCATCACTACAGCGTTGTTCAAACAGTATACTCCGCGAACAGCCATCCTCCTCTCGGCACTCTTGTTTGGTGTCTTTCATATCAATCCCGCTCAAGTAGTAGGTGCAGGCCTCATTGGCTTGTTATTGGCCTGGATGTATTATAAAACAGCCAGTTTAATTCCTTGCATCGTGGTGCACATCATCAATAACAGCCTCTCGGTATACCTCAGTTTAAAGTACCCCGGTGTGCAGAATATGAATGAACTGATAGGGAATGATACCTTGCACCTTGTGTTGACTATTTTAGCTGGCGTACTCTTTATCGGTGCATATTGGTTGATGAAGCGGACGAGTGTAGAAGAGCGTGGCCTTTTAGCATAGTAGTGTATGCTGCTTATTCATCTATTGCGTTGCTTTCAGCGGTTTCATAATTCTTTATCGGGGGCTTACAGTACTTCAAACCCAAGCAAAGAAATAAATCTGTGGTCAATAGGTAAAATCATAAGGCATGTTCAACAAACAGAGTAATAGTAATATCGCAAGGACTGCTTTTATAAAACTCTGATTATCCATCCCTGTCTTTGGTATCTATATCTGTTAATATGGTATCTATATTTTTAAATATAGGTAATGTATTAGTATTTAAATAATCATTTAGAAGTTCTCGAGAATGAGTGTCATTCTTGATATCCTGCGCTAAGAACTCTTCAAAGTCAGGATGGATAACAAGTATAGAATCATCATCTATTTTTAATTTACAGCGAATAACTTTAAAAAACTTAATCTCACTATATTCAATCTTGTCATCAGCTCTTATTGTATCTATGGCGATTTCAATTACTTTCAATTCTTCTCCTTCTAACAAATCGATTGTATCTAATTCATTAAAATAATTTCTAAGAAAGTTTTGGCTATCACTATTTATTTCAAGGCGTAACTTTTCTAGTGTTTTATTCAAGTCAACTTCTCCAAAAAGTTTTTTTTCGTTATGCCACTTCCTTAAAAGAGCTATTTCTTGCTCATCAATATTTCCGTCAGATGCCATACAGCAAAATGCTGTTTTTAGCAATAATTTTTCAAAATCTGTGTGTTTCATAATCAACCATATTATTATTTAAACCCTATTCTTGACCTATCATTTTTGCTTAATACCTGCCCTTCCATTATTTTTTTGATTTCCATATACCTATTCAATTCTTCCAATGTAGAACTTGGACGAGTCTTATTGATTGTATCCTCCAAAATCACAAATGAAACTCGGGTATTTCTCTTTAGAGCTTTTCGAGCTGCCTCATCACATATATTTTTAATGTCAACTGAAGCATAGTTTTCTGTTTTTAGGGCTAATGCTTCATTGTTTATCCCAATCTCGATTTGCTTTATTTTTGATAGATATAACTTGAATAAAGCGATTCTTGCTTCAAAGTCTGGAACGGGAAGGTAAATCTTCTTATCCATTCTCCCTGCTCTTAAGATAGCAGGATCAATAGAATTGGGTTTGTTTGTGGCCCCTATTACAAAGACACCTTCCTCCCCACTATTATTCATTTGTGCTAGAAATTCGTTTACAACACTTGTGTTCATGTGATTAACACTTGTATTTTCTCTATTGGGGACAAGTGCGTCTAATTCGTCTATAAAGATAATGCTAGGTGTATTTTTTCTTGCCTCATCAAATAAGTTTTTGACATTTTCTTGTGAAGCATTTACCCATTTACTTTGAATATCAGATGGTTTTATTTGATAGAAATTGAATCCAATCTCTTCAGCCATTCTTTCTGCAAAAAATGTTTTTCCACAACCAGGAGGGCCATATAACAACATTCCGTTTGGAATGGTTAAACCATATTCAGCATAACGAACTTGATCGTGCAACGCATCAATAACATCAAGTTGTATTGTGTCTTTCAACTCTTGCATTCCTGCAATAGCAGAAAAGCCTTTTCCTCTCTTTTTCTCTTGTACTTTGTTTGTATTTCCTTCTGGTATAGAGAGTTCAATTTCTAGCTCTCCGTTTAATGCCTGTATAAATTCTTTGGCAGACTTAAAGCGTTGTTCAGCCTTGGAGTGTAATGCCTTTCGGATAATGTTTTGTGTCTGTTCGTTTATTTTATCCGAAAATTTCAATGGCTTTTTTCGTTCCTCCAAAATAGCATCTTCTAGTACTATTTGGTTCGATTTATATTTGGATGTTTCTATGAAATATGGAGGTAGTCCTGTTAGTAAATGATAATACAATGCACCCACAGAATAAATATCACTTTGAAAAGAAAAGACTTTATTAAAGGTTTCGTTAGCTGTATAAAATAGGTTTAAGCCGTCTTTCAAAAAATCTTTGTTAGATTGTTCTATAAAGCGAGCATAACCAAAATCGATGATTCTTGGAATAGAAACTTTCCCCGACAAATCCAACATTATGTTTTGAGTAGTAATGTCATTATGAATTATTTGTTTGTTATGTAAATAATTCAAGCCATTTAATGTGCTAAGTATTATATCTTTTGCCTCATACAAATTGAGCACATTTTCACGCTTCATTTTATCTGCTAACGTTTCTCCACTAACAAAATCTAATACGACATAAGCGAATTTTTGACCGCTGATAATTATATTTCCATGATCGTTATACTTAACTAAATTTGGATGTTTGATTTGTTTTAACATCTCAATTTCTAAAATATCGTCGTTACTAGTAAACTGTGTCCGGTGTAATTTGCTATAATCAAATAGTTTTAAAAACTTGGTTTCTTTAGCTTCATTCTGAACACGATAAGTTTCGGCATAACCCCCTTTTTTCAAAAAGAAGTTCACCGAATACTTTTCGTTAATAACATGACCTTTAACTAATATGGATTTTTTCTTGTTCATTTTTTATCCCACTAAAACGGAGTCATCTCCGCTTGGTCTTTCATCATTTGGTAATAAATTGACTAAGTCGATAACAATTGGGTGTAAATCATCAACATTCGGATTTTCTCCGATTTGTTGTAAGCCATCATTCAGCAATTGTCTTGCTCTATGATTGTCTTTCCAGCTATAAGAGCCAAAGTTCTGATTATGATGCCTAATGAAATTTATAAGTTGATACACTAAGGTTATTTGAAAGAATAAAGAATTTATTTCATCAAGCAGCGCTTTACCGAACTTTACATCCTTTGATTTCAGAACCTCTTCGAGTTGATTACGCAACTGATTAACAGCTTGCGTTGAATGCTCGTTTCCTAAATCAGTATTGACTTTTTCTAATCGGTAAAATTTTTCTTTTAGCTCTTCTTCTAATTTTGGCCATTCTGTGGTTTCGCTTAACTCATCAATGGTTTTAAGGACTTTTCTTAGATTGGTTAGGACCTCTTGTTTGCCGTCTACATCATTTTTGTTGTTATCAAATTTTCTTTCAAGGTCAGTGATTTCACTTTCGATCTTCTGAACTTTACTCTCGTGAATTCCTTCTTCTTTCAGTTCTTCGATACTTCCTTTTGCTTTACGAATTTCATTGGCAAGCCAATCAGTTTCTACAGATTGAACAGTATCTGTTGGTATATCTATTTCGGCAGTGTGATCTAAATAGGGAAAATATGCTTGAATCGAAACTTTTTGAGATTTATCAATGTTGATAGTCAAATCTACATCGCTGTTATCAGGTAATAATGCAGGTAAATCCACTCCACTGATGATAATATCGTAAACGTGTTCGTTGTAGATTGCTCTTGTTCCGTCTGCTCCATGTTCTCCTTGGTATAACGGAATTTTAATAAAATCAGAAGCCATTCCAGGGCGAATTTGTTTTTGAGTTTTTAATCCGTTTTTAGTGCCGATTGCGGGTAATGATTTGTTTTTTTCTAATCCCATAACCTCGCTGAAAATAATTTTATCGTTTCCTTTGAGTTTGATTTCTATACCAAAACTATAAGGTAAAGTAGCATTACCGATTTTTGAGCCTTGTATAATCGTAAACTTCTGGGGCTCGCTTTCCAATATATTTCCTTTGTCATCATACAGCGTAACCTCAAAACTATTAGCTTTTTCTTCTGCCAGTTGTGTTTCGATTACTTCTCCGATTTCATTGATTTCTACTTTTTCGCTTGACCATGCTTTGTCGCTTCTTGTAATTTCGGCAAATATTTTTTCGGGAATTGTTCCCTCCGTTTTATCAATCAAGATTTTCAACGTTACAAATTCTTCCAATTCTACGGTTGATGCTTCGTGCCCGATTTGAATTTGAATTTTGGATTTATCTCTCGTTTGCTCTTGGATTTCTTCTGAAATATCAACAGTAGAGGCGTACAATGCAGCTCCTTTTGACACAACCGTCATCGGGTCAACGTTTGTGTCAGGTTTGCAAATTTGTTGCTCCAACATTTTTCTTACAATCGGGGAATAAGTAGGACCACCAACTAAAATTAAAGAATCTAAAGACGAACCTTTTAAATTGTTTCTTTCCAATAGTTTCTTGGAAATATCGATCGCTTTTTGAAATATTGGAGATAATACTTTTTCTAATTCTCTTTGTGTTACAGTTAAATCAATTTCGATTTCTTCTCCGTTATCGTCTGTTCCAGAACCTTCTTCTTTGTATAAATTATAATCACTTTTAAATGATAATTCATTTTTCAATTCTTCGGCAAAAGGCTTTAACGCTTCTCTATATTTTGCTTTATCGTTGTCGTTATTTAAAATATCATTAATTGAAAATCTTTCTCGAATATGTGGGATTATGATATCGTCAACAACAGCCAAATCCAAATTTTTCCCACCTAAATAATTCTCTCCTTCCGTATCAGCAACTTTCATAATGCCGTCTTCTACTTTGAGTAAAGCGGCATCAAATGTTCCACCTCCAAAATCGAAAACCAACCAAAAGCCATCTTTCTTTTTATTGTCTAAACCATAAGCCATTGCAGCAGCTACGGGTTCTTGCAAAACTTCCGCATGTTCAAATCCGGCCAGCTCTGCAGCTCTTCGTGTGGCATCAATCTGATTGTTTTTGAAAGCAGCAGGAACGGTAATTACTACGGCATTTACAGCTTCATCGATTACGAATGATTTCAGTGTTTTTAGAACTTCTGCCGATAATTCCTCTGAGCTTAATGCTTTCCCTAAGTTGGAACTCAAATATTTTTTATCGGTTCCCATTGTTCTTTTGAACTCAATAAATGCATTAGGCTCTATATTACGGGATAGGCTAGCTTCTTGGTCGCTTCTATAAACAGCAAATGCTTTTTTTCCAGCTAAAACTCCTTTTTTATTATATGCGATACAAGATGGCATCGTGTCGTCTTGACCATTGATTTTTATTATTCTTGCTTCTCCGTTTTCTATTCTTGAAATAGCGGAATTGGTTGTACCTAAGTCGATACCGTAATCTATTTTAGTTCTAGCCATTTTAGTTTGAATATTTTAGTTTTGTGAAATATCTACTTGTGCTCTTTGAATAAGAACGCCATTATAATTTACTTGTGGTTTGATAACTGCTGTGATAATCTTTTTTCCTTCTGCCAAATTTTCATCCGTTATGAAGTTTATGGGATCAATATTCATTCTCTCATCATAGTCTTTGTTAAGAAGATTAACCATTTCATAACCATTGGAAGCGAAATTTGCTTGTATTCTTTCAATACCTTTAATTAGCGGTTTGCTGAATTCAACTTGCAAATGCAACAGAATTCTGATTAATAATTTGTTTAAATTTTTCGTTTGGCGTGAGGTATCCAAGTCTTTTACGAGGTCGATTATTGAGTTTATTTTCAATCCACTTAATC
>JAGOOC010000019.1 GCA_017992695.1 Bacteroides sp. | reverse complement strand
TAATGGTTAATCCGCTGAGGTAAACGGGGCCGATGCTGCTTACATGGATGCTGCCTTCGGGGGAGATGGTTTGGCGGATGGTGGTTTCGGATGCACCCCAAACGTCAATAATGACTTCGTCGCCCGGTCCTAAACGGTAGTTGGTGGGGGTGGCAATGTTGATGTTGGGCTCGAAAGTGAGGTTTTGATTGGTGAAGATGTTGTGGCCGAAGATCTCTTGTGATTGATCGACATTGACTTCACGTTGATCGGTATCACCTCTGCGCCGATCAAAATCTGATTCGAGAGTATTGCTGCTGCTCAGTTTGTATTTCTCTTCATCAACCTTCTTGTCACCTCGTTGGCGAGAAACTGCTTCTTGATCTTTGCCTTTCACTTTTGTAGCATCTGAGTCTTCGTGTTTTTTCTTGATCCGCTCAACTTGTTCTTTGGTAACTCCTTGTCTCATGAGTTCAGTAGTTATCTGCTTTTCGGTTTTCCCTTGTTTTTGTGCCTCTTTTACGTATTGAATGACTTGATCATCGGACATGTTCTGTGCCATGACAGCTCCAGAAAACATAAAAACTAAAAGGAATAACGTTATAAATCTGTGCATAAATTATTTCGATTAATACTTAATTTAGATTGCTATTAGAATATAGAGTGCAAAGGTAACATTTTTTTTGATTATGATAACCAGACAATTAGAACTTATCTGTAGAAAAGAGCTCCGAGAGGGGCTTTTTTCTTTTTTAGCTGTGGGCAAATCCTCATCTTTGCAGTGTTGATCAACAAAATGTGAATGAAAAAAACGAATAGTAAACATTAAAAGGAGGAAAAAATTATGCCTTTATTTTACAGAGCGATTCAATCGTCAATCGCAAATAAGAGTGGAGTGAAAACATGGCACATGAGCCTGGTGAAAGTGGGAAATACAGTGAACACGCAACAGCTGGCGGAAGCGATTGCGGCACGGTCGTCGCTGTCGGCCGGTGATGTGCACAACGTGGTGCGCAACTTGATGATGGTGATGCGCCAGGAGTTGCTGAACAGCCGAACGGTGCGCTTGGAGGGGCTGGGAACCTTTACGATGAAAGCCCGTAGCAAGGGTAAGGGGGTGGAGACGGCCGATAAGGTGGGACCGAACCAACTGACGTCGTTGCAGTGTCAATTTACACCCGAATATACGCGAACGGCTGCGGTGGGTACAACCAAGGCGCTGTTGCATGGGGTGCAGTTTGCTCATGTAAACCTTATGAGGTCTTATATGGACAACGAGAACGGCGAGGGTGATGCCGAGAACCCAATGGGGTAAGTGAAAAAATAAAAATAGACTAAAGAGTTATGAAGAAAACAGCTTGGAGTGTGATTTTGAAAGTGATTATCGCAGTGGCAGGTGCGGTGGCAGGTGTACTGGGTATACAGGCGATGCCGCTGTAGTGATGACAAACTCCCGGACACGCAGTGATGAGCGTGTGCCGGGAGTTTTTGTGTTTGAGGAGGTTCCTTATACTAAGCTTCCTATTTTATCGAGATTCTGCTGAATATCGTTGTTGGTGAGTGAGTAGTTGACCAAGTCGCCCGAGAGGTACTTGTCATAAGAGGCCATATCAATAAGCCCATGGCCGGATAGGTTGAAAAGAATCACGCGCTCTTCGCCGGTGGCTATGCAAGCATTGGCTTCGCGGATAGCAGCGGCAATGGCATGGCTCGATTCGGGGGCAGGGATGATGCCTTCGACTTGAGCAAAGAGGCAGCCGGCTTCGAACGACTCGATTTGGTCAATATCGACTGCTTCGATGAGTCCGTCTTTGAGCAGTTGAGAGGCGATGACACCTGCACCATGGTAGCGAAGGCCACCGGCGTGGATGTTGGCAGGTGCAAAATTATGGCCCAGGGTGAACATGGGGAGCAGGGGGGTGTATCCGGCTTCGTCGCCAAAGTCGTACTGGAACTTGCCACGGGTAAGCTTGGGGCACGAGGCGGGTTCGGCGGCTACGAAACGGGTCGTTTTGCCCTGATGAATGTTGTGACGCATGAAAGGGAAAGAGATGCCACCAAAGTTGGAACCACCACCGAAACAGCCAATGACCACGTCGGGGTACTCGCCAGCTAAGGCCATCTGTTTTTCGGCTTCGAGGCCGATGATGGTTTGGTGCAGGGTAACGTGGCTCAGCACGGAGCCGAGGGTGTACTTGCAGTTGGGCGTGGTTTGTGCCAGCTCGATGGCTTCGGAAATGGCTGTACCTAAGGAACCTTGGTAATTGGGGTGTGCGGTAAGAATGTTCTTGCCGGCACGGGTAGACATGGAAGGGGAGGGGGTGACTTGTGCGCCAAACGTTTGCATGATGCTGCGGCGGTAAGGCTTCTGCTCATAGCTGATTTTGACTTGATAGACGGCGGCTTCGAGGCCGAACACTTTGGCGGCATAGGCCAAGGCGGTGCCCCACTGGCCGGCTCCGGTCTCGGTGGTGATGTTCTCGACGCCTTCTTGCTTGCAGTAGTAGGCTTGCGGAAGGGCTGAGTTGAGCTTGTGAGAGCCAACGGGGCTAACACTCTCGTTCTTGAAGTAGATGTGTGCCGGGGTGCCAAGGGCTTTCTCTAAACCATAAGCACGCACGAGGGGGGTGCAGCGGTAATATTTGTACATCTCGCGAACCTCTTCGGGGATCTCGATCCAAGGATCGGTTTGGTTGAGCTCTTGACGCGAGAGTTCTTCGGCAAAGATGGGGTAGAGGTCTTCGGCCTTCAAGGGTTGCTTGGTGCCGGGGTGCAAGGGAGGCATGGGCTTGTTGACCATATCGGCCTGTATATTGTACCAGTAGTGTGGTATCTCCTCTTCGGGTAGCATGTACCGCTTTGTTCTATTACTCATAATAAGATCTTATTTTTAGGTGTTTAAGCTGCCAAAAGTACACATTTTTTTCTATATCCCGATTATTTAGCTTGTAAAAAATGCGTTTTGATTGATGTTTTCATAAGGTTTTCATCGATTCTTTTTCTAAGGAGTAAAAAATAAAGCGCGGCTGCATCTTGTTTTGAGATACAGCCGCACTTTCTATGACTACGTAAGTTTTTTGCTTATCGGGTAGCCTTTAACGCTTCATCGAGACAGATGCCCAAGGCGTTGGCTACACCGGTTCCGTAAGCCGGATCGGCCTTGTAGCAGTTGCGCACGTGGCGTTGTTTGATAAAGAGTTCGGCATTGCCCATGGCACGGGCTGTGTTGTCACACAGCACTTGTTGCTGCTCTTTAGTCATCAAGCGGAACAGATCGCCGGGTTGGCTGTAGTAATCCGTATCATATTCGCGCTCGTTGTAGTTGTACACATCGCCTGTAACCTTCAATGGAGGCTCTTTCAGTTGAGGCTGATCTTGCCATTCGCCAAAACTGTTGGGCTCGTAACCACGCGTGCTGCCATAATTGCCATCTACACGCATCGCCCCATCGCGATGGAAAGCGTGGAACGGGCAGCGAGGCTTGTTCACCGGAATCTGTGCCGAGTTCACCCCCAAGCGGTAGCGCTGCGCATCTCCGTAAGAGAAGAGACGACCTTGCAGCATCTTGTCGGGCGAGAAGCCGATGCCTTCGACGATGTTCATTGGGTTGAAGGCCGATTGCTCTACATCGGCAAAGTAGTTCTCGGGGTTGCGGTTTAGTTCCATGATGCCTACGTCATGTAGCGGAAACTCCTTGTGCGACCACACCTTGGTTAGGTCGAAGGGGTTGATGCGGTACGTGTTGGCCTGCTCCTCGGTCATCAATTGAATCTGGAACTTCCATTTGGGGTAATCTCCCCGGTCGATAGCCTCGAGCAGGTCGCGTTGGTGCGACTCACGGTCTTTGGCGATGATGGCCTCGGCCTCCTGATCGGTGAGGTTCTTGATGCCTTGCAGGGTGGCGAGGTGAAACTTGACCCAGATGCGTTGGTTGTCGGCGTTGAGGAAGCTGTAGGTGTGGCTACCGAACCCGTGCATGTGGCGGTAAGAGTAGGGGATGCCCCGGTCGCTCATGGTGATGGTGACTTGGTGCAGTGCTTCGGGCAGGAGTGTCCAGAAGTCCCAGTTGTTGCTTGCACTGCGCATATTGGTGCGTGGATCGCGCTTCACGGCATGGTTCAAATCGGGAAATTTCAAGGGATCGCGCAAGAAGAACACGGGCGTGTTGTTTCCAACCAAGTCCCAGTTGCCCGCTTCGGTATAAAACTTCATGGCAAAGCCGCGGATGTCGCGCTCTGCATCGGCAGCACCGCGCTCGCCTGCTACGGTCGAGAAGCGTACGAAACACTCCGTCTGCTTGCCCACTTGGCTAAACATAGCTGCACGGGTGTACTTGCTGATGTCGTGCGTCACGGTGAACGTGCCAAACGCTCCCGAACCTTTGGCATGCATCCGTCGCTCGGGGATGACCTCGCGATCGAAGTGTGCTAGTTTCTCAATAAGCCAGGGATCTTGCATCACGATGGGGCCTCTTTGACCTGCTGTTTGCGAGTTTTGATTGTCAGCGATGGGGCGTCCATTGACTGCTGTTAGTTTCTTCTCTTCCATACTCTTTCTATTTAGGGTTAATATACTTCTTTTTTCGAACAATCCTGAATATATAGAACACTGGATGTTAGTACTATGTTTTTGATTTAACGTTGTTAGTGGCTTTTTTACGGTAACATTATGTACGCTACCGTATATTTGCACAATTGTGACATTATTTGAAACAATAAAGAGGTAGCTTTGGGGTTTCCTTTTGTACTATTGCAGCGTAAAACAAAATAATGATGACAATTAAAACTTTACGACTATTATTTTAATATTGATCTATTTATGAAAATTATCTGTTCTCTTTGCTTGCTATCTTTATCAAGTACACTGATTACTGCTCAAACGAGCAAACTCATTCCTTTAACCGAACGTGTTAATGTGCAAGCTGACTCTGCCCGAACACATCAAGTAATAGATGGCTGCTGGGTGGCTGTAGGTACGAATAAGCCACATACCATACAGCACGATTACGCTGTTCCCTTTCAAGGAAAACCCTCTTATCGGTTTGAGTTGAAGGTAGAAGACAACACGCTCGAAGGGTATGAAAAAGGTGAGTCCAAAGGGCGTGCAGAACTCTCTTACTGTTACGCTACTGCCCAAGATTTTAAGGGGAAACCCGATCGGGAGTATCGGCATGCACAAGTCATGAAAACGGTTTACCACCACGGCAAAGGTATTTGTGAGCAAGGGGCTTCGCGTGATTATCAGTTTTCGATCTACGTTCCCTCAGCGCTTGATTCGAGCGTGTCGACTATCTTTGCGCAGTGGCACGGCATGCCCGACCGCACGCTTGTTTCTACTCCCAACGGTGAGGTGAAGAAACTATCTGTCGAAGAGTTTTTGGCACTTAGCGAGCAGATGGTTTTTAAAAAGAACATCGCACACGACAAAATCCTAAAACGAGACAAAGACGGACAACCACAGAAGGATGTGAAAGGCAATCTGCTCTATAAAACGGGTGAGCCCAATGGCTGGCTTGTAGAACAGGGAGGGTATCCACCATTGGCCTTTGGGTTTTCCGACGGATGGTTCTACATCAAAGCCAATTCTGATCGCAAATGGTTGACGGATAAAACCGATCGCTGCAATGCCAATGTGGCAAACACAAAAGTGATGAAGCCGGTTACCTCAAAATATAAGGCATCGACTATTGCTTATAAAATGCCGTTTGCCGATTTTCCAAAAGATTGCTGGATAACGTTCCGTATACACATCGACTGGACTACTTATGGCAAAGAGGCAGAAACGATTGTGAAACCGGGCCAACTTGATGTTCAAATGAATTACTTGGAAAAGGGTAAGAAGGTGAGCCGCACGCTTGTAGACAAACAAGAGGTGATGATTGGTCGTAACGACGATGATGGGTATTACTTTAAATTCGGCATTTATCGGGTTGGAAACAGCACTGTGCCGGTTTGTTATAATTTGGCGGGATACTCTGAGCAGTAGAGTACTGCCGCCAAGCAACGTTATTCCTTAAACGTTTGGCGAGCGCACCTCAAGTATCGCTTTGGCACAGGCATAGCCCTCTTCATAAAATGTGGTCAACTTCTGCACGTTTCGTTCAGTGCGGTCGACCTGTACCGAGTGTAAAGGGCGGATTACTGTAATTTTCTCGCTTCATTGTTGTGTATTTCCTTCTCTTTTTGTTCCTTTGTCGATGAATTAATAACTGAAACGCATTAAAAATGAAAAGGATAAGTTATCTGCTTCTGCTGCTGGTACTGGTGGTGGCCGCATGTGGCGGTAAGAGCGGAACACAGCATGAGAATGCGCAAATAGCGATGCAAGATAGCACCGATGCGCAAGGGGTGCAACGCATGCAACCCTCTAAGAGTGAAACCAACATTACCTTCAACGGTAAGGGGTATCATTCGACTATCTCTCGTACACCCGACGAGCAGTTGCCGCTGGTTACTAGCGAAATGGGCGACACGTATGTAGACAATAAAATTGTGCTTCGACTCACTCGTGGTGGCGAAGAGGTGGTGAACACCACGTTCACTAAAAATAGCTTTGCTTCGTATGTAAGCCCTGACTTTTTGTCGAAGTCAATTCTCGAAGGAATGGTGTACAACAAAACCACTCCACAAGGAATCGTCTTTGCAGCAAGCATCTGTTATCCGCAAACCGATCTCTATATTCCTCTCTCCATCACCATCTCTGCCAATGGAAAGATGGTGATAGAAAAGGTGGAGGTGCTCGAAGATGACTACGAAACGGACAGTATTTAAATGGTGTTGAACGACGCCTTTGCATGCAAAAACACACGGTATGGATAACTTAATAGATGGACGATGTGGTTGGTGTGGAACTGACGAACTGTACAAAAAATACCACGATGAAGAGTGGGGTCGGTTGGTCACTGATGATAAGGTGTTATTTGAATTTCTGGTGTTAGAGAGCGCACAGGCGGGATTGAGTTGGATCACCATTCTGAAAAAGCGTGACGGCTATCGAAATGCCTTTCACCACTTTGACGTGAATAAGGTAGCCGAAATGACGGATGATGATGTGGAACGTTTGATGCAAGATAGTCGTATTGTACGGAATAGACTGAAAATTAAATCTACGATCAGTAATGCCAAACTGTTTATCGCCATTCAAAAAGAGTTTGGCAGTTTCTATGCATATACCCTCTCATTTTTTCCAAACCAAAAGCCAATAAAGAACAACCCGAACTCACTGAGCGAAGTGCCGGCATCTTCTCCCGAATCGGATGCGATGAGCAGGGATATGAAAAGACGGGGATTTAAATTCTTCGGGACTACAATCTGTTACGCACACCTACAAGCCACAGGGTTGGTGAATGATCATTTAACCAATTGCAATTACTCCAATGCTTGTGAGAAATTGGTAGGAAAAGACTAGAAACTTCAAAACCTTTTTGTATGCCTTATTGTTAAAAGTGTGTATCTACTTTTGTAGAAGAAGATAAACTTACATACTAAAAATAAACATCAAAAAATGAAAAAGATTTTATCTGTGTTAGTCATAGCTATGGTAGCTATGCAGTTCGCTTTTGCCGCTGATGTTATTACGAAAGATGTGAATAAACTGCCGTTGCAGGCACGCAATTTCATCAACAAACATTTCTCAAAGAAGCAAATAGACTATATTAAGATTGAAAATGAATTGTTGGAGTCAACAAACTATGAGGTGGTTTTGAAAAATGGAACCGAGATTGATTTTGACAAAAAGGGGGAGTGGAAAGAAGTGGATGCTAAAAAGGGAAAAGTCCCGGAAGAACTTGTCCCTTTATATGTGAAAGAATATTTGAAAGCTAATCACTTTACGAAAGAACACATCATCAAAGTGGAGCGCGATCGCAAGGGTTGTGAGGTTAAACTCAACACGGGGCCTTCGTTCAAGTTTGACAAGAGTGGTAAATTTCGTAAAGCCGATAGCTAACTGATCAACCGAAAAACCTTAACTGTGAATTGTTTCTTTACATCTGTTTGTAATCTTTAGCCAGACCTCCTTCGCTCGTCTCTTTGTAGAGCGAGGGTAGGTCATGGCCTGTTTGCTTCATGACTTGTACTACCTTGTCGAACGATACACGATGAATGCCATCGGTAAACGAAGAGTAGAGGTTCGCATCCAAAGCCCGAGCAGCTGCGTAAGCGTTGCGTTCAATGCAGGGTATTTGTACCAATCCGCATACCGGGTCGCAGGTCATGCCTAGGTGATGCTCTAATCCCATCTCGGCTGCATACTCTATTTGAGCCGGACTTCCCCCAAACAACTGATTGGCCGCTGCCGATGCCATAGCACAGGCTACGCCTACTTCACCCTGACAGCCTACTTCGGCTCCCGATATAGAGGCGTTGAACTTGACAATATTGCCCACCAACCCTGCTGTAGCCAAGGCACGTAGAATGCGAATATCACTAAAATCCCGACTCTTATGCAGGTGATAAAGCACTGCCGGCATTACCCCACACGAACCACAGGTAGGTGCAGTGACGATTACGCCGCCCGATGCATTCTCTTCGCAGACGGCCAATGCATACGAAAAGAGCAGTCCGCGCGAACGAAGCGACTCTTTGTAGCCCGATGCGCGTGCGTAATAGGAAAAGGCTTTGCGTCGGAGGTTGAGCGGCCCGGGCAATACACCCTCCTGCTCAATTCCGCGGTGGATGGCGTCTTTCATCGTTATCCACACTTCGTTGAGGTAATCCCAGATGTCGGAGTTCTCGCACTGCTTGACGTACTCCCAATAGCTGCGTCCGCTCTGTTCGCACCAATCCAAAATCTCGGTCATGCTGTGCATGTCGTAAACCTCGGGGCTCTCAATCGAAGAGGTTTCATTGTTCTCGGCCAGCGCACCACCGCCTATGCTGTAAACGGTCCAGTTGTCAATCAGTTTACCATGCGCGTCGAGCGCAGCAAAGGTCATCCCGTTGGGGTGGAAGGGGAGAAATACCTTGGGTTGCCACACAATTTCGACCGGGGCCGAAGGCTGCAAGGTATCGTTGATGGCCACATCTGTCATGTGTCCTCTACCGGTAGCTGCCAAGCTTCCATAAAGCGTTACTTTGAAAGCGGCTGCTTCGGGATGACGGGCCAGAAATATTTCGGCCGCTTTACGCGGACCCATGGTGTGACTGCTTGACGGGCCTGTACCAATGCGATAAAGTTCTTTGATCGATTTCATAGGGTGTTATTTTAGTGTGTTAATATCTTTTTTTCTTGAAATAGGAAGCAACGATTATTCCCAGTGTAATCATGAGCCCCCAGGCAAAGAAGTAACCGTATTCCCATTCCAGTTCGGGCATTATCTTAAAGTTCATGCCCCACACACCGACCAGGAAGGTAAGCGGAATGAATATGGTCGAAACAATCGTGAGGCGCTTCATGATGTCGTTCATGCGCAGGTCATTGTTCGAGATGTACAGATCGACCAAGGAGGAGAGTGTTTCGCGGCAAATCTCGATGGTTTGCACCACAAACTGCAAATGATCATTTACATCGTTAAAGAAGGCACGGTTGGCTTTATGAAACAATTGATTTTCGGCACGAAGCAGCTTTACATATTGCTCTTTGAGGGGCAATACCATTTTTTTCATGGTCATGTACTGTCGGCGAAGCGATTGAATCTGTATGCCAATGTCTTTGCCTTCGGTGATGCTGAGCAGCTCCTCTTCGAGGTCTTCGAGCGAGTCGTCGATAGCCGACACGATGGCGATGTAATTGCCAATCACGCTATTGAGGAGCACACTGAGCAGATAGTCTGTCTGTCGGCCACGTATCTTGAGTATGTTGTTGCGCAAGGCTGTACTTACATCGTCAAAGAAATCTGTTTCATCTTCGAGAAAGGTGAGCACAAAGTTGCGTCCAAGGATGAAGCAAACCTGCTGTTGCTTGAGTTCGCACAGCTCGTCTTCCTTCTTCTTGCAGGGAGAAAACAGTTTGGTGATGATCACCATATACTCCTCGTGATCCTCAATCTTTGTGGGGTGTTCGGCATTCAATATATCCTGCAGGATGAGAAAATCGATCTCAAAATGGGTGCAAATCTCTCGAATGGTCTCTGTGTTGCTCAGGCCATGAACCTGCAGCCAATTGGTATGCTCGCTATTGAGCGATTTCGCAAGGGTCTGAAAGTCCGTTGCCGATTGCTCCTGCACCTCCTCGGCGTTATACGTGCACAGGTGCAGGTGAGTTTGCGTTTGGCTCACTCCGGTGTAAACCAGCCTTTCGCTGAGCAGATTGTTTGTCATAACTCTGTGTTTTTTATCGTTCCTTACTTAAGCTAAATCGACTACGGTAATGCCTGCTCCGCCAAACTGCACATGCTCGTCGGCAAAGTGGCGCACCCCCGATACGGTATCCAGATACTGCCGAATGAGCGAGCGCAGAATCCCCGTTCCGGTGCCGTGAAGAATGCGTACCCTGTCCATACCTACCAGTATGGCATCGTCAATGAAGTAGGTCACTGCCTGCAGCGCCTCGTCGCCACGCATGCCACGCACATCGATGTCTTGCTTGAAGTGAAGCTTCTTTTCGTACATCTGATCGTGCGTTTGCGTACTCACAAAGGTGCTTGCGGTCGATGAATCGTGCTTTTGCGGGGCGGTACTTCGCTCTAACCGCTCCGTTTTCACGGTTGTTTTAATGCTGCCAAAGGCAACTATAGCATTCTTGCCATGGATCTCCAAGACCTGCCCCACGGTGGTTTGCCCCTTCAACTTCACATAATCATTCACTACTATGGGAACAATCTTTGGTGCCTTTTGTTGCGGCGCCTCTTGTGCCCCGGCAGGCTTTTTCTCTTTCTTCCGCTGCTGTTTCTTTTGCAGCCTCTGCATCTGCTGAGCGATTTTATCTTCGGTTTCTTTAGCGGCCTGTTGGTTCATTGTTGTGCGGAAATCACTCAGCTCTTGGCGCACCAGGCGCGTTTTTTCCTTATCCGCTTGCGACTCTTTGATGGTTCGGATGGTGTTTTCAATGCGTGCATTCGACTCCTGCAACAGCTGCTCGGCCTCCTCTTTCGCCTTGCGGATAATCTCCTTGCGCGATTTCTGCAACTCCTCCATCTCCTTTTGGTAGCGCTCGATGGTATCCTCCATCTGCTTTTCGCGTTGGCGAATGGTTTGACGCTTCCCCTCCCAGTAGCGCTTATCGCGCACAATGTCTTGCAGGTATTTATCGGCATTGATGTATTCGCTACCCACCAGGTTGGCGGCATCGGCTATCACATCCTCGGGCAGTCCTATCTTGCGAGCAATCTCTACGGCAAACGAGCTGCCGGGATTGCCGATCTGTAGCTGAAAGAGGGCCTGCATCAAGTGTCGGTCGTACAGCATCGCTCCGTTCACCACCCCTTCGTGGTCTTCGGCAAAGTGCTTCAGGTTCTGATAGTGGGTGGTGATCACCCCAAACGTTCGTTTATCGTTGAACCGTTTCAACACCGCTTCGGCTATGGCACCACCGATCTGCGGCTCGGTACCCCCACCAAACTCATCGATCAGTATCAAGCTGCGCTCGTCGCACTGCTTCATCATCACCTTCATGTTCGTGAGGTGTGACGAGTAGGTACTCAAATCATCCTCGATGGACTGTTCATCGCCAATATCGATAAAGATGCTGCTGAACATACCCATGTGGCTGCGTTCGTGCACCGAGACCAGCAGTCCGCATTGCAGCATGTATTGCAGCAACCCAACGGTTTTTAGGCAAACCGATTTACCACCGGCATTGGGCCCCGATATAATAAGGATGCGTTGTTGTTGATTCAGTTCTATATCCAGCGGCACTACCTTTTTGTTGTGTCGGGCCAGCGAGAGTTGCAATAGTGGGTGCACGGCTGCGGTCCAGTCTATCAACTGCTCGTTCTCCAAGGCCGGCTTCAGGCTGTTTGTTTGTATGGCAAAGTGGCTTTTGGCGCGGATGAAGTCAATCTCGGCCAGGAACTCATACGACTGAAGCACATCGGGCACGGAGGGGCGCAGCAAGTTCGAGAACTCCACCAGTATGCGAATGATCTCGCGACGTTCTTCGCCTTCGAGCTCGCGCACACGGTTGTTGGCCTCTACCACCTCTGCCGGTTCTATAAACACGGTTTTACCGCTCGATGACTCATCGTGCACGATGCCTTTGATCTTTCGCTTCAAGCCCGGTGCTACCGGAATCACCAATCGCCCGTCGCGCATGGTTGGCGCCACGTCCTTGTCCACATAGCCCTCTGACTGAGCACTGCGCAAAATGCTGTTCAGCATTCTCGATATGCCTCCCATAGTGCTTGCCAGCTCGCGGCGGATGCGCGACAGCTCGCTCGACGCGTTGTCTTTTATCTTTCCGTATTTGTTGAGTATACCATCAATCTTGCCGATGAGCTGCGGAAACACCGCAATATCTCCCGCCAACCGCTTGAGGCTGGGGTAGGGCACTGTCGATTCGTCCTCCTCGTCGCTGCGTTGAAGGAAGCGCACGATGTCGCGAATGGTCTCGAGCGAGCGACGCAAGTCGAACAGCTCCTGCTCGTCCATATACATGCCTTCGATGCGTACCCGTTTAAGCGATGGGCGCACGTCGAAGAAGTATTGATCGGGAAATCCGTCTTCTTCTTGGATGATGCGCACAAATTCCGTCACCTGATTTAAAATTTCGTCTACCTCTTCGAAGTTGTCCGAAAAGCTCATTCCGTCGACTCGCTCTTCGCCTAACGTGCTGAGGCACTTTGTCTTTAACAGTTGTCTTATTTGGTCAAACCCTATCTTTTGCTCAAAATTCTGAGGATATATCATATTTCTACCGATTGTCATTGGGTACAAAAGTACAATTATTTACGCAAAAAAACAGCAGAATGTTTGCAGAATAAAAAATGATTTGTACCTTTGCACCGCTTCTGGAGAGAAGTACTTCTGATAAGGAAGTTTTTGAGACGTTTTTGGAGAGATGGCAGAGTGGTCGATTGCGGCGGTCTTGAAAACCGTTGAACTGCGAGGTTCCGGGGGTTCGAATCCCTCTCTCTCCGCCAAGAAAGGGTGTAAATTAGCAAGTTAGCTGGTTTACACCCTTTTTTTTAATGAACACTCTTCTTTTATAAGAGATAAGGCTCTTGAGGTGAAATAGCTTAGTGCAAGGTGTTGGGCTACAAACAAAACATCGGCAATAACTGCTGCTATTGCCGATGTTCTAAATGTTATTATTTACGCAAACCTAACCATATCTGCCAATTGCACAAAGTAATCATTCGACCAAATCTCTAATGCCTTGTGGTCTTTAATAAATGGCTCTACATCTCGTTTGACAGCCTTTATATCTGCCGTTGAGAGTTTCTCCTTGAGCAGAACCATGAAATCTTCACGGCTCATTTCTACGCCATTGAACTGACGTATTCGCTCTTGCAAATGGTTAAAGTCGAGAGCAACGCCCTTTTTTACATACCACTCAAAGTCGTACCAATCGCGCCCCTTTATTCTGTTTTTCCAAGCTCTGAAAACCAGTGCGTGCATCTTGCCGGCATAGAGGTCGGGGAGCGTAAAGCACCGTGTCATAAACGAAAATGGGTAGAGCAACAGTTTCTGTTCGGTGTTAAATTTGAGAAGAGGATTGACATCTACCTCGATTTTTATCTTGATGCTCTTTTGGTTAGGCAGGGCGACATCATACGTTTGAGTGTCATTTTTCAAGAAAGCCGACTCTATGTTTGAGAAGACCTTTTTATCCTTTTTGGTTATCTCAACCTGCTTACCTGCTGCTTTGAACTCTTCGATAATAGCAGGAAAATAGTCCTCCAGATGAAAGCTCTCGTTATGTGCAACAAGCGAAAAGTCCAAATCCTCAGAGAAACGCTCCAACGAGTGAAAGATGCGCAAACAAGTGCCGCCATAGAATGCTGCCTTGTCAAAGAAACCGCCACGGTAAAGCCCTGCAAGCGTAATCTCCTGCATCACCTCGTATGTAGCGTTTTGCAAATCGTTATCCGTTAAAATCTGATAACGAGATAACATTTGGTCAAATATATTCATCTTACAGTAATTTTAATAGATTGTTAATCTCATTTTTCTTTCTGCCATTCTCGGCACACTCTCGGAATATCTCGACATCCATCCTGTAAAATTGCTCCATATCTAAACGCAAATCCTCTTCCAAAAACAATCGGAGTGATTTTACAAAACGTGGACGCAGATTGGGTGTATAGGTAATCAAGTCGCATAATGCCTTTTCGGGCGATGCCATCAAGAACGAACACTTATCATTACCTTCAATATTAATCCCTATCGAGTAGTAATTCGGCTCGCAAAGGGTGTAATCAAATCGACCTATTGCGTTCTCAAAACTTCGGGAACGCTTCGTGGTCATCGATTTTACCGCATATACACTTTCGGGAATCAGCCCATAATGACGCAAGGCACTCTCCATCGAAACGTAAGATGGACCATAGATGTGATTTGCTATTAGCTCACGCTGCAGCAGCTCCCCCGACACATCGGGTGAGAGCACATAAAGCCCTCGCTTGAGACGTAGGATTTGCCCCTGCTTTTCAAGACTGGCTATCTTATGACGAGGAGCACTGTAATCGGACAAAAACGACTCCAAAATAGCGTAATCTATCGGAACGACTCCAAATTGAGATAAGTTTTTCATGTAATCACGGTTTATATACTGCGAATATAGTCATTATTTACATAGTTATTCCGTTTATTGTTCATTTTCTGTGCAAATAATAACGTTTTATTCGGGGAACCCTAATTAATCAACTGAAAATGGATATATGGATGATACCCCTTTCATTTAATGCCCATCCACCTCATTGCTGTTAAAAAACCGATAACCCCTTGTAGATTGAATATTATATTCTGTTTTTGTAATGGCCATTAAGTTAATGCCAATTAAAGTAGCAAATATGTAATTCTACATCTAAAAAAATCAGTTCAGATTACCACATTAAAGGCAACCTGAACTGATTTACGTAAAACTAGACTATGTGTTTGCAGTGGCAATGCCCTCCACTTAGTTGCTATAAGAAGCTTTCACAAAAGGGGCATCCAACAAATAATCCAAGCTTTGTTTCACACTTTCCTCTACCGTACCACTGTAACGTTCAATTTCAGCAACGATATGTCTGACACCGGCTGTGGCGGCATGCTTAAAGATAGCATCGAATCCTACCATACCACTTTGACCAATCTCTCTGTGATCTTTGATATGAAGCAATTCAAAGCGACCCGGGTATTTATTGAAATAATCGACAGGGCTATTTTGACCTCTAACTACCCAATACACATCCATCTGAAAAAAGACATATTCCGGATGGGTGTTCTCAAGCATATAGTCCATCATTACAACCTTGCCCTCCACTTTGTTAAATTCATGGGCATGGTTGTGATATCCATATTTCAAACCACTTTGCTTACATCTCTTCCCTATTTCATTATAGTAGTCGCAATAGGTCTTCAACTCTTTGACCGTATGAGGAACACCTAACGATGGGGTTACAATATAGGCCATGCCGGCAGCTTTATGAGCAGCAATGCATTGACTCCACCACTTCAGTGATTCAGAAAAATCACCCGATGAGAGCTCCTTCTCGGATAATCCCTTTGTACAGTGTGATGACAACACTTTCATACCTGCTTTTTCAACTGCACGCTTAAATTCTTCGGGAGTTTTACCGTAAAATTTCCCGTCAGTATAGCCGGCAGCCTCAATGCCGGTATATCCCATTTGAGCTAGCTTTTTCAAAACAGGATCAAGATCACTCTCACTCTTTAGCAAATCTCTAACCGAATAAAGTTGTATAGCAATGTCTTTTTTGTTTTTCGCATCTGCTGTTTGCGGCATTGCTAAAAACAAGACAAATAACACCCATAAACTTCTAATACTCATCGTATAAAATATTTAATTATAACGCTATACTTGTTAATCAAGAATCTTCACACGGATGCTGCGGAACCAAACATCGTCGCCATGATCTTGCAATCCGATAAATCCTTCTCTATTTTCGCCACCACAATTGTTGAGCAATTGGAAGGCTAACGGCCATTTTTCTTCACTGAATTTACTGGCTTGAAGCATATCCGTCCACTGCTTGGTCCACAAATGATATTCGAGTACGTTTTCATCATTTTGTCCATGAACCACAGTTCCTTTGTATACCATAATCTTGCCTTTGTTCCATTCGCCAAACGGTTTTCCATTTTGCGGAACGGCAGAAATCATATCATAAAGCGAGGCCGATTGTCTGTTACCGTCTTTGCCTAATTTAGCATCCGGATGGTTGGCGTTATCTAACACTTGATATTCGGGTGCTGAAATATAGATGGGCTCCAACACTTCATTTCCATCCTTGTCTTTAGAAGTAACCTCCTGGGCCAGATAGAAAATGCCGGAGTTACCACCTTTGGCTACTTTCCACTCCAATTCCAGTTCGAAGTTTTTGAATTTATGGGCGAAGATGATATCGCCTCCGTCTCCATCTTGCGCCTCTCCACCACCGGAGCCATTAAACTTAATGCATCCGTCTTCGATGGTCCACTTGGAAGGGACTTTGTCTTTGCCATAACCCCGCCATCCATTGAAGGTGACTCCATCAAAAATAGTTATATAGCCATCTTTGTCTACAGGTAACGTCAAGCTATCACTCTCTGCACCCTTCAATGATTTAGAACAAGTCAAGGTCACCTTTTGATCCGATTGCTCTTCTTGCGAACTATCGGATTTCTTAGCTCCGCCGCAAGAAGTCATTAGTCCGGCAAGCATACAACAAACGAAAGGATTGAATATTTTTTTCATGTTATTAATTTATTATTCTGTTAACTATTTTCTTTATCTAGGCATGTCAGGCAGTCTCCATCCCTCACGGTAGTTATGTTTCACCAATTCGGCTGCGAATTGTTGCGCATTAACCGGATCTGTCCAGGTTTTATTAAAGGTAGGATGACCGTTATGAATCTCAAATCCGTCTTTCACGCAAGTTCTGATCGTTTCAGTGTCACCAATATTCGTAAAGCGCATATTGGCACCATCCCATTGCAAGGTTTTGTTCAATCCTTGCAAACGAATAGCTAATACCCCCATGACTACCATTTCATTCATGGGTCCTGCTTCCGAGAAATCAGATTTGGTCATCGTGCGATTGGTCCGATTCTCCTTACAAGCACGTACCCAGTCCATCTCATGACTCACATTCACCACACGGCGGCAAACCTTTGGCGCATTAGGCACACGACCCGACAACAAGAAGGGTTCCCTACCGTAACAGCCACAAATTAAGGTGTCTTTTGTTCCATGGAAAATAGTCAAACCACCCCCGGGACCCATCAGTGGTTTGCCTTCGGGGAAGCCTTTCGGACGTTCGGGCATCATGCCACCATCATACCAATGAACTTCAACTTCGGGCATGGCTACTTTCGTCATATTATCACGAGCAGGGAAAATCATCTTCACGTGCTGAGCTTGCGGAGCACAAGCGCTCAACAATAAAGTAGATGAGCCTTCCACTTTTGTAGGATAGCCCAATTTCAAGGCTCTAAATGGTGAATGCATAATGTGGCAAGCCATATCGCCCAATGCACCTGTTCCATAATCCCACCATCCACGCCAGTTCCAAGGGTGGTAAATGTTGTTGTATGGGTTCAGCCTGGCAGGTCCTGTAAACAGATCCCAGTTCAGCGTATCCGGGATGCGATCTGCTTTTTCGGGTGCGTTCAGCCCTTGTGGCCAGATGGGGCGGTCGGTAGCACATTCCACTTTAGTTACTTCACCGATCTCACCATTCCAGATCCATTCACATACCAAATCAGTACCTTCTTCCGATGCCCCCTGATTACCCATTTGAGTAGCGACTCCGGTTGAAGCAGCCAGATTGGTCAATAAACGAGATTCATAAACAGAATGAGTCAACGGCTTTTGGCAGAATACATGCTTGCCCATTGTCATGGCATCTGCCGTAATAATGGCATGCGTATGATCGGCAGTGGCAATAATCACCCCATCAATCGATTTACCCATTTCATCGTACATCTTGCGGTAATCCCAGTATTTTTTTGCTTTTGGGAATTCATCGAATACGCCTTTTGCATATTTCCAATCCACATCACAAAGAGCCACAATGTTTTCCGTACTCTTCACTGCGTTGATGTTAGAATGCCCGGCGCCACCAATGCCTACAGCAACAAGATTCAGTTTGTCGCTGGGAGGCACATGTCCGTGGCTCGAACCTAAGATAGAACTCGGAGCGATGGTAATTCCCGCTAAAGCGGCAGCTCCTGTTTTTAGAAATTGTCTTCTTGAAATGTCTGACATAATTGGTTTGTTTAAGGATTAATAGTGTTTTCGAGATTATTATTTTGGTAATAATCCGTATCCGTTTTTCATGTTTTTTCTTCGTTCTCTGATTTGTTCAAGTATCTTTAATTCGCCTATAGCCGGCAAATCGTGGGTATGGGCATCTCGTAGAAACTCCCAAGCGTATTCGGATGCAACAGCCGAATCGCGTATCAGTGGTAATTGAGGGTTTCTTATTCCGGTTTGTACGGAATCGGCAAACAAATCGCACAATACGTCGATGTTTTTGTCGCCGAATGGTTTCTCGATATGATGGGTGTGATGTACTCCATGAAGATCGACAACAGCCGTTTTAAAGTCGTGTGTCATCCGAGCAATACCTTTGGTGCCTATAATGTCTACGTATGAATTATGCGTCTGATCTTTGGACAATTGTCCATAAACGAATCCTTGTGTGATGTCAAAGACAATACCATTTTGGAAAGTCCCATGGCATTGTATCCACCAAGGCTCTTTGTAGTTCCACATATTGATGCCCTGCGCATGCCATGTTTTATACTCACATCCGGCATACCAACGGGCCAGATCTACATAATGCATGCCGCAGTCATGGAAAGCCGGACCTTCATATTCGTGCCCTTCGCCCGGTGCCAATCCCGGAGTCATGTGACAAATTCGCAGAATAGCCAGTTCGCCAATCTCGCCTTGAGCAATAAATTGCCGAATAGCCTGATGATACCAAGAATTACGGAGGTACAAATTGACCGTGGACAAGTTCTCACCGTTTTCCGTAAGGTCTACCACCTCCCATTCTTTGTCAATCGTGTCTGCTACCGGCTTTTCGGATATGATATGCTTTCCGCTTTGAATGGCTTTTTCAATCTGCTCTTTCCGAGAATCGGCCAATGCAAAAAGTCCGACAACCTGTACACGCTCATCCTCAAAAATGGCTTGTTCATTTTCAATTATTTTAGATTCGGGCGACAGCCTCTTTGCCAATTCACGAGAGTCAGCATCCACATCGCAAATGTATAAAACATCCCATCGACCGCTCTTTTGCATCTCTTTCAAGTAGCATCGCCCCATTCTGCCAAAGCCAATAAGGCCAACTTTAATCCTCATAGTATTTCTTTTAAGTGTTCCGGGCAACTTTTTCGCTGTCTCACGAGTACAATATATCTTTGATTCAAGGAAAAATCAAATGTAAGTTACTTTTTCGAATATGCCAAAGTTTTCTCATCTATATTTTGAATTTGCTTCACACTAAAACCAATTCAATGAAAAAATGATATCCGATATTCCAAAATATCAAAACTATATTGTATTTTTGAAAGCATAAAACCACTAATTCAGCAATATCATGGAATACCAGTTTAAGATTCAGATTAAAGGCATAACCAAACCTCCGGTATGGAGAAAGGTTATTGTTCCTGCAAATTTTACGTTTCTGCGGTTTCATCAGGTGATACAGGCCGTTTTCGGCTGGGAGGACTATCATTTATTTGAGTTTCAGGATAAAGAATATCAAGCTAGCATTCGCATAGCGATCCCCTCTGAAGCTGATTCTGAATTCGGTGTCAAGACACAGGATGCTTCTAAAGTCAAGTTGTCTCAACTATTTGAGGGTACTATTCGTAAACTTTTATATGTGTATGACTTTGGAGACCATTGGGTACATGAAATAACCCTAGAGGCCGTTTCGGATGGCAAACGTAAAGAAGCCTTTTGTCTTTCGGCTAAGGGCAGCTGTCCACCCGAAGATTGCGGTGGTATCTACGGGTACGAGGAGATGAAAAATGTTTTCCGCACAATGCCCGACAGTGAAGAAGCCCGTGAATACAAGGATTGGCTGGGATTGAACAAAGATAAAATCTGGAGCGCTGACACCTTTAATCTCGATGAGATAAATGCAGATTTGAAACAAGTTTAATTCGATTTTTTATAATAACGGATCGCTTTAATGATCAGGATTAAGTAACTGATGCCTGCAACTGCCCATACGATTGAGATGTAATTCGAGAAGAAGGCATTGAGATAGACTCCATTTTAACCGGCAAAGAGGTGGGTGCCAGAACAATTCGCTATATGTTAACGCTTTTACAGTTGTTAAATCATCTCTAGATGATTCATCCTAAATGTACGTACTTTTGGTAATCGACAAGCTGATCAAGGTTTATCCGACACATTCACCTCGATAATTTCATTGAGGTTGGTGGTGTAGTTGTGCGAGATAAACTCGCGTTTTAATTTCCAGCTGTGGTTGCTGCCTTGCACGGCCAGTTGAATGCGATTGCTCCCGTTTTTCCGATTGATTTCATCGACCACAGCGAATAGCCGTTGCTGCTTCTCTGTATCGCGCGGATCGAACAGATCGCGAATAACCAGTTGCTCCGAAGTAATATCTGAAACAATCACTCCTGCCTTTTTGTACTGATACCCTTCTCGGTAGATGCTTTCAAGAGCCATGCGTGCATAGGTTATCAGTTCGGCTGTGTCATTGGTGGCGAAGGGTAGGGTTAGTACCCTGTGTTGCGAATACTGCATTAAATCTTTGCGGTGGCGATTGGTATATATGAAAATCAGGATTACCTTAGCAAAGCACCTCTGTTCTCTCAGCTTTCGTGCACAGGCAGCTGTGAAATTGGCCACAGCCTCCATCAGTGTATCAAACGATGTAATCATCTCGCCAAATGAGCGGCTGGTGCAGATCGTCTGCTTTTGAGTAACCGTCTCCATCTCAATGCAAGGAGTACCTTGCAACTCCTTCCACGTGCGCACACCGGTCACGGTCATCTTTGAGCGTACCCACGATTCGCTCTTTTGGGTTAAGTCGTAGGCTGTGTTCACTCCGTGATAGTTGAGTGTCTTCACCAACCGTCGACCCACTCCCCACACGTCGCCAACGTCGAACAGCTTCAATGCCTTCTCGCGTTTCTCTTCACTGTCAATGATGCAAACTTGTTTGTAACGGGGGTATTTCTTGGCAAACTTACTGGCTACCTTAGCCAAGGTTTTGGTGGGAGCAATGCCCATGCTGACGGGTATTCCCGTGCCCTTAGTGGTTGTTCGAACAATCTCTTGTCCATACGCATGTAAATCATAGTGCTCGAACCCCTTGAAGTGTAGAAACGCTTCGTCGATGGAGTAAATCTCTATATCCTCTACAAAGGTGCTGAGGATGGACATCACCCTGTGCGACATATCGCCATAGAGCGAATAATTTGAAGAGAAAGCCACCACCTGCTTTGAGTCGAGTAGCGGTTTGATTTTGAACGCTGGTTCGCCCATCGGAATACCAAGCCTCTTTGCCTCTTCGGAGCGTGCGATGACGCATCCGTCGTTGTTGCTAAGCACTACAACGGGGAAAGAACGGAGAGCCGGGTTAAACACGCGCTCGCACGATGCAAAGAAATTGTTGCAATCTACCAGTCCGTACATTTTATTTCCTTCTGCGTCGGTTTTTCTTGATGGTATAGGTAACAATGCCCCAGATGATGAAGTCGTTATCAGTGGTGATGGGAATTTCGGGATAAGCCTTGTTAGATGGTACAAGCCATACGGTCTCAGCCTCTACGCGTACGCGTTTTAAGGTGAACTCACCATCAACGAAGCATACAGCCAGATCATCGTTCATTAATTCGAGCGACTTGTCGATCACCAGAATATCACCCTCTTCTATCCCCTCATCTTTCATCGAATCGCCTTTGACACGGCCATAAAAAGTAGATGAAGGGTGTGGCACCAACTCCTTGTTCAAGTCAATGGATAGCTCCATGTAGTCTTGTGCCGGCGATGGAAAACCTGCACGTATGCCATCCTCGGCATAGGGTAGTGGGAGGGTGGTCGATGTGTCGGATGAGTAAAGTTCGAGATGCTTCATGCCTGCAAAGGTACGCTAATTTTTTAAATCTTGGCACGAAGAGAAGTGGAAACAAAAATACAAGAGCCGCTATCCAGACTTGAACTGGAGACCTACGCGTTACGAATGCGTTGCTCTACCAACTGAGCTATAGCGGCAGGCTTTTGTTTTCGGTTTGCAAAATTACAGCTTTATTTGAAACGACAAAAAGAAAGTGTCTCTTTTTTTAATCTAAATTTTTAGATTAAGATTATTCTAAATCGATTGACAAAGTTGATGCATGCACTTCTTCTAAAATATGCTACCTTTGCAGGCAGTTTTTAATGATAATTCAAATTGATAATAGATGAAATTAATAACCAAAGACTTGTTGGATTCGGTTACGAACCAGGCCAAAGAGAATCCCCGCTTGCGGATGAATTATAATTTTCACGAATCGATGGATGCGCCCATTCATCGCATGCTGAATGCACTTGAGCCAGGCACCTATCTGCCTCCTCATCGACATAAGAATCCCGATAAAGAGGAGATATACCTCATCCTACGGGGCAGCCTCATGGCCATTCTCTTTGATGAAGAAGGAAACCCGATAGAGAAAATCAATCTCGACCCTTCCAAAGGGATGTATGGCATGGAGATCCCTGCCGGTGTGTGGCACTGTATTGTAGTGCTAGAGCCCGGTACGGTTATCTATGAAATAAAAGAAGGGCCGTATGCCCCACTGACTCCCGAGAACCTTGCTCCTTGGGCACCGGATGTTGCAGATAAAGCAGGAGCCGAAGCTTTTATGAAACGCATGCTGACGGTTTAAATTAGACAGCTTGCTGAATAGTGCAACTTCAGACGAGGTAATAACAAAAAGGGTGTATCGATTTTACTCGATACACCCTTTTTGTTCTATAACTTAACTTGTTGTTCTTACATCAAGAAGCCCAATAGCACACCGGCTGCAACAGCAGAACCGATGACGCCGGCTACGTTCGGCCCCATAGCATGCATCAGCAGGTAGTTGGTTGGATCATATTCCAAACCTACATTCTGCGAGATACGTGCCGACATAGGTACAGCAGAAACGCCTGCATTACCGATAAGCGGATTGATCTTCTTGCTCTTGGGTAGTACCAAGTTGAATATTTTCACGAAGAACACACCTGAAGCTGTAGCGATAATAAACGCCATGAATCCTAGGAAGAAGATGTAGATGGTGCTTGCAGTCAAGAACTCGCTTGCTTGCGTAGAGGCACCCACGGTCAATCCCAATAGGATGGTGATGGTGTCGATTAGCGGACCACTGGCTGTTTCGGCCAATCGGCGGGTAACGCCACTCTCTTTCAGAAGGTTACCAAAGAAAAGCATACCCAATAGAGGTAAGCCCGATGGAACCAAGAAACAAGTGAGCAGTAATCCGATGATTGGGAAAATGATTTTCTCTGTATGAGATACGACGCGAGCCGGTTTCATACGAATCAGTTTCTCTTTCTTCGTAGTGAGCAGTCTCATGATAGGCGGCTGAATGACGGGCACCAACGCCATGTAGGAGTAGGCCGACACCGCAATAGCACCCATGAGGTTTGGAGCCAGTTTCGACGACAGGAAGATAGCCGTAGGGCCATCAGCACCGCCAATGATGGCAATACCTGCTGCCTGGTTAGGCTCAAATCCTAAAGCCAAGGCTACCATGTACGCACCAAAGATACCGAACTGTGCAGCCGCACCGACGAGCATAAGCTTCGGGTTCGAAATGAGCGCCGAGAAGTCTGTCATGGCACCGATGCCAAGGAATATCAATGGTGGATACCATCCGGTTTTTACGCCTTGATACAGGATGTTCAATACAGAGCCCTCTTCGTAGATACCAATTTCGAGACCTGCATCTATTTTAAAAGGTACATTACCGATGAGAATACCAAATCCGATTGGGATGAGAAGCATCGGTTCAAAGTCTTTCTTGATAGCAAGAAAGAGGAAGAATAAGCCTACCAATAACATAATAAGATGTTCCGAAGTTGCATTCGCAAACCCCGTATATCCCCAGAAATCGGATAGGTTATTTCCTAAGAATGATATAAACTCTCCCATACGACTATTCGATTATGATTAGATCTGTTCCTTCAAGTACAGAATCACCTTTATTTACTTTAACTGCCGAAACAACACCGTCTTTGTCGGCATTGATGTTATTCTCCATCTTCATTGCTTCGAGGATGAGGATAACTTGTCCTTTTTTCACTGTATCACCCTCTTTGACTCTAATGTCGAGGATAAGTCCGGGAAGTGGAGATTTTACAGCGCTCTTTGATGAGCTTGTGGTGGGGCGCGCCACAACCGGTGCACCCGTTTCGCTTTTGGGAGCTGCTGCCGGGCGAACTACTGTTTTAGCGGCTTGTACCGTTTTCTCCATCTCCACATTATAGGGAGTACCGTTTACTTCTACGCGTGCCACGTTGTCTTCTATATTGTTAACAGTGACACTGTAGAGGTTACCATTGATTTTATATTTATACTGTTTCATCTTGATTTTAATTTAAAAGGTTGATTTATCGTTTAGGATCTTGACGCAGTGTGTATATCTTTGAGCTCCAGGGTGAATAGTTACGTTTCACCTTATTGATCGTCAGGATAGTGTCTTCGATATCGTGCACACGGTCTTGGCATTCGTGCAGTGCCATAGCAATGGCTGCAAATACCTCTCCCGATTCTGTTCCGATCGCTTTTTCTTTCGCCTCTTTCTTGTCGGTAATACCCCGTGCCTTCATGGCGTTTCTCTTCGCCAACATCAGCCCAAGGCCACCTACTATACGGAACGAGATGTAAAGCAAGATCAGACCCGAAAATACAACGCCCATGGCAATGATAGACATACCGATGCCACTTGAGTCTAATCTACGGAATTTATCAACCTTTTCGTTTTTGTCAAGCGTTACGTTATTGGTGCTTGGTGTTACATACTTACCGTTGCTTCCGTCTTTCACTTCCCACATCGTTGTTAATTGGCTCATGGGTACTTCAGCAATTTTCTTGCTGTTGAACGGAAAACGTTTGCCGTCCTCTTTCAATGCATACGAAGCATTGGGAGTCAGCGGCGGAACGGTAATCTGATCGAGCAGCGTGGTGCCGTTTGCGTCATACAACGCAATCCAGTTCTCTTGTGTCGGATCCAGCGTAAAGCTTAAATGAAACGTACCGCGCTGTGGCAAACCATCAGCCCAAAAAAGAAGGTGTTGACGCGGAGCAATCTTTGTCAGTACGTCTCCTTTGGGGATAGGGTACATCATACTTACCCGTTCCTCTACACTGAGGTTTGGGTTCAGAACTCGTTTATCGTTCGTTAGGTAGCAGCTTCTGATGTCAACGGTCGCAAAGGAGTTATTGAATATCTCTATCCAAGCATTATGTTTACCATAATCGTCTTGGTAACCCTCTGTGTTCGATGTCAATATCTCGTTGATAACCAGACTTTTTGCCCCCTGTCCGTATGCGCTTCCGCATACGAACATGAACAGAACGATAAGTATTCCTATATTTTTTTTATTCATAACATTTTTGTTCGTTATTGTTGTTACAATGGAATATTACCGTGCTTCTTAGCCGGATTCGTTAACTTCTTAGTCTGTAATTGTTGCAAGGCACGAATGATGCGGAAGCGGGTATTTCTGGGTTCGATTACATCATCGATATAACCATATTTCGCAGCGTTATAGGGGTTAGCAAACAGCTTGGTGTACTCATCCTCTTTCTCGGCCATGAATGCAGCCGGATCGGGAGCATCCTTAGACTCTTTAGCATACAATACAGCTACTGCACCTGCACCACCCATTACAGCAATTTCTGCTGTTGGCCATGCATAGTTCATGTCGCCACGCAGTTGCTTACAGCTCATCACGATGTGTGAACCACCGTATGATTTGCGCAGTGTAACCGTTACTTTAGGCACAGTGGCTTCACCGTAAGCATAAAGTAATTTAGCACCGTGTAGGATAACACCATTATACTCCTGACCTGTACCCGGAAGGAATCCCGGAACATCGACCAAGGTTACCAAAGGAATGTTGAACGCATCGCAGAAACGAACAAAGCGAGCTGCCTTGCGCGAAGCATTGCTGTCAAGTACCCCGGCAAGGAACTTAGGCTGGTTAGCCACCAAACCTACCGACTGACCATTGAAACGGGTAAACCCGATAATGATGTTTCTGGCGTAGTCTTTTTGAACTTCGAGAAACTCCCCGTTGTCAACGATCGCACCAATCACTTCGTACATGTCATATGGTTTGTTGGGGCTGTCGGGGATAATGTCATTCAATGAATCGTCCAGACGGTCGATGGGGTCGCTACAGCTGATGGAAGGAGCTTCTTCGAGGTTGTTTTGAGGGAGAAAGCTGAGCAGTTTGCGGATGATTGACAACCCTTCTTCTCCGGTTGAAGCGGTGAAGTGAGTTACCCCCGATTTAGAAGCGTGAACGCTTGCACCGCCGAGGTCTTCTTGCGAAACATCTTCGCCGGTTACTGTTTTTACTACTGCAGGTCCGGTAAGGAACATATAAGATGTACCTTCGGTCATGAGCGTAAAGTCAGTCAACGCCGGAGAGTAAACAGCACCACCGGCACACGGACCGAAGATACCTGAAATTTGAGGAATCACGCCCGAAGCCATGATGTTGCGTTGGAAAATTTCGGCATATCCGGCCAAAGCGTTGATACCTTCTTGGATACGTGCGCCACCCGAGTCATTGATACCAATGCAAGGTGCACCCATTTTCATGGCCTGATCCATTACTTTGCAAATCTTTTGTGCCATGGTTTCTGACAAAGAACCACCCCATACTGTGAAATCCTGTGCAAAAACGTATACTAATCTTCCTTCGATCGTACCGTAACCTGTTACGACACCATCACCCAGATAAAATTTCTTGTCCTGACCGAAGTTGGTACATCTGTGTTGTACAAACATATCCATCTCTTCGAAACTGCCCTCATCAAGCAGTTGGGCTATGCGCTCGCGGGCTGTATATTTGCCTTTGGCGTGTTGCTTTGCAATAGCCTTTTCGCCACCACCTAAACGAGCTTGAGCACGAAGTTCAATAAGCTCTTTTACTTTTTCAAGCTGGTTACTCATGAATTTTTTTATTTTAAAAATTAATATTTGTAATGTTGTCCCAGGTCAATGGTTCGTAGAGAGCTATTGTCCTAGCGGCACATTGATTTAGTGTTCACATAGTTCTGTTAGTACGCCCAAAGTCGATTTAGGATGCAGAAAAGCGATGTTTAACCCTTCGGCTCCCTTGCGAGGTGCTTTGTCGATTAAACGAATTTCTTTGGCTTCAAGTTCTACCAACGCATTGGCCAATCCGCCTTCTACGGCGAACGCGATGTGATGAACACCCACTCCTTTGTTTTCGATAAACTTAGCGATAGTGCTGTCTTCAGACGTTGCCTCAAGCAGTTCTATTTTAGTATCACCTACTTTAAAGAAAGCTGTTCTAACTTTTTGGTCTTCTACAGTTTCAATATTGTAGCACTTCAAACCTAATACGTTTTCATAATAAGGAAGAGCCTCTTCAATGCTTTTTACAGCGATTCCGAGGTGCTCAATGTGTGAAATCTTCATAACTATATACTTTTATTTTAATGTTAAATATGTTTCAAAGGGTCAAAAACAGTACAAAGAAAGGCAATAATTGCATAATAAAGAAATATTTCTGCATTTAATTATCCGTTTATTTTATACTTCGTTAAACGTATATACGCGTAAATAATTTGTTTAGCCACTCCCAACGAAAGCGGAACCAGCGGCGCGTGCTGCTCTGTTTTCCTCCAAATCGAAGAACAAACTCGCGGTAGCCGTGCCTTTTGAAGGGCAATCCTACGTCCATAAACTCCAAATGCTGGTATCCCCGTTCGTGAGCATCTTTCAATGCAGCCCAAACGGCTAGCACACCAGGGTTTTGAGCGGCATAGCTTTTGCGCATACCACCCGAGAACCAGAGGTAAGCATTGCCGCCCGAATAGATACATGATGACCCTCCGATGATCTTGTTTTTATGCTTTATTGTAAATATCCTTCCTTGATTTTTCTGAATTAACAAGTTGTCCATGTGACGAAAAAACTCGATGTTAGGAAAGTACTTGCGGATGTGTGAAGCGTAAACATGGTGCAACATCTTTGAGAACCCCCGTATCTCTTCAATCGTATGTGCTTCTTCGACTGTTGCTCCATTTTTCAGGCCTTTCTTGATTTGCCTGATGCGCGATAGGCTGAAGTGCTCTTCGACCGTGCGGATGCTGTGTAGTGAGTTTCTTACCCGCAGCCAGTTCACGGGGAAATAATTGTTTTGCCGAAAGCTCTTATAGCCAAACATGGCGTTCTCCAGGTTTCGAAATTCTATCAAGAAGGAATGACGCAGCATTTCGGTAGTCATATGCTCCAGCATCTCTCCGAAGATGGCCTCTTTGTCTATCGTTTCATCTAGGTATTCGCCGGTGCCGTAAACCACGCATTGTTTCACCATTGAGGGCGGAAAGTATCGTCGGTTGTTTTGCGATGCTGCCAATAGTTTAGCCACTACTTTTCCGTTTATTGATGCCACTACGAGCAAAGGGGTATAGCCCGGAGTGGCTTCGTAGGTTTGAAACAACTCTTTGGAGTGAAATGTGTTGCACCCAGGCAATTCGGGTATTTCACTTCCACGATAATATGTGGTTAGTTTTAATGGCATCTTGCTACAAATTTACACTTTTTATTTCACTTTCAATAAGAAGAAAGAAAATTTTATTGGTAAAGCCATGGATAGTTTGTTCTTAATTCTGTTCTTTGCGCTTTTTTTCACGGTAAGGTGAGTACGATTTTGGATCTGATTAGTCTTATCTTAGCAATAATCTTATATCATTCTGAATTTTAATCAATGATTATGAATTTGTATGTATTAACACTTAAAGTAACTTTAGAACAGATGAAAAATTACACGTTGATTGAAACGTTTGGGGCTCGGCACAGACGCACCTCGCTAATTTTTGGGCTCAGCATAGCGCTGTGTTCGTCTTTTTCTTCGTTTGCTCAAGCCGATGAGGTAACACCAGGTGTTGCAAGCACTTGGATGACAGAACAACAAAAAAAGGTAAGTGGAACTGTTGTTGACGAAGCAGGAGATCCGTTGATTGGTGTCTCGGTGCTGGTAAAAGGAACCTCTACCGGAACAATTACTAATTTAGATGGTCAGTTTACCATCGATATCTCTGCCGGGCAAAAAGAACTGGTTGTCTCTTATATCGGATATAAGAATCAAACCGTGGTGATAGGTAATCAAACCTCATTGATCGTAAAACTCGAGCCGGATACAAAGACACTAGATGAAGTAGTCGTTATTGGTTATGGTACGGTGAAGAAGCGCGACTTGACCGGAGCAGTTACCTCTATGAAAAACCAAGATGTAGTAGTAGCACCTACCAGCAATGTGATGGAAGCTTTGCAAGGAAAGGTAGCGGGTATGGATATCATGAAAACAAGTGGTAAGGTGGGCGAAGATGTCACTATTTTGCTGCGTGGCGCCCGTTCTATCTATGGGAGTAACACTCCACTGTTTATTATTGATGGCATCCCCGGAAGCTACAATCAGATTAATCCATCGGATATTGAATCGATTGACGTGTTGAAAGATGCTTCTTCGACTGCTATTTACGGTTCTGCCGGTGCCAATGGTGTGGTTATCATCACTACCAAACGTGGGAAAGAGGGTAAAGCAACCGTCAACTTCGATGCCTATTATGGTTTTAGCGGCACACCTAACTATTTCCATGGAATGATCGGTGATGAGTGGACCAATTATCAGCGCGAAGCTTATAAATACAAAAACGGACAATACCCTGCCGATATGTCGTCGATTCTTTCGGATGCCGACAAGCTGGCTGCCTACAGCGATGGCAAATGGATCGACTGGGTGGATGAAGCTGCAGGAAACACGGCCACTACTCAAAAATACAGCATGTCGGTTACCGGAGGTGGTGAAAAGACAAAGATATTCTCATCGGTATCTTATAATAAAGAAGAGGGCTTGTTGAAAAACGATAACCTCAACCGGTATGCGATGCGCTTGAATATCGATCAGGAAATTTTTCAATGGGCCAAGGTTGGGTTTACTTCTAACTTGACGTATACCGACCAAAACAGTGGTGTGAAGAATACCTTTACGCGTGCACTCTCTGCTTTTCCGTTGGGCAATGCTTATGACGAAAACGGAGAAATTATTCATGAGTATGCACTCAATGAATACTCTCCATTGGGAGATTACATCAAGAATCAATTTGTAGACAATACAAAGCGAACCTATATGAACGTGAATGGCTATGTTGAACTGGCACCGCTCAAGGGGTTCACGTTTAAAAGCATCATTAGCGGTACGCTGAATAATTCGCGCCAAGGACAATATTGGGGGAAGCAGGCCAATGCCAATCGCCCGTCGTATGCCGGTTCTCCACACGCCTCTATAACCAATGCATATACGCGTGGTTATACTTGGGAGAATGTGTTGAATTACAATACAACCCTTGCCAATGATCACAGTGTAGGTGCTACGCTGATCTCTTCTTGGGCACACAACCAGAATGAAAGCAACATGGCAGCCGGTAGCGGACAAAATTTGGATGCTTGGACTTTCTGGCGATTGAACTCAGCTACCTCACAACACGTGGAGTCCGATTTTGCTCAAACACAAAAGATGTCATACGCTTTCCGTTTGAACTATGCGTTCAAAGGCAAATACCTGCTCAATGTATCGAATCGTTGGGACGGTGTTTCGTGGTTTGCCAGCGAGCATAAATGGGATAGTTTCCCTGCCGCTGCTTTAGCGTGGCGTGTGTCTGATGAAGCTTTTATGGAAGGAACCCACAACTGGCTTAGTAATTTGAAGCTTCGCTTGGGATACGGTGTTACCGGAAACTCGGGTGGGGTAGATGCTTACAGCACGGCTACCAATGCTTATGCTTATTCGGGCAATGGGGTGAGCATCGGTGGAAATTTGGTTCCATTTACACAGTATACGGGAACGTATGGTAATGATGTGCTGGGTTGGGAAAAGTCATACAACTGGAACTATGGTCTTGACTTCGGCTTTTTAAATGGTCGCATCGATGGCTCTATTGAGTATTTCAATACCCGTACCAAAGGGCTGCTGTTTAAACGCACCATGCCTATTACTTCGGGCGTTACCGGTTGGGGCTCTCCACTGAGCAGCTGGGAGAATCTGGCCGAAACAAGCAACCAAGGAGTCGAATTTACCATCAATACCCATACCCTGAAGACGAAAGACTTTAACTGGAACACCACCCTGTCGGTTACATGGGGAACAGAGAAAATCGAATCGCTTCCCAGCGGCGATATCATCAAAGAGAATCTCTTCATCGGATCGCCGATACGCTCTATCTACGGATATAAGTACCTTGGCATTTGGGGAACAAACACACCCGATGAGGAGTTGAAGAAATATGGTGTAAAACCCGGCTTCGTGATGATTGAAACCCTTGATAAGGATGGAGATGGGGGCGTACATAAATACAGTGAGTACGACCGTCAGATTCTTGGACACGCCAACCCCGATGTGATTGTAGGATTAAACAACACGTTGACTTACAAAAGCCTTGATTTGACCTGCTTTGTGATGGCTCGTTACGGACAGACGATTACAAGCAACCTATTGGGCTGGTATACTGCCAAAGACGGAACCTCTACCAACCAACCTTCAGGGGTCGACTACTGGACGGTCGATAATCAACATGCATACTACCCTGTACCGGGTAGCAACAGCGAACAAAGCAACGTGATGTCAGCATTGACCTATCGCGACGGTTCGTTTATTAAAGTAAAGAACATTACCTTGGGATACACACTGCCTAAATCCATTTCGAACAAAGCATTGATGGAGAAGTGCCGCATTTATGCCACTGCTTATAATCCGTTCTTGTATGTGAAAGATGAGCAGTTGAGAGGTACCGATCCCGAGACCAATGGTTCGGATGCTTTTCCTTTGTATCGCCAGTTTGTTTTCGGTGTAAACCTTACGTTTTAATTGAGTAGATTATTGATATGAAAAATAAAATAAAAACAATCGCATTCGCTTCTGCGCTCTTTGCTGCAGTTGTCAACTTTCAGTCGTGTTCATTGGAAGAGGATAATCCCGGTGGCTTTACTATGGATGCCATGGCCACTACCGAAGAGAGTTATCAAACCTTGGTCAATCAGTGCCATTTCGCCATGCAGCGCTATTTTTATGGCACCGATAACTGGATGACATTGACCGAAGGAAATACCGATCTTTGGACGTACCAAGCCAATAAGTCGAACTCATGGACACAGTGGTTCTGGTTTTACGCCAACGCAGCTCCCAATACAACCTATATTAATAACTGGTGGAACGGAACGTATGACGGATTGGGTGCTTGCAACCTGGCCATCTCTTTGGCACACAAAGTACCTTTCAAAACAGAGGCTGCTCGCAATGCCAAAATAGCAGAGGCTCGCTTCTTACGTGCCATTTATTACTTTAATGCTGTGGAGCAGTTTGGTGCGGTAACTGTGCTCACCGAACCGGCTACTTCGGTAAACTTCCACCCCGAGCGCACCGAACCGTTAAAGGTCTATGAGGATGTCATCATCCCCGACTTGCAGTATGCCGTAGAGTGGTTGGCAGTGGGCGACCACTCCACCACTTCGACTCCGACAAAGAAGGCCGCATTAGGGTTCTTGGCCAAGGCTTGCTTGCAAACCGTAGCCTATGATGCCGGTAAGAAGTACGCAGCTGATGCATTGAAATATGCTAAAATGCTGATGGATGACGCAGAGGCAGGTGGGGCTACTTACAAAGCCTATATGTATCCTACTTATAAAGAGGTGTTTGCCGAAGCCAACAATTATGAAAACAAAGAAGCCCTGTGGAAACACCGCTGGTTTGCCGGAACTACCGGACACGGATCGAGCAACGGCAACTACCGGTTGAATCGTAACAACGAGTATTTCAATTGCAACGTCTTTAAGTTTGGTGCCATCACCGATACGCAGAACTACCGCTTAACATATGAGGGCGATCCGTCCGGCATGTTTATGCCTACGCAGCATCTGCTCAATCTCTATGTGCAACCCAATGGAACCCTTGATCCTCGTTTTCGCGAATCGTTTGCTACCGAGTGGAAAGCCAATATCAATTACACGTGGGATAAAGGCACTGTTCAGAAATACGATAAAGAGAGCGCAGTTGAAGGCAAGACGATTGCAAGCGGACAATTGGCTATAAAGTTTATTATGCCCCAGGATGCCGACTATAAAACAGAAGCTGCCGATAAATGGAGTAAATCTTATCTTGTTGTCGATTATAAGGATCTTTATAGCGATGCGACGAAGAAAATCAAGATGACCTACAGCTATCAGCACCCCAACGGAGGCTATACCGATGATGGTAAGGCAGAGAATCTATTCGCATATTTCTACCCGTCGCTTACCAAGCATCGTAGTAGCAATTTTTACGTGGCCAATGCTAGCCAAAAACGCAACGGCAACCTCAATGCTACGTTTATGATGCGTATGTCCGAAGTCTATCTCATCGCTGCCGAAGCCGATATCTATGTGAATAACGGCACCAGCGCTATGGCTTATATTAATAAGGTGCGCGAGCGTGCAGGAGCCATCAAGCTCTCTGTCACACCCACCGTTCGCACGGTGCTCGATGAGCGTGCTCGCGAGCTTTGCGGAGAGTACTGTCGCTTCTATGACCTGAAACGCACGGGTATGTTCAAAGATGCCAGCTACTTGGAAGAGACTCATCCAGACCTTGCAAGCTTCTTTAAACCCGAATACGCCTTGCGTCCCATCTCAACTACATTTACCTCAACGCTTGAGGGCGGTGGTACTTATTATCAGAATCCGGGTTATTGATAATTCGTTTGGTTGATAGTTTGGTTATTACGGGTGCTGTTTTCGTTGAGAAAACAGCACCCGTAATTTTGTTGCTTAGCATGGGTGATATCGATTTATTTTCTAAAACATGTAATCTTACTATCCATGCAAAGCGGTTTTTATGTTGTAGTTGTAAATCCCTATTTGTGAATTTCCGGATAAGGCATGCTAAACAAAAACTCACCCCTATCTGTTTGTATGCCAAATCCCTATAACCTGTATTTTGCTCTGTTTTCAACAGGGCAATTCTGTTTCAATGAATCAAGAAAAGGAGATATGAAAAAAAGAAATGTTGAATTGACGACTGCAGCTCCAAGAGCGCATTGGCTAGGCGACGGCTTTAGAGTGCACAACTTTATTCCCGGCATTCGTCTCTTGACGATGAAGCGTATGACTCCGTTTATTCTGTTAGACTATAATTCTACCTATTATTTTCAACCGTCCGATTCACCAAGAGGAATGGGTGCTCATCCGCATCGCGGTTTTGAAACAGTGACTATCGCTTACAGAGGCAAGGTGCAAAATCATGACAGCAACGGTGAGGGTGGCATAATCAGCGAAGGCGACGTGCAATGGATGACCGCTGCCTCGGGCATTCTGCATAAGGAGTACCACGAAAAAGAGTGGAGTCGCACAGGAGGTGACTTTCAGATGGTGCAGCTTTGGGTAAACCTGCCTGCCAAATATAAAATGTCTGAACCCAAATACCAAACCATAACCAACAGCATGATGGGTAAATACATCCTTCCACAAGAGATGGGAGAAGTCGAAGTCATTGCAGGTGAATACAAAAGTGTAAAGGGACCTGCCCTCACCTTTACCCCGATGCACCTCTTTAATGCTCGACTGAGGAGCGGTGCTCGAGTCGTTTTTTCCTTCCCAAAGGATTACCACACCGCCTTGCTCGTAATCGAAGGCAGAATCAGTGTGACCGGTGAGGTTCGTATTCCCACCGGTCACTTCGCGCTGATGGCGAATGACGGCGAAGAGTTTTTTACACATGCAACCGAAGATTCTGTGGTTCTTGTACTTAGCGGAGAACCTATCCGTGAACCTATCGCAGCTCATGGTCCTTTCGTTATGAATACACGGCGTGAGTTGAAACAGGCTTTTGACGATTTTAACAACGGAAAATTCGGGTATCTGGAAGAATAGGAGCAGTAAACAAAAACTCATCCATATCTGTTTGTATAAGAAACGGTATAGCCTATATTCGGCTCTGTTTTCAGCAGATTAATCCTGTTGCAATGAATCAAAATAAAGAGAGATATGAAAAAAAGAAATATTGAATTGACCACCGCTGCTCCAAAGGCGCATTGGGTAGGCAACGGCTTTAGGGTGCACAACTTTATTCCCGGCATTCGTCACTTGACGATGGAACGCATGAATCCGTTTATCCTGCTGGACTATAATTCAAAACACTATTTTCAACCGTCCGATTCTCCCAGAGGCGTGGGGGTTCATCCGCACCGTGGCTTTGAAACAGTGACTATTGCTTACAAAGGCAAGGTGCAACACCACGATAGTAACGGTGGGGGTGGTATTATCGGTGAGGGCGACGTGCAATGGATGACCGCTTCTTCCGGCATTCTGCATAAGGAGTACCACGAAAAAGAATGGAGTCGTCAAGGAGGTGACTTTCAGATGGTGCAGCTTTGGGTAAACCTGCCTGCCAAAGACAAGATGGCTGATCCTAAATACCAGGCCATAACCAACAGCATGATGGGTAAGCACATTCTTCCACAAAACATGGGAGAGATCGAAATCATTGCGGGCGAATACAAAGGTGTAAAGGGACCCGCCTTCACCTTTACCCCGATGCATCTCTATAATGCTCGGCTGAGGAGCGGTGCCGAAGTCTCTTTCTCCTTTCCGGAAGAGTTCAATACTGCCTTGCTTGTAATCGAAGGAGAAATCAACGTGAACGATGATGCCCGCGTGCCTGCTGATCACTTTGTGCTGATGGCGAATGACGGCGAGGAATTCTCCTTGCAAGCAACCGAAGATGCTGTAGTGCTTGTTCTTAGCGGATTGCCTATCCGCGAACCGATTGCAGCTCAAGGTCCTTTCGTTATGAATACACGGGGTGAGTTGAAACAGGCTTTTGACGATTTTAACAACGGAAAATTCGGGTATCTGGAAGAATAGCAAAGCAAACGAAGTTAACAAACAGACAAGTATCCCTATAAGAAGAGTGGAGAACCAAACAGCTACAAGGTGAGAGTAGGGGGAGAAGAACACCCAAGAAAAGTGGCAGGAAAGGCTTCGCAAGATGCTCAATACCAGTGGTTTGTTTTTAGGAATCTAGTCATTCATTCTTCTCTTTTTTCTTTATACACAAAGTGGTCATTTAACACACCGTTAAATGACCACTTTTGGTACAAAGGAGTACGTATTATTAGCTTGCAATAGTACGTGCTTTTGCCGATGAAGAGCACTGAATAGAAAATGCTATTTTAACAGCGTTAAATATTGATGCTGAAACTACCACTGAACCATTCGTATTCTGAAAATAATCCCGTATCTTTGCCATGATTTATAATGAACAAAAGAACCGTATGGAAAATTTCAGTGAATTAATAAAGAATCGCCGCAGCATGCGGAAATTTACCGAAGAAGAGCTTTCGCAAGAAGAAGTGGTAGCCCTGTTTAAAGCTGCACTGATGTCTCCCACTTCCAAACGGAGCAACTGCTGGCAGTTTATTGCTGTAGATGATAAAGAGAAACTCAAGGCACTTGCGCACTGCAAGGAGCATGGCGCATCGTTTATAGCCGATGGCGCATTGGCTATCGTCGTTACGGCCGATCCGCTGGCAAGTGATGTGTGGATTGAGGATGCTGCCATTGCTTCGATCATGATACAGCTACAAGCCGAAGACCTTGGTTTGGGTAGCTGCTGGATACAAGTTCGCGAACGAATGAATAGCACCGGTATGCCCTCGGACGAATATGTACGTGGCATTCTTGATATTCCTTTGCAACTGCAAGTAGTTTCGATTATCGTTGTGGGACACAAGGGCATGGAGCGCAAACCGTTTGATGAGGCACATTTGCAGTGGGAGAAAATCCACATCAACCAATTCGGAGGGCAATAATCGTGAGTGTGCTCAACGTGAACGGGGCGAAAAGAAGCATAGAAGATACGCCAATCGTCTTTATCGGTGCCGGAAACCTGGCCACTAACCTAGCCAAAGCACTTTACCGAAAAGGATTCATAATCAAACAAGTGTACAGTCGTACGCAGGAGTCTGCTCGTGCGCTGGCCGATGTGGTAGAAGCCCCCTATACAACCCATCTGCAAGAGGTTGTTACCGATGCAAAACTATACATTGTTTCGCTCAAAGACTCAGCTTTTACCGAACTGTTGCCCCTCATTGCAGCCAACAAAAACGGAGCATTGCTGGTGCATACAGCCGGCAGTTTGCCGATGAGTGTTTTTCAAGGTCATGCCGAGCGTTATGGCGTGTTTTATCCCATGCAAACGTTCAGTAAGCTACGCGAAGTTGACTTCCGTGAGATTCCTTTTTTCATTGAAGCGAGTAGGGAAGAAGACACTGTATTGCTTAAAGGCATCGCCTCTACGCTTTCGCAGAAAGTGTATGATGCCAATTCCGAACAGCGTAAAAGCCTCCACTTGGCTGCTGTGTTTACCTGTAATTTCACCAATCACATGTATGCCTTGGCCGCCGAGCTGTTGAAGAGATACAACTTGCCCTTTGATGTGATGCTACCGCTCATCGATGAAACGGCCCGTAAGGTGCATGAACTCGACCCCCACGTGGCACAAACGGGGCCGGCCATTCGCTATGATGTCAACGTGATCAACAGCCACTTAGAGATGCTTGCTTTTGATCCGGAGATGCAGCGGCTTTATGAGCAGATAAGCCAAAGCATTCATCACCGTTCGACCGAGTGATTGCTGCTTAAAACGCTAAACAAACACTGATTTCTATTTATCCATCCATTAATTCGAATCAACCCATGAGCACTATAAACTACGATTTAACCCGCATAAAAGCCTTCGCCTTCGATGTAGATGGCGTGTTGAGTGCCGATGTCATTCCCCTTCATCCATCGGGCGAACCGATGCGCACGGTGAACATCAAAGATGGATATGCCATCCAACTGGCCGTAAAGAAAGGATACCACATCGCCATCATCACCGGTGGGCGAACCGATGCGGTGCGTCAACGCTTTGCCGGTTTGGGCGTCTCCGATCTGTATATGGGATCGGCGGTGAAGATACACGATTACCGTGACTTTCGCGATAAACACGGCCTGAAGGACGAAGAGATTTTGTTCATGGGCGATGACATCCCCGATATGGAAGTGATGCGTCAATGTGGCTTGCCTTGTTGCCCCAAAGATGCCGTGTTCGATATCAAAGCAGTGGCTCGCTACATTTCGTATGCCACAGGAGGCTATGGCTGTGCCCGAGATGTCATCGAACAGGTGATGAAAGTTCAAGGCAAATGGATGGCCGATGATGCCTTTGGTTGGTAAACTAAAACTCTCCCCTTATGCTCGAAAATTTAAAGAAATTCAACATCATACTGGCTTCCAACTCGCCCCGTAGGAAGCATCTTTTAGCTGAACTGGGGGTGGATTATGTGGTGCGAACCTTGCCCGATGTAGATGAGTCGTATCCCGACAACCTGCGTGCAGAGGCGATTCCTGAATACATCTCTCGAACGAAAGCCGGGGCGTATCAGCACCTGATGCAGCCCGACGAACTGGTTATTACGGCCGACACCATTGTGTGGTTGGATGAAAAGGTACTGGGCAAACCGGCCAATGCCGAAGAGGCTCGCGAGATGCTTCGCACGCTATCGGGCAGAACGCACGAAGTGTTTACGGGCGTAACGCTTACAACTTGCAGTTGGCAGCGTACGTTTACTGCTGCTACCGAAGTCACGTTTGCCACACTGACCGATGAGGAGATTGCCTATTACGTGGATACGCATAGTCCGTTGGATAAAGCCGGTGCTTACGGCATTCAAGAGTGGATTGGTTTCATTGGTGTTAAAGCCATCAGTGGGAGTTACTTCAATGTGATGGGGCTCCCGATACAGAAGTTGTATCAGGAACTTGTTAAACTTTAGGTGATTAGCTTCTACGATAAGCGTAGAGATACTCACCTAAATCAAATCGATCATGAGCGGAATGTCATCTTTGGCTATGCCTTGGTCAATTAAGAACGGAACATCTTTCTTGAATGTTTCGATAAAGAGATCACGCCCCTCACTCAGTTCGGCTGCTTTGCTATACATGGCAATGGCTTTGACCATGTTCTTGCTTACCCAATAGCTGTGTCCGGCGTTTAAGAAATCGATAGGAAGCGGTTTGTTCTCGATGATTTTCTCATAATACTTGGTTGCCTGCTCATGCTTTCCTTGCACAAAAGAACACCAAGCTATGCCACGCCATGCTTTGAGGCTGTTGTTCTCCAGGAAATCAAGTTTGAAAAAGTAATTCAAGGCATCGTCATACTGTTGCAGCTCGGCAAGGCAGTGGGCGATGTAGTAAACGGTATTCTTGTTTTCGGGAGCTGTCTCTTCTACCTTGCGATAATAGGCTAAGGCTTCGGCAAATTTCCCCGTCAGCCGGTAGCAGGTGGCTAAGCGTCGGTTGGTCCACACGTTATCGGGCTTTATGGTATCGGCTTTGAGGTAAGCTGCGATAGCCTCTTGGCGCCTGCCTTGCTTTTGTAGCGCATAGCCTAGGCGCTGATAGAACTCGTCGGTTATCTCGGGACGATTGTCCATAGTAAGCACGGTCTCGTATAGCTCGGTTGTCTCCACCCAGTGCTCTTTAGAGAGATGATAATGGGCCAGGTTGAGTAAGAAATCCGGGTGATACAACAAATCTTTCAAGACAGGAACTTGATACAGGCGAATCTTCTCCTTGAAAATGTCGTTAAACTCCATCCTTCGTTGATTCAGTTTGTAGAAGCGATAGAGGTCGTGCAGGTATTGATTGCTTACGGTTGTAGGACGATCATTGAATTTTTTCATTACATCCAGTTTCGATTGATCAGTAAGCCCATCGGCCTGCTCAATGAGTTGGCTGAACACCATGTCGCGTTGCGATTGCGGAAAGTTTTGCATGATAAAGAACAGCGAGTATTTGTCGTTGTTGCAAAACAGCCCCGACTGCATGATGATGTCCATGAAATCGTTCTCGCCACCTCTCTCTTTAGACTGTTTGATAACGCTCGAGTGCTTGCGATCGAACGGATAAAACCAGTGATGTAGCTCACGGAAGAAGGGGAAACCTTTTAGTGCCGAGAATGTGCTCATGTTCACATCGGCTCCTTCCATTTGCAACTCGTTCATCTCGCGTAGTTTATCCCCCAGTCCGGGGGTGTCGAATATACCCTGCCAATCGGGGTTTCGATCGTCTTTCTCCTCGTCCGACTCCTCGAACCCAAATTTCATGTTTCGTATCGACGAAACGTTTTTCATCATTTCAGGGATAATCTCCTCACGCATCTTCTTGTCTATCTTCTCCGTCTCCTGACACAACAGGATCTGACGTTGTATAAGCATCAGGTCCTCGTCCAACGGTTTGGCTTCACTGATCGATGCCAAGCGATTTTCTATTTCGGGATAGAGTTTCAAGCGATCGGCATAGCGGTGGAGTACAAAAGCCATACCGACTAAGCCTCGCTGACTGATCTGCACGTTGCTGTGTTGATAGGCATCAAACAGACACAATAGCTTTCGCACATCAAAACAGGCTAACAAGCTCATCGTAACTGCACTAACGAATAGGCATAAGTCGTTCTCTTGCACCAGTTCAGATGCGAGCATGGCTTTGGCCTGTTCGGCCTCGGTCAAATTCCACGAGCTGTTGGTCCAGGTATGTATAAAGAGCAGTTTCTGTGTCTCTTCATGGCGCATCAAGACTTCGTTTTGATGCTGCTCATTCAGCAAACAGCTTACAGCCAAATCATCCGTAAATGACTCTAAGACGAGTCGCATCTTCTCTATTTGAGGCTGATTCGATCCTACGAATGCTTGCTTTCTGCGGTATTCGTGATAGAGGTGATTGGATTGTTGATCGAGGTACAATAATCGAATTTGATCGGTTACCTCGAGGGTATCGGCTTGGATCTTTGCATATAATTTCTTGCGCTCAGGGTCTGCTATTCCCTCTTGCATGTATTGCAACATGTAGCTATAGGCCAACTGTATCTGCTCAAATCGGTTTTTAAGATTCCAGTCCGAGCATTGCCAAAAATACGACTCCAATTGGTATAGAGCCTCCTTCAATCGTTTCTCATGGATTAAAAGCAGTATCTGGGTATGTTGTTGATTGATGGTTTGTTCGTTCATGACTTTTTTCTCCGTTTATTTTTTTCCTATCCAGGTGAGGCGTTTCCAAAGCCCTTCAAACGGGCCATGCTTGTGGTGTTTCATCCACCACGAACAGAACGCCATTTGTAGTAGCACAAAAATGATGCCAAAGAGCAAACTATACGTAATACCCAAATAACGACCCAGTTCAAAACCCCAATGGTAGAAAAGCAATGAACCTATGACGGATTGTCCGATGTAGTTTGTCATACTCATTTTACCGTAAGCGGTGAATCGCATGAGGAAGCTACGATCGTGTATCCTGTAAAACGTAATAAGTAAACCACTAACCATTACGAGCATGAAACTGAGGTTGCTTAATGAGCTAACGATAACCCTTAATGGCGCCAACAGTGCACCTCTACTGACAAACTCGGGTAGCATATTGTTCAATCCATACAGCGGAAAGAAGCAAAGAAGTGAGAAAGCAAGGGTTTTGAGCCATATCTGCTCGTGTTGTGCGTTGTAAAGAAAGAGTCCGCGGCGACCGATTAACATTCCGAAAAGAAAAAGCCCCGGTGTTTGCATGATGCGTCCATGCTCCAACGCCCAAGTCATGTTGGCCATCTGCCCTTCCCACAAATTCATGCGGAGTGTTTCGAGGAATGTGCCATGCTTTTGCACCTCGTAGGCGATGCCAAAGTAGTGGTTTGCTAAGCTTTTGCCGGCTTCGTAATCGGGGTTACAGAGTGCCCAAACCACCTTGACCCAGTCTATCGGTTGCAGAATTAACACTAAAGCCACGATGGCTACTGTTCGGTCACTCAACCGACAAAAGAGGGGGAGTATCACCCCCAGTAGGGCATACATCGTTAAGATCTCTCCGGTAAAGAAGGCCGCATTAAACTGCCCTATGACGAATAAGATGCAGAGTCTCCAGATGAAGCGGAACCGAAAGTCCTTGCCTCGCCGTTGCTGGTTGTTGTCTTGAATGTAGAAGCTAAAACCAAACAACAGCGCAAAAACGGCGTATGCTTTACCGCCGAAAGCAAAAAAAAGTCCGCGCCAAATGGCTTGATCGGTGAATTTCATCCACTCGAAAGGCACACTTTCGGGGAAGGAGTAAAAGTTAAAGTGCTCAATGCTGTGAAGAACGATAATACCCATTACGGCCAGTCCCCTGAGCACGTCGGCCACATCTACGCGGGCGTTGCTATCGGCTATTTTCTCTTTCATGCTGTATTAAAATCTGATCTGTAGCTGTGTCTGTATTAAGTTTGACCCTTCGCCACCTTTGGGTTCTTGGCGGGTGCATTGTGCTTGTAGACGACATTTGGGATAGAACCAGTATTGTAATCCGGCTACGTAGTTGCTCTGCTGCTTGCCGGTGAGCCCCTGATCGAAGTAGTCGTACGAGGCGATCATCTCTAATTTAGAGACTAACTGCACGCATCCTGTGGCATACATACCGCTGCTTCTGATGCCGTTGTCCTTGCCCGATAGGTATTCGGCGCGTAAGCCTGCTTTTTTGCCTGTGAGTACTACTGCGGTGCCCCAGCGGTTGCGCGAGTAGTTTTGTCCGGTTGTGATGTTGGCTTCTGCCGATGGGCCCTCTGCATGTCCTGTTCCTGCAACAAATGATCCGCCTACCGAAAGCCATTTGGTGGGATTCATCATCAGGTAACCCACCACGTCTTTTTGGTTGTTTCTGTCTTTGACATTGATGCCTTGTCCGTTCATCACGGCCAACTTGTAGCTGACGAAGTTTTTGAACAAGTCTCCGTAAACCATCAAACCGATGTCGCGTCCGGTATTGCTTGTGGGTGTGCCTACATTGGCTACCGCGCCTAAGTAGTTGGTCGATTGCGAATAGCAGTTGATAAGCTCCACGGTGCTGAGCGACAGTTGATTCTCGTATCCGTAAGGCGTTTTGAATTGTCCCAACCGTGCCGACAGTCCGGGCAGGATTTGATAATCCATGTACATCTCCATCAACTTCGTTTGGTCGGCAAAGTTGCACATAAAGTAGAACGACCATTTGTCTGTAATTTTACCGTCGACCATTAAGATAGCTCGCTTCACATCAAAGCTGTTGTTGGGGTCAAGGGCATCGTCATAGGTGTATCCCACTTGTCCGTAGCCCGAAACGTTGATACGCTCTTTGATGGTGTTTACGACTTGGTTAAGCGGCTCTTGAGCCAGTAAGCTGCCCATTGCAAAAAGGGTCAGTGTGGTAATCAAAAACTTTCTCATGATTTGTTTTCGTAGAGTTATTTTAACGTGATAAATGTGGTGTCTACCAAGTTGGTTCCTTGGAAGTTGGGCGATATGCGGCCCTTCTCTTTTAGCCAAGCAATGGCTTTGTCAATCTCTTGAACCGATGCCCGTGTAGCCTGTTCGTATGCCGGAAGCACAAGAAGTCCTGCGGCTATTTCCGGAACTCCGATTTCTTCCATCAGTAGCGGTTTCCACGCTTCGAGTGGACGCGTTTGTACGTATGCTACAGCTCGGTTGTAGCCATCAACCAATAGTTTAATCTCTTTGCTCTTTTTGTTGAGCGCTTTTTGGGTGAAAGCCGTTCCGGTCATCTCGATTCCGAGCTCGCGGGTGCTGATGAGTGATCGATAACCGCTCTTCATGGCTAGGGTAGCCGAAGGGTCGGGTAGGAATGAAGCATCGACTTGCCCGTATTGCATCATTTGCAAGCGGATGGGTATTTGTCCGATCTCGGGCATATTGACTGCTGTAAACAAGATACCGTTTTTCTTTAACAAGAGGTCGGTTGCATACTCTACCACGGTGTTGCGCGATATGGCAATGTTCTTTCCCTGCAACTGACGAAAGTGATTGATGTTGCTCGATGGAGAGACCACAAAGCAGAGGTAGCTGTTGTTTTTCATAATGATGGCCATCGGCGTTCGATGGGCTTGCAGTACAATAACGCTGGGATAGTCGGTTATTGCGCCATCAATCTGCCCCGATTGCAGTGCGGCATCGCGGTCATTCGATGAATCGAAACGAATGAGGTTGACCGTTACTCCCAATGAATCGTACATGCCCAACTTCTGGGCAATAACAAAGGGTAGCCCGTCCATGGTAGCCATAATACCCAGGTTAACGGGTTTAGACACCTCAGCGTTTTCGGCTTCCGCATCTCCTTTTTTACCGCCTATACAGGCCGACAGAAGCATGCCGATACACCCGGCCCATAGTAATACTTGTTTCATAGCAATGCTTTTTAACGAAAATAGGCAGCTCTTTTGTGCAAAAGAGCTGCCTACTTAATCTATATCAAGGCATAATCGTTGCTTACTCTTGAATAGCAGCGATACCCGGAAGCACTTTTCCCTCGATAGCTTCGAGCAAAGCACCACCACCGGTCGATACATAAGATACGCCATCGGCTAAACCAAACTTGTTTACACAAGCTACCGAGTCACCACCACCTACAAGTGAGAATGCACCGTTTTTGGTTGCTTCAACGATAGCCTCGCCCAGTGCTTTTGAACCGTGGCTGAAGTTCTCGAATTCGAATACACCCGTTGGGCCGTTCCACAGAATGGTTTTAGAGCTTTTGATCACATTGGCGAAAAGTTCTTCTGTCTTCGGGCCGATGTCAAGACCTTGCCATCCGTCAGGAATCTCGTTTGCGTTGCACACCTTGATGTTGGCATCGTTAGAGAATGCATCTGCAATGCGATCATCAACAGCCAAGATCAGGTTTACACCTTTGTCTTTAGCTTTCTGAATCAGTTCCAGAGCCAAGTCTGTTTTGTCATTTTCGCAGATTGAGTTACCAATTTTGCCACCCAGCGCTTTAGCGAAGGTATAAGTCATACCGCCTGCAATAATCAGGTTGTCTACTTTGCCCAAAAGGTTTTCGATGATTTCGATTTTAGAAGATACCTTCGATCCACCCATGATTGCGGTAAACGGACGGTTGATGTCTTTCATTACTTTCTCTACAGCTTTCACCTCTTTTTCCATCAGGTAGCCAAACATTTTGTTGTCTACAGTGAAATATTGAGCGATCAATGCGGTTGAGGCGTGTGCACGGTGAGCAGTACCAAATGCGTCGTTTACATAACAATTGGCATACGAAGCCAGCTTCTTAGTAAACTCTTTTTGGCTCTCTTTAACCGCTTTCTTAGCTGCTGCTTTCTCTTCGTCTGTAGCATCATCGGCCAAGCCTCTGGGCTTACCCTCTTCTTCAGCGTAGAAACGGAGGTTTTCGAGCAACAATACTTCACCCGGCTTCAGTGCAGCCGATTTGCTTGCAGCTTCCTCGCCCATGCAATCGTTAGCAAACTGAACTTCGACGCCCAGCAGTTTTGAAACGTGGTTCAAGATATGTTTCAATGAAAACTTATCTGTAGGTCCTTTGGGGCGACCTAAGTGTGAACCGATGATCACGCTACCGCCATCTCCCAAAATTTTCTTCAGGGTAGGAAGTGCAGCGCAAATACGATTGTCGTCAGTGATGTTGAAATTTTCGTCCAAAGGCACATTGAAGTCCACGCGAACGAATGCCTTTTTACCGGCAAAATTGAATTTGTCAATTGTTTGCATAATACGCTATATTTGTTTTTAAAAATGTGGGTATTTCTTTTCTTAGAATGAGCTGCAAAGTTAGTATTTATTTCTATTTTTAACTAAGAATTCACTATTTATTTCTTTGGCTCCGAGGCTTGATATTGCACTTTATAGACTTTGCCATAATAGTTACACATCATTTTCAAACCACATTTATCGCACTGAGGCTTACGGGCTTGACAGATGTATCTTCCGTGTAAAATAAGCCAATGATGGGCAATGGAAATCAGCTCGTTGGGTATATTCTTCACCAACTCTTTTTCTACGCTCAACGGGGTGGTGCAGGCGGCGCTTACCAGCCCCAAGCGGTGGCTGACGCGAAACACATGGGTGTCTACCGCCATGGCTGCTTTGTTGAACACCACCGACTGAATGACGTTGGCTGTTTTTCGTCCTACACCCGGCAGCTTGATCAGCTCGTTGAGTGTAGCCGGAACTTCGCTGTTGAAATTTTCTACCAATAGTCGCGCCATCCCCACTAAGTGTTTGGCTTTGTTGTTGGGGTACGAAACCGTGCGGATGTACTCAAACACCACTTCGGACGTAGTGGCCGCCAGCGCCTCGGGGGTAGGGAAGTCGTGAAAGAGGGCAGGAGTGATGATATTCACCCTTTTATCGGTGCACTGAGCGGATAGAATAACGGCTATCAGCAGTTCGAACGGGTTGTTGTAGTGCAACTCGGTTTCGGCTACAGGCATGTTCTCTTTGAACCAGCCGATTACTTTTTCATAACGCTCTTTCTTTCTCATCGTAATTTGTTTTTATGATAATGTGGGGCTACTTTCAGATTGAAGTAGAAGGCCGAAACCACCGTGAGGCAAGCGCCTGCGAAGTAGGCCGCGTCGAACGAAGTGATTTCGGCAAGGTACCCACCGCCTATTAATCCGATGCCGATACCATAATCCCAAGAGGTGAGGTAGGTCGAAGTGGCTGTGCCGCGTTGATTGTGGGGAGCCAGGTTGACGAATAGGGTGTTGAACGCCGGAAACATCGTTCCGAAGCCCATGCCCAATAGCAGCGCGATAGCGAAGAAGAGTACCTCGGTCAGCATCGGATTGGCCCTCATCAGTATGCCACAAGCCGATAACAGCAAGAAGCAGGCACATACTAAATAGAACCCGAAGCTGATGACCTGTGTGATGCGTCCTTTGTCTACCTGCTTGCCCGAGAACATGCGCGATACGGCCATGCCCACTGCCATAAACGTAAAGAAAAGACCGGGACTGAGTGTGATGCCGATCTCCTTGGCATACATGGCAACATAAGTCATGGTCATGCCATAGGGTATCGAGAGTAGCATCAGGGTGATGCCTGCCGGAATGCCCTTCAACAGCACGAACCGATCGAGCGAAAGGGGTTCTCGTTTAACCTGTATTCGGGGAGGACTTTTGAGTAAACATGCGGCACAAAAACCGAGTGTTCCCGATAAGAAGGCACAGCCGAAGATGGCTTCATAGGGGTACATCTCTTTCATAAACAACCCCGTCATGGGGCCGATGCTCATGGCGATATTGTTCATCAGTCCGTAGTAGCCCACGCCTTCGCCTCGACGAGAGGAGGGGGTAATGTCTATCACAATGGTGTTGCCTGCTACCGTTACCATGCCAAAAGCCAATCCGTGCACCACACGAAACATGATGAACAGGCTCAGTGTTCCTGCCCAGATGTAGCCTGCAAACACAGCGATAAACACGAAGTAGGCCAGCAGGTAGAGTGGTTTACGAGCGAACGAGTCGAGCAGATAGCCCGAGAAAGGTCGGATGCACAAAGCGGCAACCGTATACACGGAGAGAACGATACCTACCGTTGCGTTTCCTGCTTGAAAAACCTCGGTTAGGTAGAAAGGGAGTACAGGAAGGATCAGGTAGAAGGCAAAATATAAGAGAAAGTTCGCAGCCAATATCAGGCAATAGCCGCGAGTGACGAGTTTGTCCTTCATGAGAAAGCTATGGATTATGCATTGGGTTTGAAGCTGCTTCGTTGATTCAAGTTCACTGATTCAGCTTTATTGACTCAACTTCGTCAATTCAAAGCAACTTCAAACCCAATTTGTTAGTATGCCGCCTCGAATTCCTTCAAGAAACGTGTGTCGTTTTCGGAGAACATGCGCAGGTCTTTCACTTGGTATTTCAAGTTCGTGATGCGCTCCACACCCATTCCCAAGGCATATCCGCTATAAATCTTGCTGTCGATACCATTAGATTCGAGCACGTTCGGGTCAACCATGCCGCAACCCAAAATCTCTACCCAACCGGTGTGTTTACAAAACGGACAACCCTTGCCACCACAAATGTTGCAGCTGATATCCATCTCGGCACTGGGCTCGGTGAAGGGGAAGTACGACGGACGCAGGCGAATCTTCGTATCTGCACCAAACATCTCCTTGGCAAACAGCAACAACGCCTGCTTTAGGTCGGTGAACGATACATCTTTATCGATGTACAGAGCCTCTACCTGATGGAAGAAGCAGTGTGCACGGTAGCTGATGGCCTCGTTGCGGTAAACACGTCCCGGACAAATGATGCGTATCGGCGGTTGCGAAGTCTCCATCACGCGGGTTTGAACCGATGAAGTGTGCGTGCGCAGTAAAATTTCGGGGTTTGCTTCGATGAAAAAAGTATCTTGCATATCGCGTGCCGGATGATCTTCGGCAAAGTTCAATGCCGAGAATACATGCCAGTCATCTTCGATCTCCGGTCCCTCGGCGATGCTGAATCCTAAGCGAGCAAAAATATCAATAATCTCATTTTTTACGATAGAAAGCGGGTGGCGTGTACCCAGCTCCACAGGGTATGCCGAGCGTGTCAAGTCCATATCGGAAGAGCCACTGTCTTGGCTTTCGAACTGCTCTTTGAGTGCATTTATTCTCTCTTGTGCTTTGGTTTTGAGCTCATTCAGTCTCGCGCCGACCTCCTTTTTCTGTTCGGCTGCCACGTTGCGGAAATCTGCCATAAGGTCATTAATGGCTCCTTTTTTACTGAGAAACTTGATGCGAAGTGTCTCTAACTCCTCTGCATTGGCAGCTTTCAGTGCTTCAACTTCTTCGAGAAGCTGGTTGATTTTAGCTATCATATCGTTGATTTATTGTTGTTTTTTTATTTAATAAACGATTGCAAATATAGTGGTTTTATCACAAACCGGACGCAAATGGCGCATTGTTTTTGCTCAATCGCCTCCATTTGTGCCCCGAATGGTGCCGATTATGTTCCGAATGACGTCGATGGAGTTTCACCCTAAAACCTCCACGCCAATAATCTGCTGCTTTTCGCCCCTTGCTTCATTTCGATGGTTTTGTATTCGGCTACTTCCACACTCTTTAGTTTGGCATACAGCTTGCTCAAATTTTTCTCTTTCGATAGGTAAGAGGTAAACCATCCGCAGTTCTTACCGAACTCCTTGCTTTCGGCAATCATGTTGAGCAGAAACTGAAGCTCTCCGCCCTCGCAGCAACGCTCTTTCTCATGGCCGCCAAAGTTGAGTTCCACTTTCGGCAGTTTCTTGCCGCTCTGTATCAGTTGCTCCCTCAGGGCTTTCCGTTCAACTTCCCGTTCGGCTTGTTCGTTGGTGTCGTGAAAGGGAGGGTTGCATAGGGTTACATCGAAATACTCATCGGGTTGGATGATTCCTTTGAAGATGAATTGAGGTTCGGGCTGAAGACGTAGTTCTAAACGATGAGCCAGTGTCGGGTTGCAGGTGACTATCTTGCGCGCATTGGCGATGGCCACCGGATTGATATCTGCCCCTACAAAAGTCCAATTGTATTCGGCACATCCAATGATGGGGTAGATGCAGTTGGCCCCCACGCCAATGTCCAGACAGCGGCGGCTGGGGTTGTTCTCGGGCGAATAGCCCAATAAATCGGCAATGTAATGGATGTGGTCTGCCCTTCCCGGGATGGGCGGACAGAGGTAGTCTTTCGGAATGTCCCAATACGTGATACCGTAATGCAACATGAGCAGCGCCTTGTTGAGTAGCTTAACTACATACGGGTTAAAGTAGTCGATGGTTGGCAGTCCCTGTTCGTTTTTAGTGACAAAGCGTTTCAGCGGAGGATAGATCTCTATTAAAGCAGGGAAATCGTAGCGACCGCTATGCTTGTTTCTCGGATGTAATTCGTTTCTTTGGGTCATATCTCACAAAGATACGAAATGAATACGCAGTATCCTATTGTTTGTGTTACAGATGCATATTCTTCTAAGCACTAAAGTGGTTTTCAAGTTGAACATTACCAAAGAGTGCGCGTTTATTAACTAACATGGTTGGATTTTAAAGCTTTGCTGCAAATTCATTTCCGAGTCAAGATTTAAATGCATGAATCATGTGGCCGAGATGTCTGCCTAAAAGCTTTGCCTTTTTGTTGCAGCTGTTTCGACTGAGGCGAAAAATATTACCTAAAATCAAAGCTTATGCCAACTTTAGCTTCCATATCTACCATTGCGTTTCCTTTCAAAATTGATCAACAAGAGGTGAAACAATACGCCAAAGATTTATTTTCCCCTTCATATCCTCAAATGGAGAAAATGCTTGTTGCATTTGATAACACAGAAATAATTACCCGAAATTTCTGTAAACCGCTCACTTATTACACCGAACTCCACACTTTTGAAGATCAAAATTTAGAATACATACGAACTTCATTGGAGTATGCTGTCAAAGCGATTGAGGAGTGTCTTTTATCCGCACTTAGGCTAAAGGAAGAGATCACCGATATCATTTTTGTTTCCACTACCGGACTTTCTACACCCAGTTTGGACGCTCTTATTATCAATAATTCAAGTTTCGCAAGTTAATGAGTTATGTTGACATGATGGCATAAAAAAAGCATAGGAGTTTCTGTATGTTGCAGAAAATGAGTAAATTTAAAGTGCAAACTAAAATTAATACTCGCCCCTA
>JAGOOC010000018.1:31824-51943 GCA_017992695.1 Bacteroides sp. | reverse complement strand
AAACAATGCAAGTTAACTTTCACCTGATAAAATTCGGATAATCCTTTTCTTTTCGTACTTTTGCCCTAAATTTTACCGAATCATGAACAATGAATCCATGTATAATTTGCTAAAAACAATAGACTCTCCTCAAGACCTGCGCCGGTTAAGTGTAGAAGAACTACCGGAGGTTTGCGACGAGTTGAGGCAAGATATTATCAAAGAACTCTCTTGCAACCCCGGACACTTTGCTGCCAGTTTGGGGGTTGTTGAGCTAAGCGTGGCTTTGCATTATGTATACAATACTCCCTATGACCGCATTGTTTGGGATGTAGGTCACCAAGCTTATGGACACAAAATATTAACCGGACGACGCGAAGCGTTCTCTACCAACCGCAAGATGGGCGGCATTCGTCCCTTCCCTTCGCCCGATGAAAGTGAATACGACACGTTTACCTGTGGTCATGCCTCCAACGCCATTTCGGCTGCATTGGGCATGGCGGTAGCGGCTGAGATGAAGAACGAGCACGATCGACATGTAGTAGCCGTTATTGGCGACGGTTCGATGAGCGGTGGTTTGGCTTTTGAAGGGCTCAACAATGCCTCGGCTACCCCCAATAACCTGCTCATTATTTTGAACGATAACGACATGTCGATCGATCGTAGCGTGGGCGGTATGAAACAATATTTGTTTAATCTCACCACCTCCAATCGCTACAACCAGCTGCGTTTTAAAGCGTCTCGGGTGCTCTTCAAATTGGGATTGCTCAACGAAGAGCGTCGCAAAGCCTTGATTCGTTTTGGTAACAGCTTAAAGTCGATGGCTGCACAACAGCAGAATATTTTTGAAGGAATGAATATTCGTTACTTTGGCCCCATTGATGGGCACAATGTAACCAATCTGGCCAGGGTGCTCCGCGATCTCAAAGAGATGGGGGGACCTAAAATACTTCACTTACACACCATCAAGGGAAAAGGTTTCGGACCGGCCGAGAAGCAAGCTACCCTGTGGCATGCACCCGGAAAGTTCAATCCCCAAACGGGCGAACGCTTTGTGCCCAATACCGAAGGGTTGCCGCCGCTGTTTCAAGATGTATTTGGACATACGTTAGTCGAGCTTGCCGAAGCGAACAAACGCATTGTTGGGATAACACCCGCCATGCCTACCGGATGCTCAATGAATCTGCTGATGGAGCAGATGCCCGACCGCGCCTTTGATGTGGGTATAGCCGAAGGACATGCCGTTACCTTTTCGGGTGGCATGGCAAAAGATGGATTACAACCTTTTTGTAACATCTACTCCTCATTTATGCAACGCGCCTATGACAATATTATACACGATGTAGCCATTCAGCAATTGCCGGTGGTGATTTGCTTGGATCGTTCGGGGCTGGTAGGCGAGGATGGCCCCACGCATCATGGTGTTTTCGACATGGCGTGCCTGCGCTCGATACCCCACCTAACCATTGCCTCTCCGATGGATGAACACGAACTCCGTCGGTTGATGTACACGGCACAGTTGCCCGACAAGGGCCCTTTCGTTATTCGTTATCCGCGTGGACGCGGCTCATTGCTCGATTGGAAGTGCCCACTAACGGAAATACCCGTAGGCAAAGGACGCAAACTCAAGGAGGGAACAGACCTAGCCGTGATAACGATAGGCCCGATAGGCAAGATAGCCGCACGGGCCATTGCGCGTGCCGAAGTAACGAAAGAATGCTCCATTGCGCACTACGACCTGAGGTTTCTCAAACCGCTGGACGAAGCTTTGTTGCACGAAGTAGGGCGTAATTTTACCCAAATAATCACCATCGAAGATGGCGTGATTCAAGGAGGAATGGGTAGCGCAGTGCTCGAATTTATGTCAGACAATAAGTACTATCCGCAAATACGCCGCATTGGTATCCCCGACCAGTTTATAGAACATGGAACGGTGGCTCAGTTGTTTGAACTTTGCGAGATGGACGAAGAAGGAATATTTAAAGCAATTTGTAATTGATTAAAAATGAAGATAATCATTGCAGGAGCCGGTGCTGTTGGTACGCATTTGGCAAAACTACTCTCTAGCGAAAAACAAGACATCATCTTGATGGATGATGACGAAGAGAAGCTAAGCACCCTGAGTGCTAATTTCGATTTAATGACGGTTCCCGCCTCCCCCTCTTCCATTGCCGCACTGAAAGAGGTAGGCGTAAAAGAGGCCGATCTGTTTATAGCAGTTACCCCCGACGAGAGCCGGAACATGACCGCCTGTATGCTTGCCTCTAACCTTGGAGCCAAGAAGACGGTGGCGCGTATCGACAACTACGAGTATCTATTACCCAAGAACAAAGAGTTCTTTCAGAAGTTGGGCGTTAACTCGTTGATCTACCCGGAAATGTTGGCCGCCAAAGAGATTGTTTCGTCCATGCGAATGAGCTGGGTTCGTCAGTGGTGGGAGTTCTGTGGCGGTGCACTTATTCTAATTGGTGTTAAGTTGCGCGAGAATGCAGAAATACTGAATGTGACACTTGCAGAGCTTGGAGCACCGGATATACCTTATCATGTAGTAGCAATCAAGCGAGGTTCGGAAACAATTATTCCTCGAGGCGACGACACCATTAAGTTGTACGATATTGTTTACTTTACAACAACTCGTAAATACATTCCGCATATTCGAAAGATAACCGGCAAGGAAGATTATGCCGACGTGCGCAATGTGATGATTATGGGGGGAGGTCGTATTGCCGTGCGCACGGCTCAATATGTGCCCGATTACATGCAAGTGAAAATAATAGAGAACAACATCAACCGATGCAACAGACTGACTGAACTGCTTGACAACAAAACGATGATTATTAATGGCGACGGGCGCGATATGGACTTGCTCCTCGAAGAAGGATTGCGCAATACCGAAGCCTTTGTTGCCCTAACGGGTAACTCCGAAACCAACATTCTGGCTTGTCTTGCGGCTAAGCGCATGGGTGTTGATAAAACCGTGGCCGAGGTTGAGAATATTGACTATATCAGTATGGCCGAGAGCCTTGACATTGGTACGGTAATCAATAAAAAGATGATTGCTGCCAGCCACATCTATCAGATGATGCTCGATGTTGATGTATCTAACGTGAAATGCCTTACGTTTGCCAATGCCGATGTAGCCGAGTTTATAGCAAAAGCCGGTTCTAAGATCACGAAAAGCTTGGTCAAAGACATTGGCTTTCCCAAAGGAGTAACAATTGGCGGATTGATACGCAACGGTGAAGGTGGGTTGGTAACCGGTGATACATTGATAAAAGCAGGCGATCACGTAGTCGTGTTTTGCTTGAATATGATGATTAAAAAAATAGAAAAGTACTTTAATTGAGATGATAAACTCGAAGTTGATAATTCGTATTATCGGTTTTTTGTTGTTGATAGAAACCTGTCTATTTCTTTGTTGTTCGGGCGTCTCTCTACTCTATGGGGAGCATGATTTAGAAAGTTTCTTACTTTCTGCCTTGCTAACTACTGTTGCTGGAGGGGTGTTGCTTGCTATTGGACACGGGGCCGAAAGAAGTTTGGGCCGCCGTGATGGCTACGTGATTGTAAGTGTGGCTTGGGTCTCTTTCTCGGCTTTCGGCATGCTCCCTTTTTATATAAGTGGGCATATTCCTTCCATTACAAATGCCTTTTTTGAAACCATGTCGGGGTTCAGTAGCACTGGGGCTACCATTCTCGACGACATCGAATCGTTGCCCCACGGTTTGCTCTTTTGGCGAAGCATGACCCAATGGATCGGTGGGCTTGGTATTGTGTTCTTTACCATTGCCGTACTTCCTATCTTTGGTGTAGGAGGCATTCAGGTATTTGCTGCCGAAACGAGCGGGCCAACCTACGATAAAGTACATCCGCGTATCGGTGTTACCGCCAAATGGATTTGGACTATCTATACCGGTTTAACACTACTTCAAACGGTGTTGTTGTGTTTCGGAGGCATGAGTTTGTTCGATAGCCTTTGTCACTCTTTTGCTACAGCAGGCACGGGGGGGTATTCGACTAAACAGGCAAGTATTGCTTATTACAATTCTCCCTATATAGAGTATGTCATCTCTACCTTTATGTTTCTTTCGGGTGTTAACTTTACGCTGCTGTTGTTTTTCGTCACCGGTAAATTCCGTAAGTTTATTCACGACGTCGAACTTAAATGGTATTTCTATTCGGTCGCTTTATTTACCTCTTTTATTGCCGTAACGCTTTATTTCACCAGCTCGATGGGCACCGAAGAGGCTTTTCGCAAATCGCTCTTTCAAGTGGTTTCGTTGCATACTTCTACCGGATTTGCTACGGCCGATTATATGACTTGGCAGCCCGTTCTTTGGGCTACACTAACCGTGATCATGATCATGGGTGCTTGTGCCGGAAGCACTACCGGTGGGTTAAAGTGTATCCGTATGGTGATTTTAGCCAAAGTAGCCCGGAATGAGTTTAAACACATCACCCACCCCAACGCTGTGATACCGGTGCGTGTCAACAAACAGGTGATCTCTCCTTCAATTAAATCGACCGTATTGGCCTTTACCTTTCTCTATGCAGTCATCATTATTATCAGTATATTGCTGATGATGGGCATGGGAGTGGGGCTAACCGAGTCCATCGGAACGGTGATTTCAAGTATTGGAAACATGGGGCCGGGGCTTGGGCTTTGTGGTCCGGCTTACTCTTGGAACGCACTTCCCGATGTGAGTAAATGGTTGCTCTCTTTCTTGATGTTATTGGGGCGCTTGGAGCTTTTCACGGTACTCCTCTTGTTTAGCACCGATTTCTGGAAGAAGAGTTAGCTTTGTGCAGAAGAATGTAATTTTGTTACCTCGAGATTGCAAAATGATGAATTTAAGTTCTATATTTGCACCGTTTAAGAGTGAGAAATGAAACAAGACTTCAAACATAGATTGGTAGTAGCATTGCTTTTGCTGCTTTCATCGGTTACGATGGATGCAGTACAGGCTATAGATGTATCTGCTGTCAACATCCATAAAGAGTGTTCTTCCCCGCAAGCCTGTTTTTTCTCGCAAGCCCATACTACGCCCAGTTTCGATCGATTTCAAATTTATCACCTCAATATGCCCTGCGAACAAGGGCACTCCAAAGCATCCCACATTCCTGCCGATAAATGTATGCTGCGACTTTTCTCTCGTTTTCGCGAATACAAGGCAGTGAATCAGTTCTATCCTTACGATGCCTTACACCTGTCTATACATGGTTTATCCAACCCTGTAGCCTATTACGTATATGGGCTTAGGAAAATCATTGTATAGCGGTATAACCCAAATCCTATTCAACTTTTAAATGACTGCAATTGTTTTCTGCTCGGAGGAGTAGAACAACTGTTGTTTATCCTTACTGTTCAATCTAAACGATATTGAATTATGAATTTTACCTTGTTAATTGTTGTTTTATTGACGGCAATTGCATTTGTCGGCTTGGTGATTGCGCTTTCTAAAGCCATCTCACCACGCTCGTACAATCCGCAAAAGGCCGAAACTTACGAATGTGGTATTCCTACCCGTGGTAAAACGTGGATGCAGTTCCGCGTGGGATACTACCTGTTTGCCATTCTGTTTCTGATGTTCGATGTAGAAACGGTATTTCTATTCCCTTGGGCAGTAGTTGTCCGTGAATTAGGTATACAGGCATTGGTCAATGTGCTCTTCTTTCTCGTAGTACTGGTGTTGGGCTTGGCTTATGCTTGGCGGAAAGGAGCTTTGGAATGGAAATAACAAAGAAACCAACGATAAAGTCGATTCCTTATGAGGAGTTCATCGACAACGAATCGCTCGAAAAGATGGTTCAGGAATTGAATCAAGGAGGAGCGAATGTAGCCCTTGCTGTGCTCGACGATCTCATTAACTGGGGGCGTAGCAACTCGCTTTGGCCGCTCACATTTGCTACTAGCTGCTGTGGTATAGAGTTCATGGCACTCGGAGCCGCTCGATACGATATGGCCCGCTTTGGGTTTGAAGTAGCCCGTGCCAGTCCGCGCCAAGCCGATATGATTATGGTATGCGGCACGATCACCCATAAAATGGCACCGGTACTGAAGCGTCTTTATGATCAGATGGCCGATCCGAAATATGTGGTTGCCGTAGGTGGGTGCGCTGTGAGCGGAGGCCCGTTCAAGAAATCATACCATGTAGTCAATGGAGTCGATCAGATTCTTCCCGTTGATGTCTATATTCCCGGCTGTCCACCACGTCCCGAAGCGTTCTACTATGGACTCATGCAGCTGCAACGCAAGGTGAAAATAGAGAAATTCTTTGGCGGAGTGAATCGAAAAGAGATACCACCGAGCGGAGAGGATTCAGTAAACGATGAAATAAACAGCACATTATGAACGAAATACACTACATAGCTCCCGAGGAGTTGTACGACGAAATGCTACGTCTGCGCAACGACCGCCAGATGGACTTTCTGGAAAGCCTCACCGGCATGGATTGGGGCGTAGCCGAAGAGAAAGATGAGCCGGGCACTATCCGCGGACTGGGCGTGGTTTATCACCTCGAATCGACCGTAACCGGAGAGCGCATGGCCCTTCGCACCGCTACGCTCGATCGTGAAACACCTGAGTTGCCTTCCGTATCCGATCTCTGGAAAGCGGCCGAGATGAACGAACGCGAGGTATATGATTTCTTTGGTGTTCGTTTCAACGGACATCCCGATATGCGCCGACTTTTCCTACGCAACGATTGGGTGGGGTATCCGCTTCGCAAGGACGATGATCCCGAAGCCCACAACCCCCTTCGAATGGATAATGAAGAGACCATTGATACCACGACCGAAGTAGGTACAGACAATGAAGGCGAAACCACCAATACCGAAAGTGTGATCTTCGACGATCGCGAATACGTGGTCAACATTGGGCCGCAGCATCCTGCCACGCACGGTGTGCTCCGTTTTCGTGTCTCTCTCGAAGGCGAAAACATCAAGCGGATCGATGCCAACTGCGGCTATATCCACCGAGGCATTGAGAAGATGAACGAGAGTTTGACCTATCCGCAAACCTTGGCTTTGACCGATCGGCTCGACTACCTGGGCGCACACCAAAACCGCCACGCGCTTTGCCTGTGTATTGAGCAAGCCATGGGTGTAGAGGTAAGCGACCGGGTGAAAACCATTCGTACCCTGATGGACGAGTTGCAACGCATTGATTCTCACTTGCTCTTCTATTCGTGTCTATGCATGGACTTGGGCGCGCTTACTGCCTTTTTCTATGGCTTTCGCGACCGCGAAAAGATTTTGGACATCTTTGAAGAGACTTGTGGCGGACGACTGATCATGAACTACAACACCATTGGTGGCGTACAAGCCGATCTGCACCCGAACTTTCAACGCCGAGTGAAAGCGTTTATTCCCTACCTGCGCGCTGTTATTCATGAATACCATGATGTATTTACCGGCAACATCATCGCTCAACAACGACTCAAAGGCGTGGGTGTGCTCACCCGCGAAGATGCCATCTCCTTTGGCGCTACCGGTGGCACAGGGCGTGCTTCGGGCTGGGCTTGCGATGTACGAAAGCGCATACCCTATGGCGTGTATGATAAAGTCGATTTCCGTGAGATACTCTACACCGAAGGCGACTCCTTTGCCCGATACATGGTGCGTATGGATGAAATACTCGAATCGCTCCACATCATCGAGCAGCTTATTGATAACATCCCCGAAGGCTCCATACAGGAGAAGATGAAACCCATCATCCGGGTGCCCGAAGGTTCGTACTACACGGCTGTCGAGGGTAGTCGTGGCGAGTTTGGGGTGTTTCTCGAAAGCCACGGCGATAAAACGCCCTATCGTTTGCATTACCGCTCCACCGGTTTGCCCTTGGTGTCGGTGGTCGATACCATCTGCCGCGGAGCGAAGATTGCCGACTTGATTGCCATTGGCGGAACATTGGATTATGTAGTACCAGATATAGATAGATAAGATTATGTTTGACTTTAGTATTGTAACCAACTGGATTCACGCCCTGCTCACTTCGGTCATGTCCGAGGGATGGGCGGTTTTCATCGAATGTGTAGTCATCGGCGTATGCCTGATCTTGATGTATGCCCTACTGGCCATTATCCTGATCTATATGGAGCGCAAAGTATGTGCCTTCTTTCAATGTCGCTTGGGCCCCATGCGCGTAGGTCCCTACGGCAGCGTTCAAGTGGTGGCCGACGTGTTTAAGATGCTCACCAAAGAGATCATCTCGCTCAAACACTCCGACCGCTTCCTCTACGAGCTGGCACCGTTTATGGTCATCTTGGCCTCCATGCTGACCTTTGCATGTATACCTATTAATAAAGGAATGGCTGTGCTCGACTTCAACGTCGGTGTCTTCTTCCTGCTAGCTGCTTCGAGCATCGGTGTCATCGGTATTCTGCTTGCCGGATGGGGGTCGAACAACAAGTTTTCGCTCATCGGTGCCATGCGTAGCGGTGCGCAGGTCATCAGCTACGAACTCTCTGTAGGCATTAGCATCTTAACGATGGTGGTCTTTATGGGCACCATGCAGTTCTCCGAAATTGTGGAGGGACAAGCAGCAGGATGGAACCTCTTTCGGGGGCATATTCCGGCGCTGATCGCCTTCGTCATCTACCTGATTGCCGGCAACGCCGAGTGTAACCGTGGCCCTTTCGACCTTCCCGAAGCCGAAAGCGAACTTACCGCCGGTTACCACACCGAGTATTCGGGTATGCACTTCGGGTTCTTCTATCTGGCCGAGTTCCTGAACCTCTTTATTGTAGCCTCCGTAGCCGCTACCGTGTTTCTTGGCGGATGGATGCCGTTGCACATAGGCGGTCTCGACGGGTTTAATACGGTGATGGACTACATCCCGGGTTTCGTCTGGTTCTTCGGCAAAGCCTTTTTTGTAGTGTTCTTGCTGATGTGGATCAAGTGGACGTTTCCCCGTTTGCGCATCGACCAGATCTTAACCTTGGAGTGGAAATACCTAGTACCCATATCACTAGTCAACCTACTGTTGATGACCCTGATGGTTGTCTTCGGTTGGCATTTCTAGTGCGAATATAAACATATAGATAACATGAATAATCACTCTTACTTAGGCGGTCTTTTTCGGGGCATTGGTTCCCTGTTGACCGGAATGAAGACCACCATAACCGTCTACTTCCGTAAAAAGACTACCGAGCAGTACCCCGAGAACAGAGCCGAACTGGTGATGTTCGATCGTTTTCGCGGAACGCTTACCATGCCTCATAACGAGCAAAACCAGCATCGCTGCATAGCGTGCGGACTGTGTCAAAACGCTTGTCCCAATGATACGATTGCCATCGAAACCGAGATCATTGAAACCTCGGAAGGCAAGAAGAAAAAGATACTTGCCCGCTACCGGTACGACTTGGGTTCGTGTATGTTTTGCCAACTGTGTGTCAATGCCTGCCCGCATAATGCCATTACGTTCGATCAGAGCTTTGAACATGCGGTGTTCGACAAAGCAAAACTCGAGCTGACCCTTAATCACGCCGGCAGTACAGTCATCGAAAAGATAAAAGAATAACGATATGGAATTTACACTCGAAACAGTAGTCTTCTACTTTCTCGCCGCGTTCATCACGGTGATGTCTATCCTAACGGTCACTACTCGTCGCATCGTTCGGTCGGCTACCTACTTACTGATGGTGCTACTGGGTACAGCCGGCATCTATTTCTTACTGGGTTACACCTTTCTGGGCTCCGTTCAGATTATGGTGTATGCCGGAGGTATTGTGGTGCTTTACGTCTTCTCCATTTTGCTGACCAGTGGCGAAGGCGACAAGCAGTTGTCGTTTCCCCGGGGTGGAAAGCTCTTGGCGGGCATCATTGCCACAGCAGGAGGAGCAGCCATTGTGTTGTTTATCACGTTGACGCATCGCTTTGTGGCTACCCCCAACTTGGAGCCACTCGAGATAGATATCAAGTCCGTTGGCTATGCCCTGCTCTCTGCCGATAAGTATGGCTATATGCTCCCTTTCGAGGTAGTGAGCCTTTTGCTTTTGGCTTGTATCGTGGGTGGTTTAATGATTGCCCGCAAGCGATGATTCAGTTTCTACTTATTCACAACAACATTTAATTGCCCTTATGATACACATGGAATATTACCTGGTAGTTTCTACCATTATGATGTTCGCCGGCATCTACGGATTCTTTACACGACACAACACGTTGGGTATCCTTATTTGCATTGAGCTGATGCTGAATGCGACCGACATTAACTTTGCCGTATTCAACCGCTTCCTCTACCCCGACGGGATGGAGGGATACTTTTTCGCGCTCTTCTCTATCGCCATATCGGCGGCCGAGACGGCGGTGGCGATTGCGATTATGATTAACATCTACCGTAACATCCGCTCCATCCAGGTGAAGCAGCTCAACGAAATGAAATACTAAAATAAAAATCAATTATGGACTATACGATCTTGATTCTCCTCTTGCCGCTGGCTACCTTTCTCCTGCTGGGGATAGGTGGCAAGTGGATGTCGCACCGTGCGGCAGGAGTGACCGGTACACTGGCTATGGCTGTGGTTACCGTGCTCTGCTACCTTACGGCTCTGCTCTATTTTACGGCACCCCGTGGAGCCAATGGCGCTTGGGAAACCCTGACGCCCTATAACGTAACCTGGTTGCCCCTTACCGAGTCGCTGCACATTGACCTGGGCATCCGCCTCGATCCCATTGCTGTGATGATGTTGGTGGTTATTTCTACCGTGTCACTGATGGTGCATCTTTACTCGCTGAGCTATATGAAGGGTGAGCGTGGCTTTCAGCGCTATTACGCTTTTCTGTCGCTTTTCTCTATGTCGATGCTCGGCTTGGTGGTCGCTACCAATATTTTCCAGATGTACCTCTTTTGGGAGCTGGTGGGTGTCTCTTCGTACCTGCTGATTGGTTTCTACTACACCCGTCCGGCAGCCGTGGCAGCCTCTAAGAAAGCTTTTATTGTTACCCGCTTTGCCGACTTGGGTTTCCTCATCGGTATCCTTATTTATGGATATTATGGAGGCACCTTTGGTTTTGATGCCGACTTCTCCTCGCTTGTGGCTATGGGTTCCGGTGCCTTGCCGGCGTTGGCCTTGGGGCTGATGTTTATCGGTGGAGCCGGAAAAAGTGCCATGTTCCCTTTGCACATCTGGCTGCCCGATGCCATGGAGGGACCTACGCCCGTTTCGGCATTGATTCATGCCGCTACCATGGTGGTAGCAGGTGTTTATCTGGTGGCGCGCCTGTTCCCGTTGTTCATTGCCTACGCACCCAATGTATTGGAGCTTATCGGTTGGGTAGGTGCATTTACCGCTCTCTTTGCAGCCCTCATTGCTTGCGTGCAAACCGACATCAAGCGGGTGCTCGCCTTCTCCACCATCTCGCAAATTGGTTTTATGATGGTAGGCTTGGGTGTTTGCACCTCGACCGATCCGCATCACGGTGGGTTGGGTTACATGGCTTCCATGTTCCACCTTTTTACGCATGCCATGTTTAAAGCGTTGCTCTTCTTGGGCGCCGGTAGCATTATCCATGCCGTGCACTCCAATGAGATGGCCGACATGGGTGGTTTACGCAAACACATGCCGATTACTCACCTCACGTTCCTCATTGCTTGCCTTGCCATTGCAGGCATCCCATTCTTCTCGGGCTTCTTTTCGAAAGATGAGATTCTGACCGCGTGCTATGCATACAGTCCAGTGATGGGGGTTGTGATGACGGTGATTGCGGGCATGACCGCCTTCTATATGTTTCGTCTCTACTACCGCATCTTTTGGGCTTTGCCGGCTAATCGAGATGCGGCAAGTACAAACAATAGGGCCTCTTTATCTGGCAACAGCACGGCACATGCTGAAGCATTTTTGCCCCATAAGCCCCATGAGAGCCCTTTGTCCATGACGATTCCGCTCATTGTGCTTGCCCTTATTACCTGTTTTGTGGGGTTCATCCCCTTCGGGTGGTTCATCAGCTCGAACGGAACCGATTATGCGATTCACCTCGACTCATCGGTAGCCATTGTTAGTGTGACCGTTGCTTTGATGGGCATCGCGCTGGCTACTTATATGTATAAGCGTGGCGTTCGCCGTTATCGCCTGCAACGTCTGATACCGGCATATTTGCAACGCGCTGCTTCGCACCGCTTCTACATAGATGAGGTGTATTTGTTCGTGACCCATCGCATCATCTTTGCCTGCATCAGTGCACCAATCGCTTGGTTTGATCGGCACGTAGTCGATGGTTTCTTCAACTTTCTGGCTTGGGCTACCCATGCTACGAGCGAGGAGATTCGCGGCTTGCAAAGCGGACAGATACAACAATACACCTTCGTGTTTCTTTGTGGAGCCTTGGCCCTGATTCTTCTATTAATCTTATAATGTCTAACGATATGAACTTCTTATCCTTATTCGTACTGATTCCTCTTTTCATGCTGGTTGCACTCTGGTTGGTGCGAAGCATTCGGGCCATTAGAGCCGTGATGGTGATCGGAGCTTCGGCACTGCTGATCCTCTCCGTGGCTCTCACGTTTCTTTACATCGACGCCCGGGCTGCCGGAGACACGGCCGAGATGCTTTTCCGTGCCGATCTTCCTTGGTATGAACCTTTACATATTGCTTACGCGGTGGGTGTCGATGGCATTTCGGTGGTGATGCTGCTGCTTTCGGCCATCATCGTTTTCACCGGCACGTTTGCATCGTGGCGTTTAGAGCCTCTTACCAAAGAGTACTTTCTGTGGTTCACGCTACTAAGCATGGGTGTTTTTGGTTTCTTTATCTCGGTAGACCTCTTTACCCTGTTTATGTTTTACGAGATAGCGCTTATCCCGATGTACCTGTTGATTGGTGTCTGGGGTTCGGGTCGCAAGGAGTATGCCGCTATGAAACTAACACTGATGCTGATGGGCGGTTCGGCCTTTTTGCTCATTGGTATTCTGGGCATCTACTTCGGTTCGGGAGCCACTACGATGAACCTGCTCGATATTGCTGCGCTGCACAACATCCCTTTTGAGCAACAGTGCATTTGGTTTCCGCTTACATTTCTGGGTTTTGGTGTGCTGGGTGCGCTGTTTCCCTTTCACACGTGGAGCCCCGATGGTCATGCCTCGGCCCCTACGGCAGTCTCTATGCTGCATGCCGGTGTGTTGATGAAGCTGGGCGGTTACGGTTGTTTCCGCATTGCCATGTACCTGATGCCCGAAGCTGCACAAGAGTTGTCGTGGATATTCTTGATCCTTACCGGTATCTCGGTGGTGTATGGCGCTTTTTCGGCCTGCGTGCAAACCGACTTGAAGTACATCAACGCCTACTCCTCGGTGAGCCACTGCGGACTGGTGCTCTTCGCCATCCTTATGATGACCCGTACGGCAGCTACCGGTGCGGTGCTTCAGATGTTGAGTCACGGATTGATGACCGCACTCTTCTTTGCCCTGATCGGTATGATTTATGGTCGTACCCATACGCGCGATGTGCGCGAACTCTCGGGATTGATGAAAGTGATGCCTTTCCTCAGTGTCTGCTATGTCATTGCCGGATTGGCTAACCTGGGGCTTCCCGGGCTCAGTGGGTTTGTGGCGGAGATGACTATTTTTGTAGGTTCGTTCGAGAACCCCGATCCCTTTCATCGCACGCTCACAGTTATTGCTTGTACCTCTATTGTGATTACGGCTGTCTACATCCTCCGTTTGGTGGGTAAGATACTCTATGGCACCTGCACCAACAAACACCACCTGACGCTAACCGATGCCACTTGGGATGAGCGGGTGGCTGTGATCTGCCTCATTGCCTGCGTGGCCGGTTTAGGCTTGGCGCCTTGGTGGATCAGCGAATTGATATCTGATAGTGTGAAATCATTAATCCTACATTGACATGGACTACTCTCAACTTCTATACCTGCGCGAGGAACTCTCGCTGATTGCTGTGTTACTGATTCTTTTCGTGGCCGACCTCTTTATGAGCCCCGATGCGCACAAAAAAGACGGTCAGTCGCGACTGAACACCCTGCTACCGGTGATACTGCTCACCCTTCACACCCTGCTCAATCTGGTTCCGGGGCAGCCTGCCGAGGCTTTTGGCGGTATGTATCACTATGTGCCTATGCACACGGTGATTAAATCGGTGCTAAGTATTGGTACACTCATTGTTTTTCTGATGGCTCACGAGTGGCTCAAGCTGCCTGATGCAAGCATCCGTCAAGGCGAATTCTATGTGTTGACGCTATCTACCCTGTTGGGTATGTACTTTATGATTTCGGCCGGTCACTTCCTGATGTTCTTTATCGGATTGGAGTTGGCTTCCATCCCCATGGCTGCATTGGTGGCCTTTGATAAATACCGTCACCACTCGGCCGAGGCAGGTGCCAAGTATATCTTAACGGCACTGTTCAGCAGTGCGCTGCTTTTGTTTGGTCTCTCCATGATTTATGGAACCTGCGGCACGCTCTACTTTGATGATTTGCAGCCGCTCATCGACGGTAATCACTTGCAGGTGATGGCCTTTGTCTTTTTCTTCTCGGGGATGGCTTTCAAGATTTCGCTTGTGCCGTTTCACCTCTGGACGGCCGACGTGTACGAAGGCGCTCCCAGTGTGGTCACCGCCTACCTCAGTGTCATCTCCAAAGGATCGGCTGCTTTCGTGCTGTTGACCATCCTCATTAAGGTGTTCGCCCCCATGATGGCCGATTGGCAGGAGGTGCTTTACTGGATTATTATCGCCTCTATAACTATTGGTAACCTGTTTGCTATGCGCCAACAGAACTTGAAACGGTTGATGGCCTTCTCGAGTATCTCGCAAGCGGGTTACATCATGTTGGGTGTGATTGGCGGTACGGCTGCCGGCATGTCATCACTGGTGTATTACGTGTTGGTGTATATGGTAGCCAACTTGGCTGTGTTTGCCATCATCACCATTGTAGCCCTGCGCACGCACCGTTACACGCTCGACGAGTACAACGGCCTTTACCGCACGAACCCCAAATTGGCTTTCTTGATGACGTTGTCCCTTTTCTCTTTGGCAGGTATTCCTCCCTTTGCCGGCTTCTTCTCGAAGTTTTTTATCTTTATGGCAGCGTTCCAAGCCGGGTTCCATCTGTTGGTATTTATCGCACTGATCAATACGGTCATTTCACTCTATTACTACCTGCTCATTGTAAAGGCCATGTACATCAACCCTTCCGAAGAGCCTATGCCTGCATTTCGTTCCGATAATCACACCCGTGTGGCGTTAGCGCTCTGCACGCTGGGTATTATTGGTTTGGGGGTGCTTAGTATGGTGTACGGAGGTATAGATAAATTTAGTTTCGGGTTGTAGCGTACTGCTGTAGAGCGATCCTCTTGTTTTTAGCGAAAGGGCACCAAGGAAGAATCCTCCTCCTTGGTGCCCTTTCGTTGGTTAAGAACGAAACCTCATTGTCATATAACTGTCAATGAAATGTACGCTGCTTGTTGCACTCCTGTCATCTGCTTGCCGCATCTTTGCATCAGAAATTGAAACGCATAACAATGAAGATGAAACAAGTATTAAGCAGAACATTCGCTACCCTTCTCCTTTTAACGTTGCTTGCCTTGCAAGCAGCCGCCGGAGTCCTCAAAGGAACCATTATCGACAAGACTAACCGCGAGCCCTTGACCGGGGCTACCGTGCAACTAGTGGGAACGACCAATGGCGCCGTAGCCGATCTGGATGGAAATTACCAACTGGATAACCTGAAGAGTGGTACCTACACCATTGCCGTAAAATACGTAGGCTACAAGGATATCATACAAACCGAAGTCAACATAACCGCTACCGGGCTGATGCTTCCTTTTGAGATGGAGCCGGATGCCCAAATACTTTCCGAGGTAGCCGTGGTGGCACAGTTAAAACGAAATACCGATGTAGCCCTGATGACCGATCAGCGCCGCAGCTTGATGGTGCAAAGCGGAGTCTCGGCACAGCAAATCAGTAAGACACAAGACAAAGATGCTTCGGAGGTCATCAAGCGTGTGCCCGGTGTGTCGATCATCGACGAAAAGTTTGTGATGGTGCGCGGACTCTCGCAACGTTACAACAACGTATGGATCAATGGCAGTGCTGCTCCAAGCTCCGAAGCCGACTCGCGCGCTTTCTCCTTTGATATCATTCCTTCGTCTCAGCTCGACAACTTGGTGATCGTAAAAAGCCCTGCTCCCGAGTACCCTTCAGACTTTACCGGAGGTTTTATCTTGATTAACACCAAGGATATGCCTGCCGAAAACAGCTTTACGGTTTCGGTAGGAGGGGGTATCAATGACCAAACGCATTTCCGAAACTTCTATGAGAACAAAGGCAGTCGCACCGATTTCCTAGGGTTCGACAACGGTTTGCGTACCCTCGCTGCAGGCATGAAAGGAGACCTAAATACCTATCCGGGGTCGAATAATATCGACGTGATGGGCAACGCACTCAACAACGACTGGACACTGCGCAAACGGAGACCTGTGAGCGACTTCAAACTCAACCTAGCTTACAGCCGTCGCTGGAACACGGAGAGCGGTCGAAGCTACGGACTTCTGGCTGCTGTTAACTACTCGAGTACCTACAAAACCTACCTCAATATGGACAATTCACTGTTTGGCGTTTATGACACCAACAACGATAAATCGGTCTATATGCGTCGCAGCACCGACGACCAATACAGTCAAGATGCTCGCTTGGGTACCCTGCTTAACTTCACCTACCAACCCCGTAATCAGCAGCACCGTTACGAATGGAAGAACATCTTCAATCAAACCGGTAAGAATCGCTATACAGAGCGTCGCGGATTCAATGGGCAGAACGATCAGGAGCACAACATGGAGTATTACTACTCCAGCCGCACGACCTACAACACCCAGTTCGCCGGCAAGCATACGTTCGACAATAGCCGTTGGGATTGGAGCGCAGGCTACGCTTACGCCAATCGTAACTTGCCCGATCGTAAACGCATTGAACTCAATGACCGCACGGATGATCGCATGGGGCTTTACCGCATCAGTCGCGAGTTTACCTACCTCGAAGAGCACATTGCTTCGGCTAACCTGAACTACCGTAGCGACCTGCAATGGGGTAACTTGCAGCCCGTGATTAAAGCAGGTGCTTATGGCGAGTACCGCACCCGTACCTACAATACCCGACAGTTCGATCTCAGCTATAACCCCACGAATACGACCCTTCCCAAAGAGTTTCAGTTTACCGACAATCCGATAGAGGAGTTGTTGAAACCCGAGAACTACGGAGCCGATAAGCTGTACCTGCAAGAAGAGGTGAACAAGCTCAACGACTATAACGGGAACAATGCGCAAGCTTCGGGGTACCTCAGTGCCAACCTACCATTGGGCGCACTAAGCCTTTACGCCGGTGCGCGTTATGAGTATAGCCGCATGGAGTTGGTGATGAATACCCGTTCGTACGAAGAGAGCCGCCGAAGCACCTTTTACACCTACAGTGATCTTTTCCCTTCACTCAACGCTACCTATCAGCTCAGCAAACAACAACAGTTGCGTTTGGCTTACGGTCAATCCATCAACCGCCCCGAGTTTCGTGAACTCTCTACCTCGGTGTTCTACGATTTCGACTTGGCAAGCAGCGTGATGGGTAACGCCAGCCTGAAAGCCGCCTACATTCACAACCTCGATTTACGCTACGAATGGTACCCTTCGGCCGGAGAACTTTTCTCTGTGGCCCTTTTCTATAAACGCTTCAGTAACCCTATTGAGTGGACTTACACTGTCTCGGGCGGAACCGACCTCATCTATTCCTATAAGAATGCGAAAGGTGCCGACAATTACGGTATCGAGATCGACATCCGCAAAAACCTCGACTTCATCGGGTTGCGTAACTTCAGCTGGTCGTTCAACGGTTCGTTTATCAAGAGTCTGGTGACCTTCGAGGTCGGCAGTCAGGAGAAGAGTCGCGAGATGCAGGGACAATCGCCCTACATCATCAATACCGGTCTCTTTTACCAACAGCCCGAATGGGGACTTAATGCAGCAGTACTCTACAATCGCATCGGCAAACGCATTGTGGGCGTAGGTCGTAGCGTAGGTACGAGTGGTTCGGACGATGCCAAAACCATTCCCAACTCCTATGAGATGCCACGCAACGCCATCGACCTTTCGTTGGGAAAGAAGTTTGGCCACTGGGAGCTGAAAGTTTCGGTGCGCGACCTATTGGCTGAGAAGGTGACTTTTAAACAGATTGACAATGTTACCGTAAAGGGTCAGATAAAGAGCGTTGAAGAGGTAACCAAACAGTATAAACCCGGCCGTAATTATGGCCTAACAGTAAGTTATAACTTTTAATAAGCAATGACAATGAACATGAAACGAGTTGGAGCAGTCGCTCTCCTAATAGCGACTTTTACACTTTCCTTGCTGGTAACTGCCTGCTCGGTCGATGAGCGTAATGAGACAAACAGTGACGATCCGGAAGTAATCTACGATGGAACCAACGCCATGAGTAAAGGCATTCTGTTTAACAACGGAACACAACTGGGCAACGGTGATCAAAACTTTCACTTTACCGGCAATGTGACCCTAAAGCGTGGGGTATACACCCTCAAAGGATGGGTGTATGTAGACAAAGGTGCCCGTTTAACGATAGAACCCGGAACGATTATCAAAGGAGACAAGGAGACCAAAGCCACGTTGATTGTGGAGCCCGGAGGCTATGTACATGCAGCCGGAACCAAGGATGCACCCATCGTGATGACTTCGGCACAAGCAGCGGGACAGCGCCGACCGGGCGATTGGGGCGGGCTGATTATTTGTGGATTGGCCAAAAACAATAACGGCAACCAACAGCAGATTGAAGGTGGCCCATCGACCAAACACGGGGGTGATAACGACGACGACAATTCGGGCGTATATCAGTACATTCGCGTAGAGTTTGCCGGTTATCCTTTCCAAACCGATAAGGAGATTAACGGAGTTACCTTGGGTTCGGTAGGGCGCGGTACCACCATAGACCACATTCAGGTATCCTACGCTAACGACGACTCCTTCGAGTGGTTTGGCGGTTCGGTCAACTGCAAGTACCTCATTGCCTACAAGGGTTGGGACGATGATTTTGATACCGACAACGGTTACAGCGGGCACGTGCAATTCTGCCTCTCGGTGCGCGATCCTCGCATTGCCGATACTTCTCAATCCAATGGTTTTGAGTCAGACAACAATGCCTCGGGTGCTGAGGTATCGCCTTTCACCAATGCCTTATTTAGCAACGTCACCTTTATCGGACCTCAAACCGCAAAGAATGCCGATTTTGTCAATAGCGCAGCGTATATTACCGGTGGTATCGTGTATCCCGACAACGGATCGAAACTAGGCAAGTATCAGGCAGCCATGCAGATGCGTCGCTCGAGCCGGTTAAGCTGCTACAATTCGGTTGCGGTGGGTTATCCTATCGGTTTAATAATCGACGGAGAAAAGGGAGCTACGGTCAATTATGCTAAAGCAGGCCTGTTTCACCTCAAAAACTTGGTTTTTGCAGGCATGGGGGTACTTGGATCAGATAACAACAAGTATTACAAAGACGAACGTTACTTAGGCGATGGCAATTACGATGCTACAACTGTATCTTATTCGCATAGCTTCTTTATCCAAGAAGGCAACCGCCAGCTCGACGAAGCAGCACTGCTGCTCACTGACCCCAAAGGAGTGGGGCAGAATTACGCCCCAGGTGCAGGCAGTCCACTGTTGAGTGGTGCTGGTTTTGAAGGGGTAAACAGTACGTTTCTTAACACCACCGTGAGCTACATTGGTGCATTCTCCGGACCCAATGACAATTGGCTCGAGGGTTGGACAAACTTTGATCCTCAGACTACCATCTACTAAGAGCTGCAGCGTCTCCGATCGTTCTTAGTGCAATGCACCGTGCATCCGTTGGGGATGCACGGTGCATTCACTTTGCTTCATCACGGTGAAACTTTTGTTTCAACGGCAGATAACTTTTGTTTCACCATGGTGAAACACGTTGCGTCAACCGTGCAACTCTCTTCTGCCGACCGATAAAACAATAGGAACCTGACCAACAAATAACCCCTTTGCCGTAGAGAAAGTAAAGCGATTGCCTGCTTTTTTTCGCTTTTTCGTTACCTTTGCACGTTATGGAACAAGTGATCAAAGAATCTTTCGAACTGCTGCTGGGGGCTTGTCGCACCGATGATGCCC
>JAGOOC010000018.1:0-31724 GCA_017992695.1 Bacteroides sp. | reverse complement strand
CCGATGATGCCCATCCTGCTGCCGAAAATGCTCGTCTGGCTGCCAACTACAAGCAACTGCGCGACGTGCTCGAGCGCCTTTGCCGCACGCAGATGACCGACCAAAGCCTGCAAATGACCGACCTTTCGGCACGCATCAGCTTTGTGGCGGCACGGGTGGGGCTGTCGGTAGTGGAGCAGAACCGCCTACATACCTTCCGGCTTACCTCCAACGCCATACTGAACCGCAGGAGCGAACCCACACGCGAGCAACTCTTGCGCGATGTCAAGACATTGGCCTTCTTTCTGCGTAAACTGTCGGGCGAGGAGATTCCCACCGAACTCTATCGATTACTGCCCCGCGCCGATGCCACCTACTTGGTGGCTCCGCCTGCTCGCGAACGACGGAACCGGATGCGGGTCTGCTTTCAATATGCCGATGAGCAATACCTATACGTGATGCCCCTCGAAGAGGTGTCCGACGACCTGCTGCGGGTGCGCTACGGCGTGCCTCAGGTAAACGAAGAGTTCAACGCAACTTGCGAAGGCTTGTGGCCTCATGCGCAAGTCAACCTGCTCGATGTAGCCATTGACGAGGCAGGCGTGCTCACCCCTTCGTTCATCGTACTCGAACCCGATTACCTAGTCGACATCAGTACGCTGGCCGAGTGCTTCCGCGACTATGGGCACCACCCGATGAACTACATCTATGCCCGTTTTCAATCCATCGACAACGCCCGACCGCTGCTGTTGGGAAACATCGCCAACCTCTTTTTGGACGAATGGATACATGCCGAGGGCGAAGTAGATTATACAGCCTGCATGCAGAAGGCCTTTCGTCGCTACCCCATTGAGCTGGCTGCCTGTGCCGAGTTGCGCGATCCGTGCAAGGAACGCGAATTCTTTGCCGATTGCCGCATGCACTTCGATCACCTGCGAACCGTAGTGACCGAAACCTTTCGGGCACCGGGCTATGAACTCGACAAGCGCGATGCGGTGCTCGAACCTTCGTACATCTGCGAGGCGCTGGGCTTGCAGGGGCGACTCGACTATATGCAGCGAGACATGTCGGCATTCATCGAGATGAAGTCGGGCAAGGGCGACGAGTACGCCATCCGTGGCAAGGTGCAGCCCAAAGAGAACAATAAAGTACAGATGATGCTTTACCAAGCCGTGCTGCAATACGCCATGGGGCAGGAGCATAGCAAGGTAAAACCCTACCTGCTCTATACCCGATACCCGCTGCTCTACCCGGCTCGTCCGTCGTGGGCGATGGTGAGGCGTGCTATTGATCTGCGCAACCGCATTGTGGCCAACGAATATGGCATTCAACTGCACAACAACATCGCCTACACCACCACCAAGTTGAGCGAGATTACCGCTGCTACACTCAACGAACGCGAACTCAAAGGACGCTTCTGGGAGCAGTACCTGCGTCCGTCTATCGACTCGTTTGCCCATAAACTGGAGAAGTGCTCCCCGCTCGAACGAGCGTACTTCTATACCCTCTATAACTTCATCACGAAAGAGCTCTACACCTCTAAATCGGGCGATGCCGAGTACGAAGGACGTGCCGGAGCTTCCGCCCTGTGGCTCGCTACGCTGGCCGAGAAGTGCGAGGCAGGCGAAATACTCTACGACTTAACCATCAGAGAGAATCGAGCCGCCGATTCCCATAAGCCCAGTCTTACGCTTACCCTCTCGCAAACAGAGGAGATGTTACCCAACTTCCGCTATGGCGATGCCATTGTGCTTTACCAACGCAACACCGATACAGACAACGTAACCAACAAGATGGTGTTTAAAGGCAACATCGAGTGGTTAACGACACACGAGATACGCATCAGGCTGCGTGCCACGCAGCAAAACGTGGGTGTGCTGCCGGGCAACAGCCGCTATGCCATCGAACACGATACGATGGATACCTCCTTTCGGAGCATGTACCAAGGATTGTCGGTTTTCCTCTCGGCCAAAAAGGAGCGGCGCGACTTGCTGCTGGGACAGCGTCCGCCTACCTTCGATGCTTCCTTTGATGCGCGCATAGCCAACGCTGCTACCGACTTTGAACGGGTGGTGCTCAAGGCACAAGCCGCACGCGATTACTTCCTGCTCATCGGACCACCCGGCACAGGCAAAACCTCGTGGGCGCTGAAACAGATGGTGGAAGCCTTTTATGCCAACGAGGATACGCAGATTCTGCTGCTCTCGTACACCAACCGGGCGGTAGATGAAATCTGCAAAGCCCTCTCGCGCATCAGCCCCGAGGTCGATTTTATTCGTGTGGGTAGCGAGCTCTCTTGCGATGAGGCTTACCGCGAGCATCTGATGGAAAACGTGCTCGACCCCTGTTCGCGACGGGCGGAGGTGAATGCGCGCATCAACCGTTGCCGCATCTTCGTAGGTACGGTGGCATCCCTGTCGGGCAAACCGGAGCTGTTTCAGTTGAAGCGTTTCGATGTAGCCATTGTGGACGAGTCGACTCAGATTCTGGAACCCCAATTGCTGGGCATACTTTGCATGCGCCACGCAACGGGCAACAATGCCGTGGGCAAATTTATTCTTATTGGCGACCACAAGCAGCTCCCTGCTGTGGTGCTGCTGCGCAAGGAGCATGCCGAGGTACACGATGAGGCACTGCGCGCCATCGGATTAGAAAACCTAAAGGACTCGCTGTTTGAACGCTTGTATCGCAACGCTCCTGACTCCTGTTACGACATGCTTTGCAAGCAAGGGCGTATGCACCCCGAGGTGGCACTTTTCGCCAATCGGGCTTTTTACCAAGAGCGCCTCCTTCCTGTGGGGCTGCCCCATCAATTGGAACATTCCGAGGGCATTCACCGGTTGGCTTTCTACGCTTCCGAGGCAGAACCGGTAGGTATGTCGCCTAAGACCAACCATTCGGAAGCACTGATCGCTGCCCGTTTGGCTGCCGATGTTTATCAACGCCATGCCGAAACGTTCGATGCGGCTACCACGCTGGGCATCATCACTCCTTACCGAAGTCAGATAGCCCTAATTCGAAAGGCAATCACTGCGCTAGGGATTCCTGCGTTGAATGAGATTCTGATCGATACGGTCGAACGCTTCCAAGGGAGTGAGCGTGATGTTATTATCTACTCCTGTTGTGTGAACTACCCGTATCAACTGCGTCTGCTCTCTAACCTTACGCAAGAGGGTGATGTGGTGATTGATCGCAAGCTGAATGTAGCCTTGACGCGGGCAAGGAAGCAGATGTTGCTGACCGGTGTTCGCGAGCTGTTAACGCAGAATCAACTGTACTTGAACTTGATTGAAATGGCAGCAGAGGGAGTTGTTTAAACGCCTATTGAACGCTGCGCACTCCTTGATGCTGTTTGTAGCGTTTCTCATTTAACCCTTCGGTCTTTCTTTTTTCTCATACTTTTTGCTTATGTTTGCTTACTTATAATGAATATATGGATGCATTGTTTATGACCCAACCTCCTTTATATAACGAATTTTCTACTTTTCTAAAGAATTACTTTCCGTATAAAGTTCAGAAAATCTCCTTGAACGCCGGTTTTACTTGTCCCAACCGTGATGGAACCAAAGGACAGGGTGGATGTACCTATTGCAACAACCAAACGTTTAATCCCGAGTACTGTAAAACGGAGAAAACGATTCGTCAGCAACTCGAAGAGGGGAAGCAGTTCTTTATGCGCAAGTATCCCGAAATGAAATACTTGGCCTACTTCCAAGCTTATACCAATACCTATGCGGAACTTGAAGGACTGAAACGGAAATACGAAGAGGCACTCAGCGTGGATGGGGTAGTGGGGCTGGTAATCGGTACGCGCCCCGACTGCATGCCCGATGCGTTGTTGCATTACTTGGAAGCGCTGCAACGGCACACCTTCTTGTTGGTGGAGTACGGCATAGAGACCACACAAGACGACACCTTGCAACGCATCAACCGAGGACACACGTTTGCCGACACCGTAGCAGCTGTCGAACGTACGGCGGCTTGTGGCATCCCCGTAGGCGGACATGTGATACTGGGATTGCCGGGCGAGAGCAACGAACAGATCATAGCGCAGGCAGGCGTACTGTCTCAATTGCCGCTCACTACACTCAAAATGCATCAGTTGCAGCTTATTCGTGGCACCCGCATGGCCTACGAATACGAACAGCATCCCGAAGCCTTTCGGTTGTTTGAGGTGAACGAATACATCGATCTGGTTATTGATTACGTGGAGCATTTACGCCCCGAGATCGTGCTGGAACGTTTTGTTTCTCAGTCGCCTCGCGAGTTATTAATCGCTCCCGATTGGGGACTGAAAAATCATGAATTCACGGCTCGGGTTCAGAAAAGAATGAAAGAAAGAGGTGCTTATCAGGGAAAGAAGTTCGGGATTTCAGAAAAAAGAGCTATTTTTGCGGAAGATACTAATCTCTAAATAAGTATGAAACAAAAAACAACAATAAAAGGAAACGTTCACTATGTGGGAGTTAACGACCGTAACAAACATCTTTTCGAAGGGATGTGGCCGCTACCCTATGGTGTTTCCTATAACTCTTATCTGATAGACGATGAGATGGTAGCATTGATCGATACGGTTGATATTTGCTGTTTTGAAACCTATCTGCGTAAAATAAAACAAGTGATTGGCGACCGTCCGATTAACTATTTAATTATAAATCACATGGAACCAGACCATTCGGGCTCTATCCGTTTGATCAAACAACACTACCCGAACATTGTTATTGTAGGCAATAAGCAAACATTTGGCATGATCGAAGGGTTTTATGGCGTAACAGGCGAACAGTATGTGGTGAAAGACGGTGACTTCTTGGCGTTGGGACGTCACAAACTCCGGTTTTACTTGACACCGATGGTGCATTGGCCCGAAACCATGATGACGTTTGACGAAACAGACGGTGTACTCTTCTCTGGCGATGGCTTTGGCTGTTTCGGAGCACTGGATGGTGGGTTTATGGACAGCCGGATGAATACCGATCGCTATTGGGACGAGATGGTGCGTTACTACTCCAACATTGTTGGCAAATATGGTAGTGCAGTACAGAAGGCGCTGCAGAAATTAGATGGATTGCCCATCTCGGCCATCTGCTCTACACACGGACCGGTATGGACAGAAAACATCGCCAAGGTGGTAGGTATCTACGATCAGCTGAGCCGCTATGCTGCCGAAGATGGAGTAGTCATTGTATACGGAAGCATGTATGGCAATACCGAACAGATGGCGGAAGCGATTGCTGCCGAACTCTCGATACAAGGAGTGAAAAACATTGTGATGCACAATGTAAGCAAGAGCGATGCTTCGTATATCTTGATGGATATATTCAAATACAAGGGACTGATCATTGGTTCGCCAACGTACAGCAACCAAGCTTTCCCAGAGATAGAGTCATTGATGGCTAAGGTATTAATACGCGATATGAAAGATCGTTACCTCGGTTTCTTTGGTTCCTTTGCTTGGGCAGGCGCTGCGGTGAAACGCATTGCCGAATTTGCGGAGAAGAGTAAGTTTGAACGGATAGGAGATCCGGTAGAGATGAAGCACGCCATGAAAGAGATTACCTACGAGCAGTGCGAGAACTTGGCACGAGCAATGGCCGACAGATTAAAAGTAAATGCTTAACTAACATAATAACCAATTAAAAACAAACGACATGAGATTAATTATTCAACCGGACTATCAGTCCGTTTCTCAATGGGCTGCACATTATGTAGCAGCGAAAATCAGAGCAGCGAAACCTACGGCTGAAAAACCATTTGTACTGGGTTGCCCTACCGGGTCTTCTCCGTTGGGTATGTATAAAGGTCTCATTGACTTGAACAAAAAAGGCATCGTATCGTTCGAGCATGTAGTTACCTTCAATATGGACGAGTATGTAGGGCTATCTCACGATCATCCCCAAAGCTATTACACGTTTATGTGGAGTAACTTTTTTGGTCACATTGACATCAAACCCGAGAATACAAATCTGCTCAATGGTGTTGCTCCCGATTTAGACGCTGAGTGTGCTCGTTACGAGGCTAAGATTAAATCGTATGGGGGTATTGACCTGTTTATGGGCGGTATCGGTTCGGACGGACACATTGCCTTCAACGAACCGGGTTCTTCATTAAGCTCACGTACGCGTCAAAAGACATTGACTACCGAGACCATTGAAGTGAACTCGCGCTTCTTTGACAATGATATCACTCAAGTACCTAAAACGTCGTTGACGGTAGGTGTAGGTACCATCCTGTCGGCTCGTGAAGTGATGATTATTGTAAACGGACACAACAAAGCCCGTGCGTTGTATCATGCAGTAGAAGGTGCTATCACACAGATGTGGACTATCAGTGCGTTGCAATTGCACGAAAAGGGTATCATTGTGTGTGACGATGCAGCTACAGCCGAACTGAAGGTGGGAACCTATCGTTACTTTAAGGATATCGAAGCTGAGCACTTAGATCCGGCCTCTCTGCTGTAAGAAGAGCAGTACGATAAAAATAGGTAGTCGAACGTTTCTACGTTGCATGGAGCATCTGTAGAAACGTTCGACTTTTTTGTTTTAAATCTCTTGCAGCCATCCCTTACCTTGTCTGAGCACTTCGGGCTCATCGCCCGTGCAATCGACTATGGTAGAGGGTTCGATGCCGCCAATTCCTCCATCAATAACTAAGTCTACCGCTTCGCTAAACTTTTCGTGAATGAGTTCCGGGTCCGTCAGGTACTCCACCTCTTCGCGCTCACCCAGTGGGAGGGTGGTGGTCATGATGGGAGCATCGAGCAGACGGGCTATTTCGCTGATAATGGCATTGTCGGGCATACGGATACCTACCTCTTTTCGATTTCTGAAAATCTTGGGCAACCGATTGGTTCCATTCAAAATAAAGGTGAATGGGCCGGGCAGGTTGCGCTTCATCAGCTTAAATACATTATTGTCTACTTTGGCATATTCGCTGATACTGCTCAAGTCATAGCAGATGATCGAAAGGTTATTCTTTCGCGGATCAATATCCTTGAGGCGACAAATGCGTTCAATAGCACGTTCTTTCAAACCGTGACAGCCGATGGCATACATGGTGTCGGTGGGGTATATGATGAGTCCACCATCATTCAAAATGTCTACAATCTCTTGCAGATCATCCGGATTATTGTTTCTTTCGTATAATTTGAGTAGCATGATTATTTGATTTTCTTCTTTAAAAAGTTGAGCACCTTCTCTGTCGCCTTTTCGGTTACTTTTTGTTTCAATGAGTCTTTATTGGCTGTAACGGCAGAATCTAATCCGAGCTTCTTGCCCAATTCACTGACCGCTTTCTCGGCTACTGACTCTACGGCCTGATTGGCCATACTTTTTGTATCGAGCGAAACTTTGGGTGAGGTAAAGTTTCCACCTATCTTTAGATCGATGGTACTCAGTTTGGCAAAGCCGCCTGCCGAGGCCGGAAGCTTGATTTTGCCGGAGTAGTCGATGGTTTGATCGAGTCCGGTACTGCCGGAGAGGTTCAGTACGTACTCGCCCAGTTTGAGGTCGAACGGTTGCGTAATGACACGTCCCTCTTTGATGGTGAAATTCAGTGTCATGTCTTTTACCTTCATCTCCTTCAATTCGGGTTTGTTCACTGCTTGTGCTATCTGCTCGATGGCTTTTACACCACTCAAGCTAAGGTCTTTGGTCGAGAGGCTACCGCTTCCCTGCATGGTAGGCAACATGGGGCTCATGTCGGGGTTGAGCAGTGTTAGTACATGGAGTTGTCCCGAGTAATCTCCTTTTAGGTTTTCGAATATAGGAGCCATCTGGCGCGCCATGTTAAGCTCTTTATAGGTTTGGGTAAAGCTAAGGTTGGAGAGTTTAAAGTTGGCATCCATTTGTGGTTTTGTGAGGTCTGCTGTAGAGTAATAGCCGTTCATGACTACGTTGCCTCCCAAAGTATTCATGGATAGATTTTTCATGTCTACTTTTCCATCCTTTACCAGTAGCTTGCCGTTCATTTGCGCGAAAGTCATTTGATCGAACACCACCTGCTTCATGGCTGCATCCATCTGGAAGTCAATGTTGCGAGGAACCTCAATGATTCCTGAAGCTTGTGTAGCCTGAGTGTTCTCGGTCGTAGCAGTAGCAGCAGAAGTTACTTTTGCCGTGCTATCTGTCGATGCAGTACCCATAAAATCATTTAGATTCAAATAGTTCGAACGAACGTTGAGCACCCCTTTGAGGGTGGTTCCTTTGAGTGCATAGCCCATATAGTTTTCGAATCGACTATCGGCTGTGAGGTCGTTTTTACCTATGTTGACTGTGGTTTCGCTCAGCTGCAGGTACTTTGGAGTAAAGGTGAGAAGTGATTGAAGTATCTTTACTTCGGGCATATCTTTGAGTTGCAAGTTCATGTTGGTTAGGCCAACGGTACCGGAAGCTTCTATTCGATCGTACTGCTCTTTTTCGATGTTCGAGAGTCGTCCGGCGATCTGCATATTGGCATTGACAATGCCGTTGAGCTCCATTTCTTCGAGTGGATACACTTGTTTGATCATGCCCAAGTTGAGCGTTCCTTTGGCTTCGGCACGGAAGTCGGGGTCGCTAATAGGCGTTTTAACCGAGGCTATCACTTGAAAAGGATTGCCTGCTAAGCGAAAACTGAATGGATTCACTTTAATTTCAGTGCCATCCATGCTTCCACCCGGGTTTTGAATATGGGCTTGGATATTTATCTGATCGACTCCAGCCGGTAACGATGGGTAGCGGAACATGCCATCTTTCACCTTTAGGTCGATGTTGAACTGTGGAACGATGCTGTCACCTTGCAGCAACCCTTTGGCTGATGCATTCAACGTAGCTGTTCCTTCGGTTTTCAGTTGTTCAAACTCTTTGGCATAGAGTGCCGGAACGAGCGATAAAATCTCTTTAAACCCTACTTCATTCGTGTTCATCTTCAAATCCATGTCAATAGCAGGGTCTTTCATGGCCACCCATCCGTCCACATCGGCTTTGATGGCATTCAGTCTAAATTCATTCTTTTTAAGCGTAAACTTGGAGTGAGCCAAATCGGCGTCTACATCCATTTTGGCGTAGATGTTGGCATTACTAAGAAAAGGTATTCCATTCATGCGGTAACTCAGTGACTCTGTCTCGGCTTCGAGCTGCAAGGTGGTGCGGTCGCTGGTTAAGTCGCCCATACAACGACCATTCAAGTTCCGGATATCGGCATACATATTGGCCTGACGGTCGTCAAAGACAATATTCATTTGGTTGACACGCACGTCTTGAAGACGCACCTTGAAGGGCGATTCTGCTGCTTCAGCTTCGAGTTGTGCAGGCGTCAGGCTGTCGGGTTTCATGATGTCCCAATTGACCTTTCCGTTGGGCAGAACAATGGCGTGTAAGGTTGTATTGTCAATCTGTATCTTATAGATGTCGTATCCGCTATCGCCAAAAAGCGAAAGGAGGTTGATGGCAGCTGTCACTTCTTCTGCTTGAATCAGTGTATCGTTAGCAAACTCACCGGTTCCGCAAAGCCAGAAGTCGCTTAATGTAACTGAAGCCTTGGGGAAGTGACGAAACAGGCTTATGTCAAGGCTTTTGAAGTCGAACTGTGCATTCAGCATCTTGTTTCCTTCGGTTTTGACTAGGGTAGTTATTTTCCCGCGAAAAGCAAAAGGGAGTATAAGCATAAGTAACAAGAGTACCCCCACCACTATTGCTGCAATTTTAAGGCCTTTTTTCATCTGTTCCAGTTTTTAGGTAAGTATATAATGGCAAAATTAGCGAATTTATTTCATAAAATGCTTATGTAGAGTTAATTTATGACCGTATCGCTCATCCTTTCTTCTTTCTGAGCTCCTCTGCAATGCGCCATTGCAAAGCCGCTTCCTGCTCTTTTCCTGCTTTGAGCAAAGCATCGCCAAAGAGCTCGTGTGCTCCGGCATGTTCTTTTTTAAGTGAGGTTGCTTTGTCCAAATCGGCCATGGCGCCTTCGATGTTGTTCGTTTTCAAGCGAAGTTTTCCCCGATTGTAAACGGCTTTGAAATCTGCCGGGCTAAGCTTCACCGCTGTGTTGAGGCAGCACTCGGCATCGAAGTACTCTTTTTCATTGTAATAGGTAACTCCTTTGCGTATCCAGGCATCCACATAGTCGGGGTAGAGCTCGAGCGCTTTGTCATAGTTGGCATGGGCAGCCCGAGCATCGTGGGCTTGGGTAATGCACTCGTTGCCCATTTGCAGGTACTCGTGTGCATACTTTTTCAGGTACGCTTGTTGCGCCCTCATCTGTTCCTTTAGTTGCTTGTTCTGTTCGCGCAGCGTGTTCACTATACTCAGCTTGCGCTGTATCAAGCGGCGAGGTGCAGGTTTCTCAATGTCGTATCGCGAATGAATGGCGCGAAAGAACTGTTCGAGGCACTCTTCCATGTCGCCACGGTCGAAAGCACGCGCTGCGGCTACATATTGCACATCGGCTTGTGCCTGCTTCAAGGCTTTATCGATGGCTTGTCGGTTGTTGAACCGTTCGGAGAAGTTGACGATCTCCTGTCGCACAAAGATATCGGCACGGTTGATGGGTTTTTTCAACTGAATGCCTTCGAGCGAGGTGCAACGACTTAACGCAACGTAGGCTTGTCCGCCTGCAAAAACACCACCGGTAAAGTCGATCACCACCCGGCTAAAGGTGAGCCCTTGGCTTTTATGCACAGTAATGGCCCATGCCAATCGGATGGGGTACTGTTTAAACGTGCCTAATACCTCTTCTTCAATCTCCTTCTTCTCTTCGTTGTACCGATAGCGAATGTTGCGCCAAGAGTCAAGTTTAACATCGTACTCCTGGCCGGTATCCGTGAGAATGTAGAGGGTGCCCTCTACGGTATCTATGCCGCTCACCACACCAATGGTGCCATTGACCCAGCGACGATCATAATCGTTCTTAATGAAAATCACTTGTGCACCGGGTTTTAAGACCAACTCTTTCGAAGTAGGTAAGCTGCTTTCGGGAAAATCACCTTCAATTTCGCCCATGAAACGCATGGGCTCACCCGGTAGTTCGGCCAGCTTCTTGTCGTTGATAAAGTCTACATTGTCTCGCCGAGTAGCCAAGGTGATATACATATCCTCTTCCGAGGCTTCGATGCTGGTGCCAAAGCGCGTGTTGAGTAACTGCAAATCGGCTGCACCGGCCGTGTTGGTTCGGATGTGATCGAGCACACTGACGAACACTGCATCGGTTTGTCGGTATACCTTTTGAAGCTCGATGGAGACGAGATCTATCTGGTTGAATACACGTGCCGAAAAGAAATAGGGAGTAGGGTAGAAGCGGTTAAGTATCTCCCGCTCATCGCTCTTTACTACCGGTTCAAGTTGGAAAACATCGCCTACAAGCAAGAGCTGTTTGCCACCAAAAGGCTCGCGCAAGTTGCGCGAATAGACCCTTAGTATGCGATCGACAGCATCGATGATATCGGCTCGTACCATTGAAATCTCGTCGATGATCACTAACTCAATCGACTCCAGAAGTTTGCGGTGAGACTTGGCGTATTTAAAAAACTCATGAATGCGTCCGCGCTGCAGACTCAGGTTAGGATCGTCGGGCAGCAACGGATGAAACGGCAATTTGAAGAAGCTGTGCAAGGTGCTTCCGCCTGCGTTGATAGCAGCGATACCGGTAGGCGCAAGCACCACATGTTTTTTCTTGGTGTTTTGGCAGATGTAACGCAAGAACGTAGACTTACCTGTACCCGCCTTTCCGGTGAGAAAGAGTGACTGACGGGTATACTGAATAAGATTCAGCGCATCTTGAAACTCTTTGTTTTGAGTGTCTACGATCGGTTTATCCACTGTCTTATATGATTTCGAAATGTTTCATCGCCTTCCATACTCCGTCTTCATCGACCGAAGCTGTTACGTGGTCGGCTGCCTGCTTCACTGCATCGGCTGCATTGTCCATCGCCACTCCGATGGCTGCATGGCGAAGCATGCTGATGTCATTTCCGCCATCGCCAAACGACATAGTCTCTTCCAAGCGAATGCCGAAGTGGCGAATAATCTCGTCAATGCCTCGTTGCTTGGTGTTGCCCTTAGCGGTAATATCGATAAATGCCGGAAACCAGCGTCCCAACTCACAGTTCGGAATCAACGGATGGATCTCGGCCTCCTCTTCGACGGTGATAAACGGCGACATTTGGTAAATCGCTTCTTGGGTAGCCTCTTCAAAACTCTTGATGGGTAGGGTGTCTACGTGCAGAAAGTCATGAAAGACTTTATCCACCATCGCATTGGGTTGGCATACCGATATGCTGTGCTCCGTCACAAAGATACAAGGAAATCCTTTCTGCCTACTGGCTTCAACCATTGCGTTCACATCAGTAGCCGGAATAGCACTTTTATAGATGACCTTGTCCTCTACAAAGCAGTACCCACCATTCATTGTAATGTACCCGTCGATCAATCCCTCTTCTTGCAAAGCGGTTAGGTTATTGATGATTACCTTCGGTCGTCCGGTGGCAATGAAGATTTTGATGCCTTTCTGTCGGGCAGTTTTGATAGCTTCGATAGACGATGCCGGGATGGCATGTGTATTGAAGCTCACCAGTGTGCCGTCAATATCAAAGAACAGTGCTTTCGTCATGTTTGTATTCTCCTTTTTTATTATATATGCAAAAGTACGAAAAAGAAACAGGTAGTACCTACCCTATTTATGGTAATTTAGCTCTTTGGGTGGTTAATTACTACTGTTTGGCTTTTCAAACTGGCGAATGGGTTGTACATTTGTAACATTATACACGTAAATTCAAAACGATATGAAATATAACTTTGATGAAATAATCGACCGTCGAGGTACCGATTCGGTGAAGTGGGATGCGGTTAGTGAGCGTTGGAAGCGTAATGATTTGCTCCCTCTTTGGGTGGCAGATATGGATTTTCGTACGCCTCCGTTTATAATCGAAGCGTTGCGCAAGCGAATGGAACACGAAGTGCTGGGCTACACATTTGCCAGCGAAACATGGTATACGTCCATTATTGCTTGGCTTCAAAATCGATACAATTGGAGTATACAGCGCGATATGTTGACCTTCTTGCCCGGCATTGTGCGTGGTTTGGCCTTTGCCATCCATTGCTTTACAAAACCGGGCGATAAGGTAATGGTGATGCCACCGGTGTATCATCCTTTCTTTTTAGTGACCCAAAAGACGAAGCGAGAGGTGGTGTACAGCCCACTGGTGTTGCGCGACGGCCAGTATGAAATCGACTTCGACCGCTTCCGTGCAGACGTACAAGGGTGCAAATTGCTGATCCTCTGTAGTCCTCACAATCCGGGTGGTCGGGTGTGGACTTCGGCCGAATTGGCTTTGATCGCTGATATTTGTGCCGAGAGTGGCACGTTGGTCATCTCCGATGAGATTCATGCTGACCTTACCTTGCCTCCTCATGTGCACTTGCCCTATGCACTTGTGTCTGAGAAAGCGCAGCAAAATTCACTCGTATTCATGTCGCCTAGTAAAGCATTCAACATGCCGGGCTTGGCCAGCTCGTATTGCATCATCGAAAACGAAGCCCTTCGCCATCAATTTCAAGAGTTTATGGAAGCCGGAGAGTTTAGTGAAGGACATATGTTTGCCTACCTCAGTGTGGCCGAAGCGTATAGTCATGGAACTGAATGGCTCGATGAGGTACTTACTTATATTCAAGAGAATATTGATTTCACAGACACCTATGTTCGCACGCACATCCCCGGCATTAGCGTTATTCGTCCGCAAGCCTCCTATCTGCTCTTTTTGGATTGCAGAGAGTTGGGCTTGAGCCACGAGGAGCTGGTCCATCTTTTTGTAGATGGAGCTCGTTTGGCACTGAACGATGGTGCTGTTTTTGGTAAAGAAGGCGAAGGTTTCATGCGACTCAATGTGGGTTGTCCGCGCAGTGTACTCGAGAAGGCGTTGACTCAACTTCGACACGCCATTGATCACCGATCAATGGGTACCTTTGGCGTTGAGGTTTGTATTTCATGAGAAAGTCTATTCCTTTCGATCAATAACACGCGATAGTTAAGCCTTTCTCACGAAGACTTTATTTATTCATGTGTCTTTACTTATATGGTCGGCTTGCAACACGATCATTGTCGGCATGCAATACGACAATGGTCGACATGCAAACCGACCATTGTCGTATTGCATGCCGACCACTTATATATCTTATTAAAAGCAGTTAACAGACGAACAAGCTGTTGTTAGATATCGCACAAAACATATCTAACTTAGCTATATGCTGTTTGAGCAGATTACTCTACTACAATAGGCTGATACTTCGGAACCAATGCCTTCATTACTACCCAACCAATCAGGTAAGCTACGGCACATATACAGAAGATGATGAAGTATCCCGACTCGATGCCTTCGAAGCCCATAAACTTCATGTTGGTTGTTTCAGAGTGGTCGAACAAAAGTCCCGAACCCTTATTAATAAGGAAAGAACCTACACCACCTGCCATACCGCCAATACCGGTGATGGTGGCAATAGCCGATTTGGGGAACATGTCGCCGATGGTAGAGAAGATATTGGCCGACCAAGCTTGGTGAGCTGCTCCTGCAATACCGATGATAATCACCGGGAACCAATAAGAAATGTATCCTAACGGTTGTGCCAGAATAGCCAGCAACGGGAAGAATGCGAAAATCAACATCGATTTCATGCGACCTGCGTAGGGGTTCATTCCTTTCTTATCTACAAAGTAAGAAGGCAACCATCCACCGATGATCGAAAGCAGGGTAATGGCATAAAGAACGAACAAGGCCAACTGAGCTGTCGGTTCAGATGATTTCATTCCGTAAACAGAGCTCAAGTAAGCCGGAGTCCAGAAGAGGAAGAACCACCATACACCGTCGGTCATGAATTTACCGAAAGCAAAGGCCCATGTTTGTTTGAACTTGAAACACTCAGCAAAAGTTAATTTGCGTTGGGGTTGGTTGTTCTTATCCATCGGAGCATGGTCCTTGTCTTGCTGAATGTAATGAAGCTCGGCAGCATTTACAAGCGGATGCTTTTCGGGTTTTTTGTAGATGAACACCCAGAAGCCCATCCAAATGAAACCTAGTGCACCGATGATGATAAAGGCCATTTCCCAACCAAAGTGTTTGGCAATAACGGGAATAGAGATTGGAGCAGCCAGTGCACCTACTGTTGCACCTGCATTAAAGATACTTGTAGCGAGTGCGCGGTCTTTCTTGGGGAAATACTCGGCAGTAGCTTTGATCGCAGCAGGGAAGTTACCTGCTTCTCCCACAGCCAAAACGAAACGGGCAAAGATGAACAGGGTAACGCTGACATTGACAATCAAGCCTACATTGTTTACGTGGCTGATGGCTTCGCGTGCACCTTCAAATCCTACGAACCACTCTCCGGCTACAATACCCGATGTAGCGATGCCGCAGAAAGCGTGAATACAGGCACCAAGTGACCAAACACCGATGGCCCAGAGGAAACCTTTTTTAGTATCTAACCAATCGATCAGTCGACCGGCGAATAGCATGCTGAATGCATAAATGATGGAGAACAAAGCAGTGATATTACCGTAGTCGTCGTTTGTCCAGTGAAATTCCGGAGCAATAAAATCCTTCCAGGTCAAGGAGAGCACCTGGCGGTCTAGATAGTTAACTGTTGTTGCGAAAAATAACATCGAACAGATCATCCATCTGTAGTTTGTCATCTTTCCTTTTTCATTTTGAATTGTACTCATGATAATAGGTTTAATATAAATAGTTAAATACTGGGGTCAAAAATACACATTATTAGCGAACATAAACAACAATAATTGCCTAAAAGAGTGAACAAATTGGTCGTTTCCTCCTAATTTTGTTCAAAAGAGGTATAAAACTGCGTTAGCGCGCACGAAAAGTGATGTTAGCGTACACGCTAACTGAAAAATCCACCTTTTCAAACGAAAAATACACATGGCGTAAAGAAAGAGTAACTATCTTTGTGTGTTAACAACAAGAATCGAATTACCCTATCAAGTACAAGAATGAAAAAGAACTTTATTTGTAAAACATTTGTATTGGGAGCACTCTTCTGCTTCCCTTCGCTGGCAGCTCAGCAAGTAAACAAAGAATTACCATGGTCGGTGCGGATGGTGCAGTCGGAAATGATTCGTTGCCCCGAGTCGTGGCAACTCGACTTTCAACCTCGGCTCAAATGGGACTACTGCCACGGCTTGGAGCTTCAAGCCATGCTCGATGTATATGATACCTATGGCGATAAGAAAATCTACGATTATGCGCTGGCTTATGCCGACACCATGATTCATGCCGATGGAAGTATCAAAACCTACAAACTCCACGAGTACAATATCGACCGCCTCAACTCCGGAAAATTCCTGTTCCGCTTGTATGAGCAATCCAAAGAACTGAAGTACAAGAAAGCGATTGATCTGCTTCGCAGTCAGCTCGATACCCATCCGCGCAACGAGGACGGTGGTTTCTGGCACAAGAAAATATACCCCAACCAGATGTGGCTCGACGGTCTTTATATGGCTTCGCCCTTCTATGCCGAATATGCCTTCCGCAACAATCGTCCGCAAGATTACGGCGACGTGATTAATCAGTTCCTTACCGTGGCGCGCCACACGTACGACCCCGAGAATGGACTCTATCGCCATGCGTGCGACGTTAGCCGCAAACAGCGCTGGGCCGATCCGGTGACCGGACAATCGGCACACGCTTGGGGACGTGCTATGGGTTGGTATGCGATGGCTTTTGTCGATGCACTCGACTTCATTCCCCGGCACGAAGCCGGACGCGACTCGATGCTCGTAATCCTAAACAACATAGCTACGCAGGTAAAACGCTTGCAAGATCCGCAAACAGGGCTTTGGTATCAGGTGCTCGACAAGAGTGGGGCGAAAGATAATTATGTAGAATCATCCTGCTCGGCCATGTTTGTCTATACCTTGTTCAAGGCGGTTCGCATGGGATACATCGCTCCGTCTTACCTAGAAGTGGCCTTGAAAGGATATGAAGGTATGCTGAAGCATTTCATCGAAGTAGATGAGGCCGGAGTGGTCAGTATTACGCGTGCTTGTGCAGTAGCCGGACTGGGAGGCGATAAAATCTACCGATCGGGCGATTACGACTACTATATTAATGAAACGATTCGAAGCAACGACCCCAAAGCGGTGGCTCCATTTATAATGGCAAGTTTGGAATATGAGCGGTTGTTAGTCGTTGCACGTGACGGAACGGGAAAATACCGTACCATTCAAGAGGCCGTAGAGGGCGTGCGCGCCTTTATGGACTATACCGTAACGATCTATATCAAGAACGGAGTATACAAAGAGAAACTGGTAATCCCCTCTTGGGTAAAGAACGTTCAACTCGTAGGCGAGAGCGAAGCAGGAACGATACTCACCTACGATGACCACGCCAACATCAACAAGATGGGAACCTTCCGCACCTATACGGTCAAGGTAGAGGGCAGCGACATTACATTTAAAAACCTGACCATCGAAAACAATGCTGCTCCCCTGGGACAGGCCGTGGCACTTCATACTGAGGGAGACCGGTTGATGTTTGTCAACTGCCGTTTGCTCGGCAATCAAGATACCATCTATACCGGATCCGAAGGAAGCCGCTTACTCTTTACCCGTTGCTACATCGAGGGTACTACCGACTTTATCTTCGGCCCCTCTACCGTTCTGTTTGAATACTGTGAATTGCACAGCAAGCGCAACTCCTATATAACAGCTGCCTCCACGCCAAAAGAGGTGGAGTTTGGCTACGTCTTCCGCAACTGCAAACTCACCGCTGCGCCCGGCGTTAAGAAAGTCTATCTGGGTCGTCCGTGGCGCCCCTATGGTGCTACTGCCTTTATCCTTTGCGAATTTGGCAGCCACATTCGCTCCGAAGGCTGGCACAACTGGGGTAAACCCGAGAATGAAACCACCGCTCGCTATGCCGAGTTCGGTAACAAAGGCGAAGGGGCTGTTACAACCGGAAGAGTGAAGTGGGCAAAGCAACTGACTGCCAAAGAGGCATCGCGCTACTCCATCGAGAACATCTTTACCGATAGTAACAATTGGTATCCTTATAAACAATAAACACATCCCTCATGAAAACGAAGAACGCATGGCTACTGCCTCTGCTTTTTTTACTCTTTTCTGCCTTTCGTGCAGATAAACCGGTGACGACACTTTTTCTGATTGGCGATTCGACCATGGCCAATAAAAGCATTGCCGGAGGCAACCCCGAACGAGGCTGGGGAATGGTACTCGGGAGCTTCTTTGCCGATGATGTACGCATAGATAATCATGCCAAGAACGGTCGCAGCTCGAAAAGCTTCATTGATGAAGGACTTTGGGAAAAGGTGATTGCGCAAGTGAAGCCGGGCGATTATGTTTTTATTCAGTTTGGGCACAACGATGAGAAAACCGATGAGAAGCGCCATACCGTGCCGGGTGGAACGTTTGACGCTAACCTGCGTCGGTTCGTCGACGAAACCCGCGCCAAGGGTGGCACTCCTATTCTGTTCAACTCGATAGTACGACGACATTTTGTCGATTCCGTTTTAACTGATACGCACGGTGCTTACCTCGAATCGCCTCGTAACGTGGCGGCAGAACGCAAGGTGCCTTTTATCGATCTAAATACACTTAGTCATAAGTTAGTGCAGGAAATGGGGCCGGAGGAGTCGAAGAAACTTTTTATGTGGGTAGCCCCCAACACCCTACCCGCCATTGCGGCCGGAAAGCAGGACGATACACACCTCAATCCACGCGGTGCACGTGAGATAGCCCGACTGGCTGTTGATGCTTTGTCGCAATCAGTGCCCGAACTGGCCAAATACATCCGTCGTTACGACTATGTAGTGGCAACCGATGGGAGTGGCGATTTCTTTACCATTCAAGAAGCTATCGATGCTGTTCCCGATTTCCGAAAGAGTGCGCGTACCACCATTCTCATCCGTCGCGGTACGTACAAAGAAAAACTCGTGATTCCAGCCAGCAAGATCCAGGTATCGCTCATTGGCGAAGAGGGAGCCGTGCTTACGTACGACGATTATGCCAGTAAGAAAAACGTGTTTGGCGAAGAGAAAAGCACCTCCGGTTCATCGACTTGTTACATCTATGGCCCCGACTTCTATGCCGAGAACCTCACGTTTGAGAACAGCTCCGGCCCCGTGGGGCAAGCTGTTGCCTGCTTTGTCGATGCAGACCGTGCATTCTTCAAGAACTGCCGCTTCCTTGGCTTTCAAGATACGCTGTACACCTACGGCAAGCAGAGCCGCCAATACTACCAAGCGTGTTACATCGAGGGATCCGTCGATTTTATCTTCGGCTCGTCTACCGCAGTGTTCGATCGATGTCGGATTCACAGCAAGAGAGACGGTTACATAGCGGCACCCTCTACACCCGAAGGTCGCTCTCATGGGTATCTGTTTTACGACTGCCAACTCACCGCCGATAGTGGTGTAACGCGTGTTTACCTTTCGCGTCCGTGGCGTCCCTACGCGCAAGCCGCCTTTATCCGTTGCCACATGAACAAGCACATTCTGCCCGAGGGTTGGCACAATTGGGGGAAGAAGGAAAACGAGAAAACCGTCCGTTATGCCGAGTACCAAAGCAGTGGCGAAGGCGCCCACCCCAAAGCCCGGGCTCGCTTCTCCGTTTCGCTGAAAAACCTCAAAGGTTATGAGATCGGCACCGTTCTTCGGGGCGACGACGGGTGGCAACCGTTCTAATAAATGATACCCTACGATCGCTCTGCACGAACAAATTGAGCATCTTGTTTGCGAATAGCCTGTTTTTTCCTTACTTTTGATCTGCATTAACCAAGCATGCAACAGATGGAGTAACGAATTTATACAAAATAAAAACAAGATGAATACAAGAAGTGAAACCTGGATTTATGAAAAAGATATGGCGTGGGAGCCTGCCGGTGCAGGTGTCGTGCGTCAGATTATGGGATACGACGAGCAAGCGATGCTGGTCAAAGTGAAGTTTGAGAAGGGGGCGACGGGCAGTTTGCACACCCATCCTCATACACAAACAACCTACGTTGCCAGTGGTAAGTTCGAGTTTACCATTGATGGAGAAACAAAAACGGTGGAAGCCGGCGATGGGTTATACATTGCCCCCGACCTGCTGCATGGTTGTCTCTGTCTGGAGGCAGGCATCCTCATTGATTGCTTTAGTCCGATGCGTGCCGACTTTATCGAAAAGAGGTAGCACCCCTACCGCGTGGCTATACTTCTTTGTCTCTTTTTACAGTCTTGACCTTTTATTGTTCATGAAAAAACTCTTATCCCTAATCGTATTGTTAGTCTTCGCTCAAACAGCGTGGTCGCAACAAAACTGTTTTTTTACCCATTACTCATCCGAAGACGGCTTGTCTCAGAATACAGTCATGAGCATGCTGCAAGATCAGAAAGGAAATCTATGGTTTTCTACTTGGGATGGTATCAATCGGTTCAATGGCTATACGTTTAAATCGTATAAAGCACGGCAGGGTAGCTTTATTAGCTTAACGAATAATCGGGTAGACCGGATGTATGAAGATAAGTATGGCTACTTATGGTTACTGACGTATGACAATCGAGCACATCGGTTTGATCCGCGTACCGAGACATTCGAGCAAGTTCCTGCAGCAGGACAGGAAGGAAGTGCGTCGAACGTACTTGATATTCAAGTACTGTCCAATGGAACGGTTTGGCTACTTACCGAAAATGACGGGGCTATTCGTGTGACCACCCATGCTAAAGATCACCAACTTTCCATCCATCTTTATTCGGAAACATCCGGGCTGTTTCCGGCAAACAAGGTCTATAAGGTTTATCAAGATAAAGCAGCTAATGAGTGGATGTTGACCAACAACGGTTTAGGATTGCTTGGCCCCGGCGAGACAAAGCTTGTCTCTTTCTTTGTGGAGACCAAGGAGCGTAACACGGATGGGCCGCAAGCGTTCTATACAGTACAAGAACACAACGATGAAATTTGGTTTGGCTCAGATCGTGGACGCGTTTGGCGTTATGCGATAAAGAACAAACAATTCTCCCTGTTGGAACTCCCCACTACCTCTCGCATCGTATCAATCCATGGGGTTGCAGGGAATAAGATGGTTATTGCCACAGCTACCGATGGTTTTTTTACTTATCAATCCGAAACCAATAAAAGTGTACACTATTCTCCCATTACCTGCAAGGAACTTTCAGCTAAACCTATTCTTTCGGCTTATGTCGATCAATCAAACGAGGTTTGGTTTGAACAAGAAGAGCCGGGAGTAGTGGTACATTTTAATTCATCGACCAATACAATAAAACGTGAGCAAATTCGAGTAGAACCGACTAATACCGACCGTTCTCGCCCTGCTTTCCACATCCATGAAGATAGTAATGGAACCCTTTGGGTGCATCCCTATGGAGGTGGTTTTTCCTATTTCGACCGAAAGAAAAATCGGTTGGTTCCTTTCTACGACGAACTGGATAGTCCAGACTGGAGATTCTCGAATAAGATTCATTCTGCCTTTTCCGATGCACAAGGTAACCTATGGCTTTGTACCCACTCCAAAGGATTAGAAAAGATTACGTTCCGCTCCGTTCAGTTTACTATGCTGACACCTACTGCCAATCAACGCGAGTCGCTCAGCAATGAAGTGCGGGCGTTGTGCGAAGACGATGAAGGCAATCTTTGGGTAGGCTTGAAAGACGGTATGTTGCGAGTATACGATGATCAGCGCAATTACAAAGGATTTCTTACGGCTGATGGACGCATAGCTCGGCAAGGTACACCGATGGAGGGCAATGTCTACTTTATTTTGCGTGACTCGAAAGGGGTGATGTGGTTGGCTACGAAAGGTAGTGGATTGGTTAAGGCCGAACGAACCTCCTCTTCGTCGCCAACCTATCGACTCACCCGCTATACTTACCATGCCGATGATATGTATAGTTTGAGTAATGACAACGTGTATTGTGTCTATGAAGATCATTACGGACGCATTTGGGTGGCTACGTTTGGCAATGGTATTAACTACATGGCTCAGGATAATCAAGGACGCACCATTTTTATTAACCATCGCAACAACCTCAAAGGTTATCCCATTGACCTTTGTTACAAGGCTCGACTTATCACGTCGGATAACAAGGGGCGTCTTTGGGTGGGTACTACCGCAGGTGCAGTTGCATTCGACGAACGCTTCAAGAACCCCGAAGAGATTCGGTTTCATCACTTCTCGCGCATCCCCGACGACACAGGTAGTTTGAGTAATAACGATGTGCATTGGATTGTGGCTACCCGAAAGAAAGAGCTCTACCTGGCAACCTTCGGTGGCGGTTTAAACAAGTTGATGTCTATTGATGAATCAGGGCATGGTGTTTTTAAGTCATATTCCGTACTCGATGGACTTTCATCGGACGTACTGCTTTCGATGCGCGAAGATCGAAAAGATAATCTCTGGATAAGTACGGAGAACGGTATATCAAAGTTTATTCCGTCTGAAGCCAAATTCGAAAACTATGATGATCGGAGCATTACTTTTCGCGTTCGTTTCAGCGAAGCTGCTTCGACATTGACCAGCCGTGGCGAATTGGTATTCGGTGCCAGCAACGGTGCCTTCTTTTTTCATCCCGACTCTATAAAAAAGAATCATTACGTACCTACTATTGTCTTCTCCAATTTAATCATTGCTAACCAAGATGTGGTGCCGGGCAATCACTCTATCTTGAAAGTGAGGTTAGACGATACTCAAGAGTTGGTGCTTTCGCATCGCGAAAATATTTTTGCCATTCAATATGCAGCACTCGATTATACCAATCCGCAAAACATTCAATATGCGTATATGCTCGAAGGTTTTGAGAAGGAGTGGACGATGGCTGATAAACAACGAAGTGCCACCTATACGAATTTGCCCAAGGGGAACTATACCTTTAAAGTACGCTCTACCAATAGCGATGGGGTGTGGGTGGAGAATACACGTACGTTGAGCATTGTTGTGCTACCATCGTTTTGGGAAACTCCATTGGCCTATGGCTTGTATATACTGCTTATCTTACTCGTTATTCTAGTGGCTGTTTATATCCTTTTTACCATTTATCGGCTCAAACACGAAGTGTCTATCGAACAACAGGTTTCGGATATTAAGTTGCGCTTCTTCACCAACATCTCACACGAGCTTCGAACGCCGCTTACTTTAATAGCAGGCCCCGTAGAGCATGTGCTACAAAACCCCCGTTTGCCCGAGGATGTACGCGAACAGCTCGTCGTAGTCGAACGAAACACCAGCCGAATGCTACGGTTGGTTAATCAGATTTTGGATTTTCGCAAGATTCAAAACAAGAAGATGAAGATGCAGGTGGAGTGCATTGATGTGGTTGCTTTCATTCGAAAAATCATGGGTAATTTCGAGTCTCTCGCTATCGAACACCACTTTGATTTTTTTCTTCAAACCGAAAAAGAGTCGTTGTTCCTTTGGGTCGATACCGATAAATTAGAGAAAATCATATTCAACTTACTTTCCAATGCTTTTAAATATACGCCCAATGGAAAGTTGATTCGGATCTTTATTCATGAAGATGCAGCAACCGTCTCTATCGGGGTGGAAGATCAAGGTGTTGGTATAGCCGAGAATAGGAAGAAATCGCTCTTTGTTCGCTTCGAGAACGTTGTCGACAATAACCTATTCAACCCAGGCAGTACAGGCATCGGCTTGTCATTGGTCAAGGAGTTGGTCGAAATGCATAAGGCTGTGATTATAGTGGACAGTAAACTGGGTGAAGGTAGCCGTTTTCAGGTTGATTTTAGAAAAGGGAAGGAACACTATGACGAAAGTGTAGAATTTATCTTGAGTGATACCCTTTCTACTGATACTACTCCGGTGATGCAATCCGAGGTGGCCCAGTCGGTTTTGGCAGCTCCTGAATTAGAGACAGGCGCTTCAAACGGCAGCAAAGAGAGGCAAACAGATGGGGCTACAGCGAAAGAAATCATGTTGTTGGTTGAGGATAATCAGGAGTTGCGTGCTTTTTTACGTAGCATCTTCTCATCGGATTACACCGTCGTAGAGGCCGTAAACGGAAATGAGGGATGTGAAAAAGCATTCAAATTCTTACCGGATATCATTATTAGTGATGTAATGATGCCGTTGAAAGATGGCATAGAAATGACAAAAGAACTTCGTTCAGATATGAAAACCAGTCATATTCCCATTGTTTTACTAACAGCGAAAACAGCTATGGAAAGCAAACTCGAAGGATTAGAATATGGAGCCGATGATTACATCACCAAACCCTTTAGTGCCACTTACCTGAAGGCTCGCGTCGAAAACTTATTGGCACAACGCTGCAAGTTGCAAAGTCTCTATCGAGATAGTTTGATGAATCCTATTGTTGCAAGTCCGTTGGCATCTTTTTCGCCAACATCGCCTGTGACAGGCGCTTTGGCTCGTGCAGAAGGGGAGTTGCTGCCTGAGATGTCGTCTGTTGACCGTAAATTTATGGACAAACTAATGGAGCTGATGGAGAAGAACATGGATAATGGAGAGTTAGTGGTCGACGACTTTGTTTGTGAATTGGCTGTTAGCCGTTCTGTCTTTTTTAAGAAATTGAAAACGTTGACAGGTTTGGCCCCGATTGAATTTATCAAGGAGATGCGTATTAAGCGTGCTGCTCAACTCATTGAAACAGGCGAGTTTAATATGACGCAAATTTCGTACATGGTGGGAATTAATGATCCTCGCTACTTTAGCAAGTGCTTTAAGTCGAAACTGGGCATTACACCTACAGAATATAAAGAACAATTAGGTAAATAATACAGGGGTATATATAAAAAGGGATAGTCATTATACGGGCATTTCGTTTATCGTTATGCCGGTATAATGACTATCTTTTGTGAGGTTTGATTCGAGATACTTAGCTCTCTTTTACTTTAACCACCGTGGGTCACCTATTCTATTGTCTTTCACTGTTTCGTTAGACACTGTAAAGTCACCTTTATCTGCATCTTTAAACCCTGGATCTAACAGTGTGTATACCCCTTTATCATTGATGGCATTAGCGGTTGTACTTGCCGTAAAGTTTGGAGCATTGAAATAGTTATTGTTAGCCATTTCGACAATTTTCGTATTTGACTGATTGCTGTAATATCCGGCTGTACCCACCAGTAGGTTCTTGTTGAAATGAATCTCATTCATTCCTTTCAAGCGAATATAAAGCAAGCGCTTCGTTGCATTATTACTCACATTGTAGAATGTGTTATTCTCAATGGTAATGATGCTGGTAACGGTAGGGAAGTTGGTTGATCCACCATCGTCCATACGGAAGAAATCGCGGGCAGCAGCACTGTTGTAGGCTGTATTGTATTTGTACGTGAACGTTTTGGCAATGCCGTTGCGGAAGTCAATAAAGTCTCCTCCATTGCACTCGATGTTCGAATAGATACAGTTGGTGATACTCATGGATTCGATGAGGCTCATCTTGCTTACATACATAGTACCCTTGGTATAGTTCTTTATAACACAGGCATCCATGGCGAATTTTCCGTAAGTACCATCTTCGTCGTATATTATAGCTTGATCTCCACCTGACGGGCTTAATCCATCCAGAATCAAATCTTTCAACTCTAATCCCGCTCCTTTAGTAATGCGTATAATGGTACCCGATAGTATCGGTCGATTGGTTGGGCGTGCACCCTTAATGGCAATGCTCTTTTCCACCAGAAGGCTCGTTACGGCATAGGTTCCGGGCATGAGTGCAAATACATCACCGTTGTTGGCCGAAGCAATAAGAGTGGCCAAGTCGTCGGTAGGTTCTACCTTGATAGCTCCACCCAAATCAATCAGTGTGGTAAACGTGGCAGTACCTCGTGTTTTAGTATCTTTCATTAATTTGGCGGTATAGAGAGTCTCGCTAACTAATCCGGTAATGGTAGCTGCTCCGGCTGCTATTTCGGCAGCAGTCACAGCACGTTTGATGTTGCCGGGGGTCAGTACGATTTCAGTAGCTGCTTCTCCGGCTGTCCAGCGCAGGGTAACTTCAGTTGCTTTCAGATCTTCTGCTGCAACAGCTTTGAATATTTGTTCCGGATCAGTTTTGAAAGTGGCAGACGAGTACTTAGAGTCTGCAATATCAGCTGCTATGGCTTTTACCTGAGCGGTGTATTCGGTTTCTCCTTCCAATCCACTAATGGTGTAAGGGATGTCGGTAGTGGTTACGCCATCTACCGTTTTTATGACTGTTTCTCCTTGTAAAATCTCAATCTGGTAGCTATTGGCTTTACCGACAGCGTTCCAAGTAAGGCGTACACTGGTTTGATTAACGATCTTTGCGGTTAGCCCTGTAGGCGAGAATACACGGTCGGTGTTGAGCTCTGTTATTTCCGAAGCAATGTCATCGGAGCAGGCTGTAACCCCGAGGGCTACAGACAAGCTTATTATGTAGGTGAATCGTTTGATTAACTTATTCATATCTTTTTGTTTTTTGAATGGATGTACTACTTATTTGCCTAAGAATGTATTGTCTAATGTACCATTGCTTCCGCTGATAAAGTTTTCCCAGATGGGCCAATACATATGGTTTGCGGGAGTTGTGGTATATAGACCGTCAATTTTAGCCTGGTCAATCTTACCTTTCCATTTGCCATCGGTGCCAACGAGTGAGAAACCTTCCGGAATTTGTCCTTGCTCAATCTTAGCTACCTCGTCGGGTTGCAATCCGAAGAAAATTACATTTTCGCCATCTGTTTTATAGTAAAGTAAATCGGCAACCTTACCGCTATATCGACCGGTTCCTGTGTTAAGTTCGGCCAATTTTACTTTGGCTTCGGCTAGCTTCACTTCCAATAAATTCCAACGAATGAGATTCTCTTTGCGTAGACGTTCGCCACAGAATTCCCATGAGTTCTCGTCGACGATAGCGTTGAACATCTGTGCCTTGTTGGTGATCTTAGCTAGGTAAGCATCTACCTTTTCGGCACGATCGGCTATAGCAAAGGCGCGGTTACGCACTACCTTGAGGTACTCTTTTGCTGCATCTAGTGTTCCTACTTCGTTTTCACACTCGGCAGCCATGAGATAAACTTCGGCCAAACGCATATAAAGGTGGTTTACACCATCGTCATTGGTAGAGGTTACGTAGCGAGTCATCCATTCGTAGCGGTATTTGCCAAACCACCATTTCACGATAGAGCCGGTTGGTTCTTGTTGAGCCGTAGCTGCTGTTTTGGGTTTGGCCCATTGGTAGCAAACTGTGGTAACATCGCGGCGTGTATCGCGCGCATCGTAGTCGTAGTAAACGGTAGGTAGTGGACAACCGTACTGTCCGCCTTTATTCTGTCCCGTATACTTGTCGATGCTTGCATGCGGTATGCCTTGATCGAAAACTACACGTCCGCGTCCGTCGCTGAAAGGAATTTCCCATAGGTTTTCGCCACCGGCAGTCAAGTTATCTTGCAAGTTCTTTTTAAAAGGAAGGTCGAAGGTAGCTTCTAGCTTCTGTCCGCTTTCGTTGATGATGCGTTTGCAGGCTGCCAATGCTTCGGCATACATCTTATCCGAAGCAAGTTCGGGATCGGTGCTTCTGCGCACGGTTTTATCTTGACGCAATCCATAACCTCCGGCAGCTAAGCAGATGCGGGCTTTCAATCCCAATACGAATGTTTTCGATACATGCTCGATGCTCTTGGTGTAGACATTCGAATTAGCCCAACCACAAAGATCGGTTGCTTCGTTGAGGTCGGCAATGAGCTGTTTATATACAACGTCACGGTCGGAGCGTCCAATGTAAATCTCATTTGGATTGACCGGAGCTAAACGAGCCGGTACATCGCCCCATGCCTTGAGTAAATCGCTATATACCACCGCACGGATGGTGAGTGCTTCGCCAAGAATCTGTCCCATGAGCGTTCCGGGGGTCGGATTTCCATACGTACGGATACCATCGATGGCTTGATTGGCACGCTCGATTCCTTCGTAAAGTTTGGCCCAAGCGTTGTTGGACGTATTCATCTCCGAATTGTTACTTTCGGTATTATAGTTACCTAAGGTCGATTTAGCATCGTTTATTTTTTCGGTCCCGCTATTCCATTCGATATCGGTGTTGTAACCGTAGTATTTAATGAAGCGTCCACGATAGGAGTTGGTCTCAGAAAAAGACTGGTGAATACCCATTACGGCATTCATGGCCAAGTCGGGATTTGAAAAGATAATTTGTTTATCCATGGCCGATTTTGCCGGAGTATCCAGTAAATCATTGCACGAAGTGGTCAGGAGTAACCCGGCAATTGCCAGAGAGGCTATGTAGATTCTTTTTTTCATTGTATGTATTTTTTTCGAAGGTGATTAAAAAGATAGGTTTAAGCCCACATTGAACGAACGGCTTTTTGGATAAGCAGAGTAGTCTACACCCGGAGTCAATGCCGTGTTGCGACGAGTCGATACTTCGGGGTCGAAGCCGCTGTAGTTCGTCCAGCAGAAAAGATTGTATCCGCTCACGTAAAAGCGTAAGTTCTGTATCTTAACTTTGCGAACTAAGCTGGTAGGCAATGTGTATCCCAAGGTCAGGGTGTTCAATCGCAGGAATGAACCATCTTCAACAGCCCAGTCGCTAAACACCATACTCTTCATATAGGGCGACCACAAGGTGGTGTTTTGATTCATCTCAGCTAACTTTGTCATATCATTGCTGATGGTTCCATCCATGTTTAGATTTGTCCAGCGATTACCGGCTGCCATTTCATCAATCATGTTTCGGTATGAATACTTAGATGAACTGGTATACTCTATTTTATTGGCGTTGTATATATCGTTGCCATAACTCCAGTTAAATGCAGCCGAGATGTCAAATCCATACACCCGTCCGTTCAAAGTCAAACCGCCTGTATGCAGAGGATTGGCATTGCCGATAATTTCACGATCGGAGGGGTTCACTACATTGTCTTCGCTGCCATTGATGTTTTTAAGTTTCATGGAACCGGGGCGTAAGGTGCCAATTACCGGTGTACAGTCTACTACGCCTGATTTAAGAATCCACTTTCCACCGGTGTAGCTTTCGAAATCGCTTACTTCATAACGTCCGTCGCTGCGGTAACCATACATTTCGCCTACCTGTCCGCCTACAGCTACCCTGAAGTCTTCGCCGATTTCGGTTCCTGCCCAGTCAGACGCTTGGAAGAAATCATTCATGATTCCCAATGATTTGATCTTGTTCTTGTTGAAGCCAATGTTAAACGCCATGCTCAACCCGTAGTTCTTTTTATTAATTACGTTATAATTTAACGAAAACTCTACCCCTTTGTTCTGGGTTTCGCCCATGTTGCGGTATTGGTAATCATATCCGGTTCCGCCTACGGGAAATCTAATCAGCAGGTCTTGGGTTGAGTTCAGATAAAACTCTAGGCTACCGTTGAGGCGACCTTCCAGCAATGTATAGTCTAAACCAATATTACGCGTGATGGTTGTTTCCCATTTCAAGTTTGGGTTGGCTAAATCTTTCGATGCAGCCAAGTAATAATTGGTGTTGTTAATCCAAGTGGTAGAGTTTGAGGCAAACGCCTGATTGATTTGTCCCGAAGGGATGTTGTTATTGCCGGCTGTACCATAAGAGAAGCGGAGTTTGAGGTCGTCTAACCAGTTCTTGGTAGCTTGCATAAAAGGTTCTGAAGAGACGCGCCAAGCTACGGCTGCCGAGGGGAAGTAACCCCAACGGTTGTCTTTGCTGAACTTTGAAGAGCCATCGGCACGCAGGGTAGCACTAAATATATAGTTGCTCTTATAATCATAATTCACACGGCTGAAGAAGGACACCATATTATCATCCGTATTATAAAAGTTATTCACAAAAGCCTCTTTAGCGAGCGGAGTCAGCTTCAGTGCATCAGCGAGTTTAAATTCTGATGGAAAACCATGCAACGTATTGGTTAAATCTTTGCTGTTTGTTTTCAACATCTCTTGACCAATCAGTACGTTGAGGTGATGTTTGTCGCCAATTAACTTCTTGAAATCGTAATTCAACGTATTCGTGTTGCGGAAACTATTGCGAGAACTGTTGGTGATGACAGCTGCCGGAAGTTCTTTGGCCTCTGTGCCGGGAACATTCTTTACGTAATAAGTTGTTTTACCGTAGAAACGATTGTCCTCATTGCGGTAATCATCAATACCTGCTTCTGTTTTAAACCGGAGGTTGTTGATAATCTCCCAAGCGAAGCTACCGCTCATGTTATAGCTTTTGCGGCGTTGCGAGCGGTCGTTGTCGGCAAGTGATACCAATGGGTTATACAATTGGAAATTACTGTCGTCAACATTCGAATCGAGCAGATTGCCCAATGGTATCGTTGGATAAATGATGGAGTGTTTCAAACGCGAATCGGCCGAAGAGGTTTGCTTCTGTTCGGTTACACCCGCACCATTTATTTTGGTATCGGCATAACGAATAGATAGATCGACTGTGACGCGTTTATTCATCTTGTGGCTCAGTTTCAAGCTGAGGTTGTCGCGTCTAAAGTTAGAACCTTGCATGATAGCCTTCTCGTCTATGTGGCTATAGCTAGCCGCATACTTTATTTTTTCGGTTCCACCGGTAATGTTTAGGTTGTGGTTGAATGTATTTCCGGTACGACCATAGATTTGCTCTTGCCAGTCATTGGTTGCTACATTATTATAAAGGTCAATGTCTTGATAGTTGCCAAAGGTCGAGGTGTATCCCGAGAGGTTGTTTCTCAGTGAGAAAAGCTCGTATTGCCAGTGGGCATAGTCGCCTGAGTCTAACACATCGAGTGTTTTGGCTATTTTCTTATAACCCAGGTAAGCGTTGTAGTTAACTGATAGTTTGCCTTCTTTGCCACTTTTCGTGGTTACGATGATAACGCCATTGGCGCCACGAGCACCATAGATAGCGGTAGAGGAGGCATCTTTCAATACGGTGATGTCCTCTATTTCAGAAGCAGGGATGTCGCTGATGGATTCCACCGGAAAACCATCGACAATGAATAGCGGCGTATTGTCTCCGGTGATGGAGCCTCCACCGCGTACTCGGATTTTAATTTCGGCATCCGGCGAACCCTCTGTCGAGGTAATTTGTACACCTGCCAGTTTGCCGGTCATGGCTTCGGCAGCAGAGCTAACGGGGATAGCCGCTAATACATCAGAACCAACCGTAGCTACCGAACCGGTAATGTCTTTTCGTTTGGCAGTACCGTACCCAATAACGATTACTTCATCCAATGCTTGTGAATCATCACTCAAAATTACATTGATTTTCTTTTGACCTTTCAATGCAACCTCTTGTGTCTTCATACCTATATATGAAATAACAACGGTTGCTTGCGAGGAAACTTTGAGATTAAAATTTCCATCAAGGTCGGTGATCGTACCATTGCTGGTATTTCCTTTTTCGGTAATAGAGGCACCGATAATGGGTTCTCCGGTAGTGTCTTTGACATTACCTGTCAGAGTAATTGTTTGCGCTGATACGCTGAGCGATATCGCTGCAAATAGTATTAGCAGCAGAGTGCGCATGTTTTTCATTCTGTTAGACATTCTTTGCATATTAGTTAATAGGTTTTTTTAGTGTACTCACTGTTTTTTGTTAATTCATTGATGCAAAAGTATAAGAATGCAAATAGATTGATGTGTAATATTTGTTTTTACGGGGGTAGTTTTTGTTTTAAGTAAGATTATTGAGTTTATCCACCGATAAAATCAATAATTGCACGTTCGAATAATTCAGAGTGTGTACCTTTGTTTGATAAAACTTTAATATAATGTAACGATCATGAAAACACGATTTTTTTATTGGACTTTACTTCTATTGCTGACTTTT
>JAGOOC010000046.1 GCA_017992695.1 Bacteroides sp. | reverse complement strand
ATGAATCCTATTCAACAACAAAACCAGCACATCATCTGGCTGGATGTGGTACGCCTAATTGCTATGTTTATGGTCGTTTGCTGCCACTGCACCGATCCTTTCAATTTCTACCCGGGAGTAGCTCCTAATATCGATCAAATTAAATATTGGGGGGCTGTGTATGGCTCACTGTTGCGCCCTTGTGTTCCGCTGTTTGTGATGATTACCGGTGCGCTCCTTTTACCTCTGCGTAGTGAGGCATCGGTGTTTTATAAGAAACGCATTCCGCGTGTGTTTTTCCCTTTTCTACTCTGGTCGGTCATTTACAACCTCTTTCCCTGGATAACTGGGCTGCTCGGCTTGAATCCGGAAATTATTCTCGACTTTTTCCCCTACTCGGGCGAAGAGGCTACCAAGCAGTCACTTGCTGTGTCGCTCGATTACATTCGGCAAATCCCACTCAACTTCTCCATTCTGGCAGTGCACATGTGGTATATCTACCTGCTTATCGGGTTGTATCTCTATATGCCCATCTTCTCGGCCTGGGTCGAAAAGGCTTCGGAGCGTGCGAAGCTGTACTTTCTGCTGGCATGGGGGGTAACGCTGTTATTGCCCTACTACAATGAGTTCGTAGCACCCTACTTGTGGGGAAGGTGTTCTTGGAATGACTTCGGCATGATGTATGCCTTTGCCGGATTCAACGGTTATCTGCTGTTGGGGCATTACCTGCGCAACCTTGAGTGGTCATTGGGCAAAACAGTGGCCATCGGCATCCCGATGTTTGTTGGGGGCTATCTGATTACCTTTTTTGGCTTCCGTCACATCACGGCGTTGCCCTCCTATTCGGATGAATTGTTGGAGTTGTTCTTTACCTATTGCTCGATCAATGTGTTGATGATGACCCTGCCGGTATTTATGCTGGCCAAGAAGGTAAGTGTGCGATCGGAGTGGGTGAGAAGCGCATTGGCTAACCTTACGGTATGTGGGTTTGGTATCTACATGATACATTACTTCTTTACCGGACCATCGGTGATACTGATGCGCAATTTGGGTGTACCGGTGAGTGTGCAAATACCTGCTGCCTCTGTGGCTGCTTTCGGTGTTTCGTGGTTGCTGGTATGGATTATCTATCGCTGTATGGGTAAAAAGGCAAAATGGGTGGTTGGTTAACGGCCATTCACCTTTCTCCATTGTTCGTATTTCTTGAGCAGCTTGATGCCTGCATTGTTGTACCAGCTGTAGCCGTTGCGACGCTCATAGCCTATTTCGGACAAGTTGTATCGCTTGATGCCGTCGCGGTCGCAGAAGAAAGGCCGGTTGGTATTGAGTTCGTAGAATCGTGCCCATAGCGGTTCACAATCGGTACAAGTGACCATGCGGTAGTCTTTTTCGCCTGCATCGTTGGTAAAGTAAGCCTTAGCAAGTCCATTGATTTGTACCTCTTTAAACCAAGCTACGGCTCCTTCGATGGATGCAATGACCTCGGGCGAGGGGTTGGGTAGCGACAAGAGCAGTAACACAATGTCGTCTGACTCTTGTCCGCTGAGCGAAGGTAGCTCGTACGCTCGGGCTTTGGCCGGTAGCAGGGTTTCTCGATCGTGCTGAGCGCACCACACGGTTAACTTACCGTTTTGTCGCACCTGGGTGTTCAATATGCAACCGATGCCTTTGTCGAATGCTTGGCGAGCTTGCTTGCAAACTTCCTCGGGGATAAAGGTGTAAGGTGCTTGCTTCTCGTACACTTCGCGCAAGAGATTCATCACATTGATCATTGCGTTGTCGTTATACGTAATGTGGGTGTAGTAGCCTTTGGGGCGAGGGTAGAATTGTGGCCACCCTCCATTGGTGTATTGAGCGTTGAAGAGGTATTGAATTCCGTTGAGTACCGCTTTTTTATACTTTTCATCGTGCGTGGCAAGGTAGGTGCGTGCCAGGTAACGAATCTCGGTGCCGGTAGCACTATTGTCAATGGTGCTTTCGTTGACATTGTTTTGCGAAGCAATAACAGCGGTGCGCTCTTCTTGAGTGAGCTCGGCAGGCATAAAGATGTTTTTAGGCCATCCTCCGGTGGTTTGTTGATAAAGCAATACATTGTCTGCAATGCGGCGTGCCTCTTGGGTTTGAAAAAAGGCATCGTCGAGCTTCGGAGCCAGTTTAACCCAGTTATTGTAGGGTTGCTTCGCTTTATAATCAGCGTTTTCTTGCGCAGCGAGGCTTGCAAAGTTTACTAAACACAGGCACAGGTAGAACAGTTGTTTCATGTTTTACGATCTTTAAGGATTCTTCCCTACAAAAGTAAGGGAAAGAATGTTGTGCAGGTAGTAATAATTGTTTTTTATGGAGGAATAATTGGCTATTGTTTGAGGTAAGTCAATACGTTACCGCTGATTTGCATGAGCGATATCTCGCAGAGTTTAGTATCATACTCGGCCGATAAGATGCGCTCTTCGGCATCGAGCAGGCTCTTTTGAGCTTCACGCATCTCTATGCCCGATAGGTTTCCGAGCAGGTAACGTTCCATCGCTATTTCGTAGTTCTCTTTGGCTGCCACGAGGTTCTGTCTTTCCAACTTCAACATTTCAAGATTGTTGCAATAGGCCTGCCACAAATTGCTGATGTCTGCTCGGAGAATCAACGCTAACTCTTCGCGTTGCAGGCGTGAATTCTTGATAACGATGTCGGCGTTTTGTCGCTCGCGACGACGATTACCATCGAAGAGGGTAAAACCCAAGGTAAGACCGCCATTGAAACCCAAGTTTTCGCGACGACTATAGGCCGAGATGTCGTACTTGTTAAGCGTATAGCCGTAACCTGTGTTGAGTTTCAGGTAAGGGTAGTTACGCGATTGAACACGTTTATAGTCCAACTGGGCGAGCCGGGTGTTTTGTTCGGCTTTCAATAACGCGGCATTGGTAGCTAACGTGGCATTCCACAACTCATCAAAAGCAAGTGGTGCACCCACAGTGATGAGTGAGTCTTTGATGCGAATGTTTCTGTCTACGTCGGGATTAGCCATCAAGCGGTTTAATCGAATGCGCGAAGTGTTCAGTGACTCTTGTTGTTTCATGTACTTGGCGCTGTCCGAGTTGAAGTCAACCTTTGCCTGTTGAACATCCAGGCGAGAGAAACTGCCGATGTGATAACGCGCTTCGACAATGCGCAACCGCTCCTTGGAAAGCGAAGTGGCGTAGAGGAAGTTCTTTAATCGAATTTTTTGTTGCACAAAGTTATAATACTCTGCTGTCATGTCGGCCACAAAGTCTTCGATGGCAATGCGGGTGTTGGTTTCGCCTTGTCGTTCTAACTCTTTGAGGCGTTTGTAGTTGGTACTGATGTTGAAACCGTCGAATAGCGTCCAGTTTAGGTTTACCCCCACGCTGAGTGCCTGGTCGAACACACCCCTCTCTTTTGTTGTCTCTCCCGTTTCGCGCAACTTGGCTTCGGTGTTGTCTACTGTTCCTTTATAGCCGGCACTGAGGTCGAGGGTAGGCAAGTAGCCGGCATTGCCCAAGGTGGCGTTGTTCTTACTGATTTGCGTTTCATTTTGTGTGATGCGCAGCGAATAATTATTTTGCAACCCATTTTCGAGACAAGATTGGAGCGTGTAAACCTCTTGAGCTTGCGCAAGGATGGGCAGGCAGCTACAGGTCAGCATATAAAGTATACGTTTCATAAGGTTACGTTGTTTTTCGTTCGGTTAGTCGAGATATAGCTATATACGGCGGGAACAATGTACATGGTGAGCAGTGTGGATACCAACATACCGCCTACCACGGCAATACCCATCGAAATGCGTCCGTTGCGCCCTTCGCCACTGGCAAAAGCCAATGGAAGCAAGCCCAGAATGGTCGATGCACTTGTCATCAAGATGGGGCGCAAACGTTGCAGCGAAGCTTCTTTGATGGCTTGCATCATCTCCTCGCCTGTTTCTTGCTTTTGATTGGCAAACTCCACAATCAAGATGCCGTTCTTGGCCACCAGCCCGATGAGCATAATGACGCCAATCTGGCTAAAGATGTTCAGCGTCTGATCTGCGTAATACATAAACACCAGTGCGCCACCAATGGCGAGCGGCACGGTTAGCATCACCACCAACGGATCTTTGAAACTCTCGAACTGGGCTGCCAGCACGAGATAGATGAGCAGAATGGCCAGTACGAAAGCAAACATAAGGCTTGATGAGCTTTCGCGATACTCTTTCGAGTCGCCCGTTAGCGCGGTGCGGAAGGAGTCGTCGAGCGTCTCCTTGGCTATCTTGTCCATCTCTTCGAGTCCCTGCCCGATGGTTTTTCCTTCGGCAAGACCGGCCGAGACGGTAGCCGCCACAAAACGGTTGTAGCGATAAAGTTGTGGTGGAGCAATGCCTTCATTTAGCTCAATCAGGTTGTCGAGTTGTACCATCTCTCCCTTGTCGCTTCGGATGTAGATGGATTTCAAATCGGCGGGTTTGTTGCGTTGTTGGCGGTTTATCTCACCCAGAATTTCGTATTGTTTACCGTTCATGTAGAAGTACCCCATGCGTTGTCCGCTCAGTCCGTATTGCAAGGTCTGCGCAATGTTGCGGGTGCTTACGCCCATGATGCTTGCCTTGTCGCGGTCGATGTGAATGCGTGCTTCGGGTTTGCTGAATTTCAGATCCACATCGGCCATTTGGAAGGTAGGGTTTTCGTATACTTTGGCCATGAACTTGGGTAGTATCTCTTGCAGTTTCTCTAAATTGATGGCTTGCAGCACGTACTGTACCGGCATACCGCCACGTCGGCTTCCAAAGGTAGAGGACTGCTGCACAAAGGCTCGTGCTTGCGTTTCCTTTTGTACCGCTTTGGATAGTCGATCGGCTACATCCATTTGGGTGTAGTTGCGCTCTTTCATGTTGCGCAAGGTGATTTGCACATTACCGTTTCCGCTCGACACACGGGCCGTGATGGCTTCGGCATCGGGCACTATAGAATCGGCCAGCGCATTGATGCTTTCGGTATAGTCGCGGATAAACTCATACGTTATCCCTTCGGCTCCACGGGTGCTGATGCGGATGCTTGAACGGTCTTCTAAGGGGGCCATTTCGGAGGGGATGAAGTTCCACAAGAAGCCAATGAGTGCCATGGTGAGGACAATAAACACAATAGCCAGGTAGCGCTTGCGCAAGAAAGCAGCGAGCGAACGGCTGTACATGCGGTTCATTCCCTCAAAGAACGGTTCGGTTTTGCGGTAGAACCAGTTCTTCTTTTCGCGTTTCACCAATAGCTTGGTGGCAAGCATGGGGGTAAAGGTGAGCGCTACGAACGAAGAGATGGTAACCGAGCCGGCAATAACCAGGCTAAACTCGCGGAAGAGTCGCCCCGTCATTCCCTCCATAAATACAATGGGGAAGAACACCGCCACCAAGGTAATGGTGGTCGATACAATGGCGAAGAAAATCTCTTTGGCCCCCTCGATACCTGCCTCTTTGGGTTCCATGCCTCGTTCGATACGGACGTAGATGTTCTCGGTCATCACGATGGCATCGTCGACCACCAACCCCACCGAGAGCACAATGGCAAGCATCGACAGCACGTTGATGGTGAATCCTGCCAGGTACATCACGAAGAAAGCACCAATCAGCGAAACGGGAATAACGATGCAGGGTACCAGTGTTACACGCCAGTCGCGCAGGAACAGGAAGATGATGAGGATCACCAAAACAAAGGCTACATAAACCGTCTCTTCGACCTCGGTGATGGAGGCACGGATAAACTTCGTGTTGTCGAAACCATAGCTGTAATGCACATCCTCGGGGAGGTCTTTTTTCATCGTCTCCATGCGGGCATATACGGCATCAGCTATCTTGATGTGGTTGGCTCCGGGCTGTGGAATAACAACTACGCCTACCATCGGCACACCGTTCATCTTCATGTAGCTGCGGATATCGGCTGCGCCCAGTTCGGCACGTCCGATATCGCTGAAACGGATGATGCGGTTGTCCACTTCTTTGATGATGAGGTTGTTGAATTCATCGGCAGAAGTCATCAAGCCCAGCGTTCGGATGGTAAGTTCAGTGGTGTTCCCTTCAATGCTTCCCGAGGGGAGCTCTACGTTTTCACGGTCTACAGCGCTCTTTACGTCCATCGGCGTGATGCCATAGCCCGACATCTTAATGGGGTCGAGCCACAGACGCATAGAGTAGCGTTTTTCTCCCCAGATGGCGACGCTGCTTACATCGGCGATTGTTTGTAGTTGCTCTTTGACGGTTAGCTCCGCTATTTCGCTTAGTTCCAACAGCGTGCGCTTGTCGCTCTGAATGGCGACCATCAAGATGGGGCTTGCATCGGCATCGGCTTTCGATACAGTAGGCGGATCGCAGTCGCGCGGAAGGAAGCGCTGTGCACGCGATACCTTGTCGCGCACGTCATTGGCCGCCGTTTCCAAATCGACGGATAGTTCAAACTCTACCGTGATGAAGCTTTGCCCTTGTCGACTTACACTCGAGAGCGAACGAATGCCGGGAATGCCGTTGATGTTCTGTTCCAACGGTTCGGTAATCTGATTTTCGATTACATCGGCATTGGCACCAGGGTAGGAGCAAGAGACGGAGATAATCGGGTTGTCGACCGAAGGGTACTCGCGCACACCAAGGTAGCTGTACCCGATGAAGCCGAAGAGTAGGATGATGAGGGTTAATACCGTGGCCAGTACCGGTCGGCGTATGCTTAATTCGGATATATTCATGAGGTGGGGGTGTTAATCAATGTGGTCTAGGGTTACAGGCAGTCCGGTGCGCAATTGCAGGGTTCCCGAAACAATAATAGTATCTCCTACGGCGAGTCCTTTGACAATCTGCACCTGAGCATCGGTGCGAATACCGGTGGTCACCTCTACCGGCTCTGCTTTGCCCGATTGATAGCGGAATACCTTGTCCTTACCCAATTCGGGAACGATGGCTTCTGAGGGTACGGCAATGGCGTTGGGTATTTCGTCTTTCTTAAGTTGTATGCTGGCGTAGCGCCCGGGTAGTACGGCTCCGTTGGTGTTGGGATAGAGCGCACGAATGGAGAGGGTACGCGTTTCTTGATTGACGCGCGACTCCATGGCGTACACCTTGGCATGAAACGTGTTGAGTTCGCCGGGCATGCTGAAGGTGAGGTTTGTTCCTTTTCTTACTTGGCTGGCATAGCGTTCGGGCACACCGAACTCTATTTTCAGGGGAGATACTTTGGTTAGTTTCGCTACGATGGTAGCAGGCGAGGTATAGGTGCCTACGCTGACTTGCCGCAATCCGATGATTCCATCGAACGGTGCACGAAGTTCGGTTAGGGCAATGTTGGCTTTGATAATTTCGATATCTGCCTGAAGCGTGGCTAAGTCGGTTTTCACCTGCTCATAAGCCTCTTTGCTTACCGCATCGCGCTCGAGCAAAGCGTTTTGGCGGAACACACGATCCTCGGCCAGCTTGAGTTGCGACACCAGTCGTTGCAGTTGTGCTTGCAGCTGGCGGTCGTTTACTTTAGCAAGTAGCTGTCCTTTCTTTACAGCACTGCCTTCTTCAAAGTTTATGGTGATGACTTTTCCCGATGTTTCGAACGATAAATCTACCTCTTCATCGGGTAGCAAACTGCCGCTGATTTGAATTTCATCGGTTAGTAATTGGGATCGGATAATGAGAGCGTTTACATTCAATACCCTCTTGCCTGCCTTTTTGCCCACCATCACTTGGTCGGCTGCTGCGAGGTTTTCGTTTGTTTTGGGAAGTTGTGAATAGATGCCCCAACCAATCAGCCCGGCACTCATTAAAACAATAAGGCCCCATTTTACTCTTTTATCCATGGTGTCATAGTCTAATTTCTGTATTATTGAATATTAGACTGCAGCTTGTTGAAAAGGTTTAATGCGCCGATCGATATTTTCCTTCATCTTTGTCTTCGAGCATGTTTACGTACGACGTATAGCGCGATTCGCTGATGTAGTGTTGCTCAACTGCCTCTCGAACGGCACAGCCCGGTTCGTGTCGGTGTGTGCAGTTGTTGTATTTGCAGTTGGCCGATGCTTTGAAGATTTCGAGGAAGTAATGTCCAATCTCCTCCTCTTCCATATCGAACGTTCCGAACCCTTTGATGCCCGGAGTGTCGATAATGTATCCGTTGCCTGCTACAGGAAACATCTCGGAGAAAGTAGTGGTATGCATCCCTTTGTTGTGATAGGCCGATATCTTGGCCGTCTTGATGTCTCGCCCGGGCAATAAGATGTTGATAAGTGTCGATTTACCTACGCCCGAGTGTCCGGAGAAGAGTGTTACCCGCCCTTTAAGCTCCTCCATGATGGTTTCGATCCCTTCGCCTGTTTTGGCCGAGATGCAGAAACACGGATAACCGATGTGTGTATAGAGTGTGATGAGGCTTTGCAAGTAATGAAGTTCCTCTTCATTGTATGCATCTACCTTGTTGAATACCAGCTTTACTGGTACCCGATAAGCCTCGGCCGACGCCAAGAAACGGTCGATAAAGATAGTTGATGTTTCGGGATAGTTTACCGTAACCACCAGCAGGCACTGGTCAAGGTTAGCAGCAAGAATGTGTGATTGTTTAGAAAGATTGGAAGAACGACGCACGATGTAGTTCTTCCGATCTTCTATTTCGTTGATGAAGGCTGTGCCTTCTTGGTTGATAATAATCTGAACACGGTCGCCCACTGCAATGGGGTTGGTGCTTTTGATATCTTTTAGGCGAAAGTTCCCTTTTATCTTACATTCGATAAATCGGCCGTCGTCGGTTTTTACCTGATACCAGCTGCCGGTGTTTTTGATTACTAATCCTTTCATATTGATGTTATACGGTCATGATTTCTTTATCCTTTTCGGCCAGTAGCTCATCAACTTGTTTGATGTACTTATCATGAATCTTTTGAAGTTTGGCTTCGGCATTTTTTTGTTCGTCTTCGGCCAAGCCATCCTTTACTGCTTTTTTAAGTGCATCGATGCCGTCGCGGCGAGCATTACGCACGCTTACTTTGGCTGTTTCGGCTTCGCCTTTACACTGTTTGGCCAGCTGTCTGCGTCGCTCTTCGGTGAGCGGAGGGATGCCGATACGAATCATCTCGCCATTGTTTTCGGGCATGATGCCGAGGTCTGAGTCGATGATCGCTTTCTCGATGGGGCGAAACATTCCTTTATCCCAAGGTTTGATTACGATGCTGCGTGCATCGGGTGTGTTGATGGCTGCTACATTGCTAAGTGGCACCATGCTTCCGTAAGAGTCTACACGGATTCCATCCAATAATCGAGGTGTGGCCTTGCCAGCGCGAATATGCGCCAATGCTTCTTCCAGATACATAATGGCCATATCCATTTTCTCTTGTGAGTTGTCGATACAAGTTTGTACGTCTACCATATTTTATATGTTTTTTTAGATTACTCTTTTTAATTACAAACAAAAGTAGCCTATTTTTTGATTATGTGCAATAAAACCGGCTTAGTTGTGCACCAATGTACCTATTTCTTCGCCTGTGATTACTTTTTTCAGATTGCCAACCGTATCCATATCGAATACGACAATCGGCAGGTTATTTTCCTTGCACATGCAGGTGGCGGTGAGATCCATTACTTTGAGACCACGCTTTAAAACTTCATCATAGGTAATCTGATCGAACTTCGTCGCGGTAGGGTCTTTCTCAGGGTCGGCTGTATAGATGCCATCCACGCGAGTGCCTTTCAGCATCACATCGGCTTCGATCTCGATGCCGCGTAGAGACGAACCGGTATCGGTGGTAAAGAACGGATTGCCCGTACCGGCCGACATGATCACCACTTCGCCTGCCTCCAGGCATTCAATGGCTCTCCACTTGTTGTAAAACTCTCCAATGGGCTCCATGCGGATGGCCGTAAGTACACGTGCTTTCACCCCATCGGCTACCAGTGCCGAACTTAGGGCAAGGCTGTTGATGACGGTTGCCAGCATACCCATTTGATCTCCTTTCACCCGGTCGAAACCCTTGTTGGCTCCGCTTAGTCCGCGAAAGATATTACCTCCACCGATAACGATGCCAATTTGTACTCCTTGTTGATGAATCTCTTTGATTTGTGCGGCATATTCGGCCAAACGCTTTTCGTCTATGCCGTATTGTTTTTCTCCCATCAAACTCTCACCGCTGAGTTTTAACAGAATTCGTTTGTATTTTGCCATATCATTCAGTTGTTTTTTATGGGGGCAAAGATAGCCACTACCAACCGATTTTGCTTAATCTTCGAGCAATAAAATGCAGAGTCTCTTATAAGCTTTGCTGTTGTTTATTGAATTCTCCCGGTTTTACTCCAAATTGTTTTTGAAAACACTTGGCAAAATAGGATGGATTGTTAAATCCTACCATATAGCTGATTTCACTAATTCGATATTGCTTTTCCATTAGCAAGACGGCTGACTTCTTGAGACGTACAAGCTGTATCAACTCATTGGGTGTAATGTTGGCCAGTGTTTTAATCTTAGCAAAGAGACCGGATCGACTGATGCATAGATGATCGGCGAGATAATCGACTGATAGTTCCGGATTGGCGAAGTTTTCCTCGATCAATTTGCTCATCTGCTCAAGAAATTTGTCATCTGCTGAGTTAGAAGCAATAGTCTTGATTGGGATTAGTGGCATGTTGGAGAACTTCTGCCGTAACATGTTACGTACTTCAATCAGGTTTTTGATGCACGATTGGAGATGTTGAACTGAGAATGGCTTTTCGATGTAGGCGTCAGCACCACAATCCATTCCTTCGATTTTTGCACATAAATCTGTTTTAGCAGTAAGCAGAATGAAGGGGATATGACTGATGAGCTGGTTACTGCGGATATAACGACAAAGTTCTACACCACTTACTCGAGGCATCATCCAGTCGCTTACGATAAGAGTAATCTCATGTGTTTTGAGTATCTCAATAGCTTGCTGCCCATCTTCAGCAGTGAGGATGTTGTAATCGCTTGAAAAACTGTTTGATAGGAAACTGAGCATCTCTTCATTATCGTCTACGATGAGCATAGTAGGATGATCTTTTACGGGTTCGTTTGAAAGCTGTTCAGATATGATGTCATCAGACAAGACGGTGTGCGTACTCATTTCTTCGGTAGAAATCGTTCCCTCCTCGGACTGTTCCAGAGGTAAAGAGACGATAAACAAAGTGCCTTGGCCTATTTCCGATTCGATGGTGACTTGCCCTTTGTGTGCTTGGACTAAGCTGTGTACAATGCTTAGTCCAATGCCTGTGCCAGGCTTGTTGTTGGATATTTGATAAAAGGGTGCAAAAATTTTCCTTTGTTCTTCAGTGCTGATGCCACAGCCATTGTCGGCTACTTGAATAATAAATTCTTTTTTATCGGACACAGGAAAACAGGATAGCGTAACATTGTCTTTGGTATATTTACTAGCGTTGGTCAAAAGGTTACTTATAATTTTAGTCAATGCTTCACGATCGACTATCGCTGTGAATGTTTTGTCGGGACAATGGACCGTAAACTGAGCCCCGTGTTGAGTAATCCAAGGCGAAAAACGTTCACATACTGCCTCTATGATTTCATAAATATTCTGCCTTTTGCATTTCAGTTGTGCTCCTTCTTGATCTACCTTGCGGAAATCAAGCAGTTGATTGACCAGAGAAAGTAGGCGATGGCTGTTACGATCAATGATGGTTAGATTAGCTTGTATTTCATTTGGAAGAGTGTGAGGAGAGTGCATGATTTTTTCGAGTGGAGCAATGATAAGTGATACAGGAGTGCGTATTTCATGAGCTATCATGGTGAAGAAGCGTATTTTGGCTTCGTGCACTTCGTGTTCTTTACGAATGTTCAATTCTGCAATTTCTGCACTATGCTTCTTCTCGTAGCGTCGAAGGATAAGACGTACTAATATCAATACAATAGTACAGGCAAGAACAAAATATAATAATTTGAAGAAAGGAGTAAGATAAAAAGGTGGATGAACGACTATCTTCAGTGTGCTTCCTTCTTCATTCCATAAACCGTCGTTGTTCGAAGCTTTCACTCGGAAGGTATAACTGCCAATAGGTAAATTGGTGTAAGTGGCTTTATTCTCTTTGTTAATATAGTTCCAATCTTTATCAAATCCTTCGAGTTTGTAAGCATACTTGTTTTTTTCAGGAATACTATAACTGAGTGCAGCAAAGCGAATGCTGATGAAATTCTCATTATAACTTAGATCAAGTTGTTCAAGATCATTGAGTGAGCAGGGTAGTAATCCTTCGTCGTTAATAGATATTTCCTTATTAAAAACCTCTAATCCGGTGAATACGATTGGAGGGACATATTCATTAGGGCGAATGTTATGAGGATAAAACGAATTAAAACCATGAATTGATCCGATGTATATTTTCCCATCGGATGATTTTAAACCTGCATTTGCAATAAAAAGATCACTTTGCAATCCATCGCTTTGTGTGAATATGCGGGATCCTATGGCTGGATTATAATGAATTAGCCCTTGGGTTGTCGAGATCCAAAGCATGCCCTGCTCTTCGATAATACAACAAATATGAGGACTTTCGACTCCTAAGGAGACTGGTTCGAAACGATCTTTATCGGGTATGTATTTGCACAATCCTTCAGATGTGCCTATCCACATTGTCCCTAATAAATCAATATGTATTGTATTAACTGTATTCCCGATTAGTGAGCCGGGAATCTTCTGGTATGTATAGTTTTTCCAGCTCTGGTAGGTTGGATTATACTTGAATAATCCTTTACCTTGTGTTGCAAACCAGATATTGCCTTTACTGTCTTGCTTAATGTCAATAGTAGTGTAGCCAAAATCTTTTATTCGGGTGAAGTTGTCGGTAGCGCGATTATAAAGATTGACACCGGACATAGAGGTAACCCACATGTTGTTATCCTTGTCTTTAAAGATAGCATAGATGCTGTTTTGATCGAGCGTTGTTGGATCGTTGGCATAGGATTGATAGACTTTAAATTTGTTGGTTTTTGTATTTAGTATATTCAATCCTCCGGCATAGGTGCCTATCCATAGATCATTGTTGTCAAAGCAGAGCGCATGTACGTTATGATAAGAGATACTGTTGCGTCCCTCTTGAGGCAGAAAATTGGCGAACTGACCACTGCTAGGGGTATATTTGCTTAGTCCTCCATCGTCTGAAGCAATCCAAATATTTCCTTCATTATCTTCGCAAAAACGGCTAATGATATTTCCGCTTAATGAGTTTTGATAATTGGAGTATACGAATCCTTCAAACTGCCCATTGCGTGGTGTGATGTAATTAACGCCACCATAAAACGTTCCTACCCAGATACCACCTTCTCGGTCTTTCACAATTGGGTAAACAAACTTGTCGGATAATGAATGGCGTGATAATTCATTTGGAACAAGTAGCTTATGCTCTCTTGTGACGGTGTTGAACATGCTAAGTCCGTCGTCGGAACCTATCAATAGCAGATTATGCGCATACTCGGCGATGGAGTGGATATGTAGAATACCTTTCCCGAATTGAGGAGACAGGTAAACAGTCGTTTCTCCCGTATGGCGGTTTACTTGCTGCAACCCTTTATCCCAAGTACCTATCCATAAAAAACGAGAGGAGTCTTCAAAGAGTACTAATGAATTAGCGTGTTGCTCTGTTTGATTTAAATATATGAGTGGGAAGTTGTCGAATGTATCTGTGTTTTTGTTTAGTTTTAGAATAGAACGATTGCTTTGCTTACCCGCTACCCAAATGTTATTATCACTATCGACAAAGATGTGATAAGCCATGTTGGAGTAGGTTGGTAGTTGGAACTGTTTTAGTTTGTTGCTTCTTTTATTGTATCGGAACACTCCTTGTCCATAAGTGGAGAACCAAATATTTCCATTTGTATCTTGTGTAATGCTCGAAGTGACAGTGGTAATCTCAGTTGTCGATTGGAATTTCTCAAAAATATCCTTGTTTGAATGATAGAGATATATTCCAGCGTCTGTGGCAACCCAAATAACTCCATCTTTATCTTCCAGCAATGAACTGATCACATTGTTTCCTAATACATCCTTTTTCTCTTTGTTCGTGCGATAAATTTTCATGTGTATACCGTCATAACAGTTGAGTCCGTCTTCGGTTCCGAACCAAATATATCCTCTTCGATCTTGAATAATGCTGCGAACAGAGTTGGAAGAGAGCCCGTCCTCAACCGTATAATGTCTAAAACGGAATTCGTTAGGTAGTGACTGGGCAGCGACCATCAAAACAGAGCACAAGTATAAAAAGAAGCAAAGGAGCTTTTTCATTTTCCAATCGTATTTATATAAGCTTATTAAAAGATGTGCAATGATACGAAATTTCCATGAAACTTAATCCAAATTCCGTCTATAAAGATGACAATATAGTCTATGTTCTTTGTGTAAGTTGTTGATTAATAGTGTTTGTGTTTGTTTTATTATCAATAAATGCAGCAGACTATTTTGATAGGGTTATAGATTTTAGTGTCATTTCGTTTGATTATAATGAGTTTACTTTGTGCTTGTTACAACGAATCAAACTAAAACAATGAATTAACTTTAAATAGAAATGAACAGATACTTATCTTTTACTCTCGTAGCGGGATTATATTTATTGACAACAATACCTGTTGATGCATGGGCGTTGAATCCAGGTAAATCAGATAAATATATATTACAGGCAAGTGCTTCTAAGGCACGAACAATAATTTCGGTAGAACCGATCTTGATTCATAGTCCTGTGGGAACAGTCCCCAGACTGCCTTATCAGGTATGGGTGAAGTATTCGGACGGTCATTCGGAATATCGGCAGACTCGATGGTCAAATGCTTCATTGACAGAGGAGCAGGCAGAGTCTGATGTGGCGTTGTATCCTGCAGGAAGCCAATATACAATCAGCGGATTTATCATAGGTGATGATACCACAGAAAACGGATATCCTCTTACTGCTAAAATAGAGGTCGTAAACGAGAAATATACTGTTCCATCCAACCCCGTTGCGCATACTATTTCCCTGACCGATGTGACGATTGACGGCAATAACCGTTTAACATCCAATCGCGATCTCGCTATTAAAGAGATTGTCAGTTGGGATGTAAGTCAGCAGTTGTATAACTATCGTGACACTTATGGTCTGAGTACTGAGGGATACACTCGTTCCGACGGATGGGACTCACCCGACACCAAGCTGAAAGGACATGGTTCCGGACATTATATGTCTGCTTTGGCCCTTGCTTATGCCGCTGCCACAGATCCCACGCATAAAGAAATCCTACGCCGTAATATCACCCGGATGGTAAATGAGTTGCGCGAATGTCAAGAGCGTACATTTGTGTGGAGCGAAAAATTAGGACGATATCTTGAAGCCCGTGATTTTGCGCCCGAAGAGGAACTGAAAAAGATGAAAGGTACGTGGGCGGCTTTTGATGAACATAAAATGAAATGGGCCACTTATGGCTACGGTTACTTGAACGCTATCCCGGCACATCATCCCGTATTGATAGAGATGTATCGTGCCTATAATAACTCGGACTGGGTATGGGCACCTTATTATTCCATTCATAAACAATTGGCAGGTTTGATAGAAATTGCAACCTACATGGATGATAAAACCATTGCCGACAAGGCATTACTCATAGCTAAGGATATGGGGTTATGGGTTTGGAATAGAATGCATTATCGCACTTATGTCAAGACAGATGGCACACAGGACGAGCGTAGAGCACGTCCGGGCAATCATTATGAGATGTGGAATATGTATATTGCCGGTGAGGTAGGTGGTATGGGGGAGTCTTTGGCACGCCTTTCAGAACTCGTTAATAATCCCCAAGAAAAGGCACGTCTGCTAGAAGCTTCCAACTGTTTCGACAGCCCGGCTCTCTATGAACCATTATCGAGGAACATTGATGATATAAGGAACCGTCATGCTAATCAGCATATACCTATGATTATTGGTGCGCTGAGAAGCTACTTAAGCAACAATAATTCCTTTTATTATAATCTGTCTGAGAATTTTTGGAGCTTGATACAAGGACGTTATCGCTATTCTACCGGCGGCGTAGGCAATGGTGAAATGTTCCGACAACCCTATACGCAACTATTGAGTATGGAGCTAAATGGCGTTTCTGAAGGTGACAGTCACTCAAATCCTCATATTAACGAAACCTGTTGTGTCTACAATCTGCTAAAGTTAACAAAAGATCTTAACTGTTTTAACCCAGACGATGCTCGCTATATGGACTATTATGAACGTACACTCTATAACCAGATCGTGGGTTCGCTGCATCATGCGCGGTATCAAACCACTTATCAATATGCTGTGGGATTAAACGCGTCGAAACCTTGGGGAAATGAAACACCGCAGTCTACCTGTTGTGGAGGTACCGGATCAGAAAATCATGTAAAATATCAAGAAGCCACTTACTTTGTTTCAGATAATACGCTTTGGGTGGCTTTATATATGCCCACTACTCTCCAATGGAAAGAGAAAGGTGTTACTTTAAAACAAGAGTGTTCTTGGCCGGCGGAAAGCTCTACCCTTAAGATAACTTCCGGGGAAGCGGAATTTGCCGTGAAACTCCGTGTACCTTATTGGGCAACAGAGGGTTTTGATGTGAAAGTGAATGGTGTTTCTATTGCTACTCATTATCAACCCTGCTCTTATGTAATTATTCCTACACGCCAATGGAAAGAGAAGGACGAAATACAGATATTTATGCCATTTACCAAGCATATAGACTATGGTCCCGACAAATTGCCGGCTGAAATAGTGAATAAAGATGGAGGTCAGCTTGAAACTTCTTGGGTTGGCACTTTGATGTATGGCCCTTTAGCTATGACAGCTACGGATGTAACAAATTGGGCTGAGGCAACCCTCAATATAGATTCTTATCTTGCTACTATTACTAAAGAGGCACCCGGTAGTGTGCAGACAGGTACTACCGGTAACTTATATACGCTCACACAAAGCGGACGGACCTTCCAACCGGATTACTATCGTCATGATCGCACTACACATTATTTTCGCATTAATCATGTAAAAGACCCCACCTCGGAACTGAAGATGGCATTGTCCATAAAGTTGTGGGAAGTTACAGCATTTGACAGAAAGAACTATACTAATACAAGTTTTCAACGTCTGAAAGCTGCTGTAAAAAAGGGGGCTAAACTAATGAAAGCACCTACTGTAACAGAAACCGAAACTTCAGCAGTTATAGAAGCTATTGACACAGCTGCAGAAGGCTTGGTCGCTTCTCGATTAGACAAAAGTCAGCTTAAGGCTAGCATCCTCACTGCAGAAAGTTACACTTGTTCTCTCTATACGGCTGATAGTTTTGAAACTTTGCAGATGGCTCTCAGCGCAGCAAATGAGGTGATGGCTAATAGCAATCTGCAGACTGTACTAGATCGGCATAGATTGTCGTTACAAAATGCTTTCGCTTCTTTGATTCTTACTAGCAGTGTAGACAAGACTGCATTGAAAGAATTGTTAACTATAGCTTTGCAGAGACGGGATAGTCAAGATAAGTGGAATGCCCTTCCTGTAAAAGTTCCGGAGTTTGCTCCGTGGGCACGCTTTGGGTTCTTACGTCTGAAGCATGCGTTAGAAAATGCACAGAATGTGTATGATAATAAGAATAAAAACTATTCTCAGAAGGAAGTGAATGTTGTTGTTGCTGCTTTGAACACAGCTATCAATACGATACGTCCGGGTAATCTCCCTGAAATGGAAGACTTGCGACCGTTGTCGGCTTTATTGAGACGTGCGGGAACTGTCAATACATCTTCAAGTTCCGCTTTTAACGAAGCTGTTGCATTTGCACAGATGGTAATGAAATACGTAGCCGATGGTAGTGGTACACATGATATGATTGAAACTGCCATTACTCGTTTAAAGGCTGCAACAGGTCAGTAATTTATGCAGCTGATACAATACAACAACCCAAATGAATGAATTAGTAAGCGTAAAACAAATTGTTTCAAGCTTACTAACACATGTGCAATGAACCGAAACTTCTATATCGCTTAACCCGAATTCTGTCTATTAAAATAAAAAAATAGTCTATGCCATTTGCTTAAATTGCTGATTTGTAGTGTTTTGATTGGTTTATGCGAATTAAATGCAGCAGACTATTTTTGTGGAATTATAGACTTTAGTCTCATTTAGTTTGATAATAATAAGTTTACTTTGTGGTTGTTACAACGAATCAAATTCAAAAATAATATGAAAAACAAATTATCTGCACTCTTTGGCTATATTGCTTTGTTGGGAGTAAGTGCTTGCTCTACTCCTTATATTCAGCCAGATGCACCTATTAAAGAAGTTCCATTTACTCAAGTACATTTCAATGATAATTTTTGGAGTCCTCGTATAGAAATAAATCGTACTGTCTCTATTCCTTCAGCTTTTGGTGAATGTGAGAAGAATGGGCGATTTGATAACTTTGCCATTGCCGGTGGATTAAAAAAGGGCGAACACCGAGGTGATTTCTCTTTCGATGATACAGATCCTTATAAGATTATAGAAGGTGCTTCCTATTCATTGGCTGCACATTATGATAAGAAACTGGATGCCTATTTGGATAGTGTTATCACACTTATTGCTGCTGCACAAGAGCCTGATGGTTACCTCACTACCTGTGTTACAAATAAGTGTTATCGCCTTTCGGGATGGTGGGGGCGTTCTCGTTGGGAGAAAATCAACAGCCATGAACTTTATAACTGTGGGCATATGTACGAAGCTGCTGTGGCACATTTCCAAGCTACCGGAAAACGCTCATTTTTAGATGTAGCCATTAAAAATGCTGATCTGATCTGCAAAGTGTTTGGTCCTAATGAAGATCAGAAGCACGTGCCATCCGGTCATCCCATTGTAGAGATGGCACTGACTAAACTATATAAGGTAACCGCTGATAAAAAGTATCTTGATCTGGCTCGTTATTTTGTTGAAGAGACCGGGCGTGGTACAGATGGGCACCGCTTGAATGCTTATAGCCAAGATCATCAGCCTATCCTTGAACAAGACGAGATTGTAGGGCATGCAGTTCGTGCAGGATACCTCTACTCGGGAGTTGCGGATGTCGCTTCACTAACCAATGATACAGCTTATTTTCATGCGCTTAGTCGTGTTTGGGATAACATGGCAAGTAAGAAACTGTATATTACGGGTGGTATCGGTTCACGAGCTCAAGGAGAAGGATTTGGCCCCAATTACGAATTAAATAATCAAACTGCTTATTGCGAAACATGCGCTTCTATTGCAAATGTTTATTGGAATCATCGCATGTTTCTGGCTACGGGTGATGCAAAATACTACGATGTAGTGGAACGCGCGCTCTACAATGGTGTTATTTCGGGTGTGTCGCTCAGTGGAGATAAATTTTTCTATGACAATCCGTTGGAGTCCATGGGGCAACACGAGCGTCAGCGTTGGTTTGGTTGTGCTTGCTGTCCGGGCAATATAACCCGATTCATGGCCTCGGTGCCTCATTATGCTTATGCTACACAAGGTAATGATATCTATGTCAATCTTTATGTCCAAGGCGATGCTCAGTTAGAAACAGCAGGAAGCAAAGTAAAGCTTGCTCAAACCACCTCTTATCCATGGGATGGAAAGATTTCTGTAACGGTTATTCCTGAAAGCAAACAAGAGTTTGCGCTTCGATTTCGTATTCCGGGTTGGGCACAAGATATGCCTGTACCTACTGATCTTTACTCTTTTACTGATAAATCACCCGCTTATACGATTCGTGTTAATGGAAAATCGGTAAAAGAACCCTTGATTGATGGTTATGCAACGATTCAACGTACGTGGAAAGCAAACGATGTTGTTGAGATTGATCTTCCGATGCCTGTGCGCCGTGTGAGAGCCAATGATCAGGTAGAAGATGATAAAGGGAAGTTGGCTATTGAACGTGGTCCCATTATGTTCTGTCTCGAAGGAAAAGATCAGGCTGACAGTACTGTCTTTAATAAATTTATTCCCGATGGCACGATGATGGAAGCCTCTTACGAGAAAGAGTTGCTAAATGGTGTTATCGTTCTGACTGGAACAGCCAAACAGGTATCCATAGATGGTACTGTAAAAGAGGTTCCTTTCAAAGCAATTCCTTATTCTACATGGAATAATCGTGGTGCTGATCAGATGGCTGTCTGGATTCCCGAATCGGCTTCATATGCCCGTGCAACGCCAAAGCCCACCATTGCTTCACAAGCACGTACTTTAATGATTCAATCTCCTATACAAAAAGATGCTCCTGTTTCGGCAGCTATCGAAACTTGGGCGTGGGGCGTGAACGATCAATGGGAGCCCAAACGCTCCTCAGATATTTCGAAACCCTATCACTACTGGTGGCTTCGCAATGGAACCGAAGAAACGCTTGCTTACAGTTTTGATAAACCTCAGCTCGTTTCCAATGTACAGGTCTATTGGTTGGATTTTGATCATTATGATGGCGATTTTCGTGTGCCACAGAGCTGGAAGCTGTATTACAAAGCTGGGAATAGTTGGAAGGAAGTGGAAAATTTAAATGAATATGCAGTAAATAAAGATTGTTATAATAATTTGGATTTTAAACCGGTAAAAACCAATGGGTTGAAAATTGCAGCGCAATTACAGAGTGGAAAATCGGGCGGGGTGATAGAATGGAAAGTTAACTGATTATATAAACCTTTTTAAGCAAAAATGTATCATGAAAACACATGAAAATCGAGCCTTGTTCAGTAAAGCTGTTCTCAAGGTAACAACCTGTCTTTTCCTAACAGCAGGTGTCGGCATAAGTCCGGTATTTGCATTCACGGAGATGGTGGGGACTAATGACATCGCGATTGTGCAGCAACAAACTGTAACAATCACGGGTGTGATAAAAGACAAAAGTGGAGAGCCGATTATCGGTGCCAATGTTCTTGAAAAAGGAACAACTAACGGTGTTATTACCAATGTCGATGGTGAGTATACACTAAAAGTAAAAGGGGCAAACTCCGTGCTGGTTGTTTCCTACATTGGTTATAAAACACAAGAGGTTATAGTAAGATCTCAAAGAAAGATTGATGTCGCCTTGACGGACGATACTGAATTATTAGATGAGGTGGTTGTTATCGGTTATGGTACACAG
>JAGOOC010000003.1 GCA_017992695.1 Bacteroides sp. | reverse complement strand
TAAAATAAATGTCCCTATCTTTGCACCCGCTTAGAAGCAATAAAGGATTGATTCGCTAGCTCAGCAGGTAGAGCACAACACTTTTAATGTTGGGGTCCTGGGTTCGAGCCCCAGGCGGATCACCAAAGAAGAAGAGGAAACTAGAAATGGTTTCCTCTTCTTCTTTGGTGATCCAATATTTTTTCATACATTGCCATCCCATTTTCGTTCAATCAGTCTAATATATCTTTTTTTTAGTCACTTCAACTAAAGCAGCTATCGGACTGATAGGGAACTTCTTTAGACAAATTTTAAACAGATGCTAAAGCTATGAAAAAAGAACTATTTATCTATTTATTGTCACTTTCCTTTGTTTTTTCTTCTTGTTCTAAACAAGAAGACGAAACTGAAACTTCGGAATATTCGGAATATCCGAAAACTTATGCATTTATTGAAATGCAAAAAGTAGAAGATTTCACTTGTTATGTGGGGTCTGATTTAGGAGGAAAAAAATTATTGACTCCGTTAAAAACCCCAAAAGATATTTGGGAAAGTAGACTAGAGGTCAATCCGAATCAAATTGTTTTGATTGATGAGTCTAAATTAGAAAAGAGGAATGAGTTCTCATCTATACCGTATACTTACAAATTAAGCCATGACTCACTTTATATACTAAATGCAGCTAAAGTGTGGGATTTTGCAGCCGAACTTAAACTAGAGAAACTTATCTATCACTTGGGCTTCGAACGATATACCAAAGCCACTGATGGTGTTTGGCAGAGTGGTATTGGACAAAGTGTTCGATTAATCAACTATAAAAACATGTTTGGTAGTATATTCAATTCTCCAATTGAGATGACAAATGTAAAAGATACGATGGCTTGGTGTAATGTCTATTATGAGTATAGTCAAAGAAAATAGATTGCCAATGTTCCTAATATGGTGTAAATGATAATTCGGGGCTATTAGATTCGAGCAATAAAGCTCACACCGCCTTCCTATAGTTAAGCACAACAAGTGTATTCACTCCAACCCCAAATGCGATAATAGAGCAGAAAGGTCTGACTATTTCACTCAGCGTACTTCCTTTCAACACCACCAATCGTATGATCTCCACCAAATAAGCAGTGGGATTAAACGTATTGAGTGCCTTTGCCCATGCAGGCATATATTCAGTAGGGGTAAACAGTCCGCTAAGTAATATAAAGATGATAGCAAAGAATAGGGTGATAAGCATGGCTTGAATTTGAGTTTGAGCGGAGATCGAAATCAAGAAGCCAAATCCTAAAACGGCAAAAAGATAGACGGCGACTACCAAATAGAGTAACCACAGACTACCCACTATATGCAAATCGAATACAAAAACTGAAATAAGAAGCCCGAAGGTAAGTTGAAACAACCCAATGACCCAAATGGGGAAGAGCTTGCCAATGATAAACTCTGTCTTTTTTATGGGAGTTACGTTTAACTGCTCAATGGTTCCGGCCTCTTTTTCGCGAACAATGTTAAGCGATGAGAGCAAAATGCCGATGAGGGTAATGAGTATAGCCAGAATGCCGGGCAGCATGAGGGATTTATAGTCGAGCTTAGGGTTAAACCATTGCAAGGGTTCGACCGTTATTTTAGAGGTGGGTGTGACAATGCCCATCTCTACCACTTGCTCCGAGGCAAAATCGTTTACAATGGCATTGATGTAGGTCGAAGCAATGCCGGCCTTCATGCTGTTGATGGCATTGACCGTAACGGATAGCTGAGGGGACTGCACTCTATACACATCGCTTTCAAAACGAGAGGGGATTTCGAGTATCACATCGGCCTTTTCGGTGACAAAGTCCGCTAAAGCATCCTCGGATGATTTGGTGTATTTGTTGACAACAAAATAGCCTGAAGATTGAAGCTTGGCAGAGAGTTTGGCCGAGAGCGAGGAACCGTCTCTATCGATAACAGTAACCGAGAGATTATGAATATCAAAGTTGGCTGCGTTAGAGAGTATAACCAACTGCACAATGGGCATACCGATGATGATGAACTTCATTATTCGGTTCCTTCGTATCTGTATAAATTCCTTCTTTATTAAGGCTAAAAGTGTTTTCATTACGCAAATTGTTTACTAAATTTCTTAATACCTATCGTAAGGAAGATCAACGCCATAGCCATCATTACAAGCAGTTCGATCCATATATACTGAAGCCCTACGCCTTTGATCATCACACTCTTGATGGCAACAATAAACCACTTTGCTGGAAACGCCTGACACAGCGTTTGCAAAATGATCGGCATGTTCTCAATGGGATATATAAATCCGGATAGTAGTGTTGTGGGCAAGAAGAGGCCTACAATGGATATGATGGCGGCCACTTGTTGCGAATTGACGAGCGAAGCAATGAGTACCCCCATGGACATGGAAGTAAACAGGAATAGGATGCAAACAACAAACAGCAACACCAAGCTACCGTTAATAGGCATATCAAACACAAATCGAGAGAGTATTAACACAATAAAGGTGTCGATAAGCGATATGAGAAGATAGGGTATAACCTTACCGATAACTATCGTTTTGATTTTCAGCGGAGAGACGCTAAGGGTTCTGAAAGAGCCAAATTCTTTCTCTTTGGTTAGCGAAATCGCAGTCATCATGGCTGAAATAATGGCAAGTATCAACGCTAAAACACCCGGAACGTACATATAGACGCTCTTTAATTCGGGGTTGTAGTACATCTTTACAATAACACCAAACAGGCCTCCTCGCTGAGGAGCATCGGAGATTTCTGTTTGATAATCGTGTATGATTGCATTGGCGTAGGCTGTAATCGCAGCAGCGGCATTGGGGTCAGTCGCATCTGCAATGAGTTGAACCTGAGCTACACCGTCGTGATGGTAAGCTTTTGAAAAATTAGCCGGGATAACGATGACCAACTTCACTTTACCATCGCCAAAGGCGGATTGAACATCGGCGTTAGTATTCAAGTACCGTTCGGTTTGGAAATAGCCCGATGAGGTGAGTTTGTTTAGTAAACCGATGGAGAGTTCGTCTTTGGCGTTATCTAACACGGCTATTTTGGCATCTTTGACATCTGTGGTAATGGCAAATCCGAACAGCAACACCAACACGATGGGCATGGCGAAAACAATAAGCAGCGTGCGCTTGTCTCGCAAGATGTGCAAGAACTCTTTGTGGATGAAAGCAACGGTTCTTTTCATTTGGTCGATGTATTACGGGCAAGTTTGTAAAACAGGTCATCCATGGAGTCTACCTCAAAATCGGTTTTCAGCTGCTCGGGTTTTCCCATGGCTTCGATCCTGCCATCGACCATCAGGGATATTCTGTCGCAATATTCGGCTTCGTCCATGTAATGGGTGGTCACAAACAGGGTCGTTCCGTTTTCGGCTGTTTCGTAGATAAGGTCCCAAAACTCACGACGGGTGATGGGATCGACTCCTCCGGTGGGTTCGTCCAGAAAAACAACCTTGGGGTTGTGGATGAGTGAGAGAGAAAACGATAATTTCTGTTTCCATCCCAACGGGAGAGCGCCTACCATGGCGTTGCGATGGTCACTCATAGCCAAACGAGTCAAGAGAGCGGATGAGCGTTCTTTCACCTCCTGTTTCGACAACCCGTAAACGGTTGCATAAAAGGTGATATTCTCTACAACCGAGAGGTCTTCGTATAGCGAAAACTTTTGCGACATGTAGCCGATGTTCTTTTTCACAAGCTCAGACTCGGTAAACACATTGTAACCGGCAACCGATGCTGCACCCGATGTGGGGGTAAGAAGTCCGCAAAGCATGCGCATGGCAGTGGTTTTACCGGCTCCGTTAGCACCAAGAAAACCGAATATCTCGCCCGGCTCTACAGCGAAGGAGATGGAGTCGACGGCGGTAAAGTTGCCGAATGTTTTGGTGAGGTTCTTAACTTCTATTGTATTCATTGCGTTGTGTCATTAAGTCGATAAAGCAATCTTCAATACCGGGTGGTATCGGTTTTGCAGTGACATCTAATCCTACGATAACATCGAGAACAAGTGCATCGGCATGCAAAGCCAGATGTGCTGACTGCCCAAAGGGGTAGCAACTGTACACGCCAGCTCGTTGGCGCAACTCGATAATGGTTCGATGCAAATAAGCACTACGCACCTCGTACAGCGGTTTGTCATACGATTCGGTGATGGTTTGTGGGGTATCTATTGTCATAATCACGCCGTTCTGTATCAATGCCACGCGATCGCACAAAACAGCCTCATCCATATAGGGTGTAGATACGACAATGGTGATGCCCTTTGATTTGAGTGACTTGAGCATGGTCCAGAACTCGCGTCGAGAAACCGGATCGACTCCCGTAGTAGGCTCATCGAGAAACAACACATCGGGCTTATGAACCAACGCACAACAGAGTGCCAGTTTCTGTTTCATTCCACCCGATAGTTTCCCTGCGGGACGTTTCGAGAAGGATTCTATCTGAGCCCAAATATCATGTATCAAATCCAGATTCGCTTCCAGAGTAGTCGCAAAAATAGTCGCAAAGAAGTCGATATTCTCCCTCACGGTTAGGTCTTGATACAACGAGAATTTACTGGGCATATATCCAATTCGATTGCGTATGGCGTGATGTTCTTTCCGCACGTCAAAACCTTCAACCAAAGCGCTCCCACTGTCGGCTTTCGTCAAGGTGACCAGTATATCAAAAAGTGTTGATTTACCTGCGCCATCCGGACCTATCAGTCCGAACAGCTCTCCCTTAGGAACGCTAAACGATATATTCCTCAGTGCTTTAACCTTTCCATAACCATGAGAAATGTTATTAACTTCTACTGCGTTTTCGTTGTTCTTCATTCCTTCTGAAATTTAACCTCGCCGGGCATACCGATTTTAAGGCTCCCGTCATTATCGACCACCACTTTGAAAGCGTACACCAAATTTACGCGCTCATCTTTGGTTTGAATCACTTTGGGAGTAAATTCAGCCTTATTGGAAATCCAGGTTACCGTACCCTTGTATTCGTTGTAACCTCCATCTGCTTTGTCGGTGTATGCCGTAACAGCTTGTCCGATGGTGAGTTCAGTCAATTGATTGCCGGCAACGTAGGCTTTAAGTATGATTTTCGACAGGTTGGCCATTTTGAATAGTGGCTTCCCTGTAGTAGTAAACTCGCCACACTCTACAAATTTGGAGAGAACAGTACCTGCTATAGGTGCGGTTATCTTGCATCGATTGACTTGATCGTTGAGTTGTAGTAGTTGAACCCTCAGTGGCTCAATCTCGGCAAGTATGCCCCGCGTTTGGGTATCCAGCTGAGCCGTAGAAGCGATGATTTGACTCTTGATTAAAGCAATCTGTGCATTGTAATCGTCCAGCTGCTTGGGTGTAGCACTTTGTGTGGCTAGCAACCGTTTGATCCGTTCTCTTTCATATTCGGCTGTGGAGAGTTGCTCTTTGAGCACATTGACTTGGGCAGCCACATTGGGCAGCTTCGCCTCTAACGCCTTGATGGTAGCATGTAGCTGCGCACGTTTCAAGTCTAACTGTATGGTATCTATCAACCCCACAGAAGCTCCCTCGGTTAGTACATCTCCTTCTTCGATGTTAAGCTCTACAATCTTGCCAGTACCCTCGGCAGAGGTAACAACCTCTATCGCTTCGAAATTGCCTTGGGCGTCGAAATCATTTTTAGGATTGGTGCAACTCACCAGCAAAGCTACTGCTGCGATTAGTATGAAGTTTATGCTCATCTTACGTATTGTTTTCATATTATGGGGTATTTTCATGTTATGGGTTGTTCCCGGTTAGTGAATTATAGGCAATTTGCGTCTGAATCAGTTGAATTTGGTGCAACTTTTGATTGAGAAGAGCCTCTTTTTTAGCATTGAGGTCAACGATGTAATCGGTAGACGTAATGACTCCGTTAAGCAATCGTTGCTCTTGTGAGGCTACAATATCTTCCTGTTTGGCTACTATGGAAGCATCCGTTTGAATCAGTTTTTGGTATTTATTTAATTCGGTGAGTTGGTTGAGAATCTCACTCCTATTCTTACGCGAAAAGTCAATCTCCTGCAAGCCGATGAGTTGCTGCTGAGTAGCCATTGCCCTTTTCTCTTGTTTGGTCAATGTCCACTTCGTTAATGGAACCGACAGGTTGGCTCCGGCCAGAAACATCGAAGCGAAATCATTATTCATCGGGTTCAAGCCCGGACGACCGTAGCCGGCAGAGGCAAAGGCCAGTATTTTGGGCATGTTCTTGCTATTGATTAGTCTCTTTTTTGCATCAAGTTCTTTGAGTTGCGCTTTGAAAAGTTGATATTCGGGACGTTTGGAGTCGACCTTTTGATTGATTTGAACAAGAGGCAGGGTAATGATAGTACTTGTTGTAACCTCTACGCCTATGAATGACGAAAGCATTTCGAGTAGCAACGCTCTGCTACTTTCCATTTCTATCATTCGCTGTTCTACCCTCATGCGTTCTACGTACAACAGATCGAGATTGTTTTTCAGCACCACCCCTTCGGCCTTCTTGTGCTCCATACGGGTGATGTTGCTCGATATGTTTTCATGAATCAAACGCGTAATTTTAAGGTTTTCATCCGTGAGTAGTATGCCGAGGTATACTCCGCTTACCTTATCCTTGAGTGCTGACAAGGAGATGTCCAATTTACTGTTTTCGACCAACAAGGAGTGCTCCATGACTTTTTTCTGCTTCGCCACATATCCTCCATCGTAGATCACTTGTTTTAAATCGACCGTAGCACGATATTGGTCTTTAGATAGAATCGGTATATCGACTCCCGGCATTGAGATGGGTAGAGCAATCACATCTGATTGGTAAGTAGCCTGCATATTGAGATCGGCTTGTGGAAGTAACGAGGCTGCTACAGCCTTCTGATTGGATGTAGACAGGCTGCGCTGCAAAGAGCGTTGTGTGGCAAGTGTAGCGTAGTCAATGGCCATTTCATAACACCTCTCCAGTGTCAATGTTTGTGCATTTGCCACTGCCGCTTGGCAAATGAATACCCAAAGCAATAATCGTTTCATAGGTTATTCGTTTAAATAGAATTGGCTGATAAAAAGACTCTTTATGTTTTAATCAGGAAGCAAAGGTCGGTTTTGAGAAAGCTTCAAGTCGTAACATCCGTTACGATGCCGAAAATTAACAAAAGAAATTAAGAAATCACCTTGTCTCTTCACTTTTTATTTAGGAATCTTTGAAGATGTACATAAACACGCTATCTTTAGCCACATCACTCATCATTCCGTATTTCATACCGTATATAATCAATGGTTCTATGAATAATAACGATGGCTTTATGTTTTTTTGTGCTGCGTGCAAGAAGAGCGCAGGAGATTCTACTTGTGCAATAGACTATACAATTAAGCGGTACAGCCGCGGAGAGTACATTGCCTACCAAAACAGCAAAGTGACCAATTTGCCTTTCTTGATGAAAGGCAAAATTAAAACGATGATTGTTTCTGAGGCCGGATTAACACTTCAAATAGCTAAAAAAGAGGCTCCATTCCCCATTGCTGCTACGCTCTTGTTTGCTCAAGAGAACAAGTTCCCGGTTGATGTCATCGCTCTTGAGGATTGCGAAATAATGCATATCAGCAAAACTTCCATTGAACAAAAAATCAGAGAGTGTCAGGAGTTTCTACATGGATTTTTAGCGTTTAATGCCAGTTCGTTGCAATACATATCTGAGCGGATGACCATCTTTGCTCAAAAGGGAATCAAAGCTAAACTTAGCTATTACATTATATCAAAAGAAACAAAGGGGCACTTCCGGTTAGGGTGCAGCATTGTTTCTTTATCAGAGTACTTTGGGGTTGAACGACCTTCGTTGTCTCGTGCTATTTCAGAAATGGTCAGAGACAAAGTAATCACCTTTAACTCCGGAGAGGGTGACATTTTAAATTACGAAGCTTTACAAGAGCTTATTCGCTAATGCTTTAGTGAATGGTTGCAGTCTTGTTTCATCCGCCATAATCGTCTGCGAGATCTGTGGTATCATTGGCGATACCTAGCAGCAGATTAATTTCCTTTCTACGTTCTAAATCATTGAAATAGGTTTCGACCACACGATACAGATCAAAGTGATAAGTAGAACCGGCAGCCAAGTCAAGAGCATCGACCATTTGTTCTACTGCACTGTGAATGCGCTCAGGTGCAATCAAGTGAAGCTCATTGCTGTGGATTAAATGTTTTTCCATGGTGATAAGTAGTTAAGATGATAAGATGATAACAAGCCGAAGGCGAGAATGTTCGTTCTCGCCTTCGGCTTGTTCAGTTCATTTTATATACTTATTTCGTGTCATTGGCTCAGCCGAAGGGCGACAAGAGGCAACGAAAAGCTATTTCGCCTGATGCACAGTGAGCTGCGGGAATGGGAAGCCAATGCCTTGCTCGTTGAACGTAGCATAGACTGTTTTATTGATTTCGAAATAAACATTCCAATAGTCTTCGCTCTTCACCCAAACACGAACCACAACATTGACGCTGCTAGCAGAGAGGGCATGCATAGCCACTAAAGGGGACGGATCGGTCAAGATGCGTTTATCTGCATCAAGAATGTTATTAATCACAGCGGCTACTTTGTCGTAATCTTCGCCATACTCCACACCAAAAATCCATTCAATACGACGAGTCACTTGGTCGCTGTAATTAATCACTACACCACTACTGAGCGAGCCGTTGGGAATATAAATCACCTTATTATCGGGAGTAGAGAGAATGGTGTGGAAGATTTGAATCTCTCGCACCGTGCCCGACACATTCTGACTCTCGATAAAATCGCCCACTTTATAGGGTTTAAAGAGCAGAATAACCAGACCGCCGGCAAAGTTTTGCAGATTGCCCGAAAGGGCCATACCAATAGCCACACCGGCAGAGGCAAGCAGTGCAGCAAACGAGGTGGTTTCGACCCCAAGCTTACCAATCACAGCTACAATCAGCAGAATGGTGAGCAAGATATTCACTAAACTCTGAACGAAGGTTTTCACACTGACCTCTACTTTGCGCTTCTCTAACAGGCGATTAATTAATCGCTTGACCATAGAGATCGCAAAGCGACCCACTACGAAAATAATGACAGCACTCAGTATACGCCCACCGGCAGAAATGCCGAAATCGAGCAACTGTTGGGTAAATACAGATAGTTTATCAAGGTTCTCGGGAGCAACGATGGCTTCGGGTATTTGCATACTAATATTACTGATTAATTGACCCCAAAGTTACAACGTTTAATCTAAATAGAGAAATAAATTTTGCTTTCTTCAATAAAACCCCTATTTTTGCAACTCATTTCAAAGTAGGGGTGCCTTAACATGACGGGCTGAGAACATACCCATAAAACCTGAACCGGGTAATGCCGGCGTAGAGAAAAGTTAAAACAAGATGAAAAAAAATGTAGTAACGGTAGCCATTGTGTTGGCCACCTGCATCACTGCTTCTGCGCAGACTGATGCGAAAGACAGTTTGCGAATCGTAAATCTGCAAGAGGTACAAGTCGTTTCGACCCGTGCCGGTGCACGTACGCCTATCGCTTTCAGTAACGTTTCTAAAGAAACAATCAGTAAACAGAACTTCGGACAGGACATTCCGTTCTTGCTCTCCTCCACACCGTCGGTGCTGACCACCAGCGATGCCGGAGCAGGTATCGGATACACCGGCATTCGGGTACGCGGTACCGATGCAACACGCATCAACATCACGGCCAATGGCATACCGATGAATGATGCCGAGAGCCACTCCATTTTCTGGGTGAACACGCCCGATTTTGCCTCATCGCTCGAGGATATGCAGATTCAACGTGGAGCAGGTACTTCGACCAACGGTTCGGGAGCTTTCGGAGCCTCCATCAACATGCGTACACAGGGCATCCCTTCCAAGGCTTATGCTGAGGTTTCGGGCTCCTATGGATCATTCAACACGCATAAAGAGACCGTGAAAGTGGGTTCGGGACTCGTTGGCGGCCACTGGGCATTCGACGCTCGGGTATCGAATATACAGAGTGACGGATATCGCGACCGTGCGTGGGCCGATATGAAGTCGTACTTTGTGCAGGGCGGATACTATGGCGAGCGCACCACACTCAAGTTCATCACCTTTGGCGGAAACGAGAAGACCTACCATGCCTGGGACGGCATCAGCCGCGAGCAGTTGAAAACGGAGCGTACCTACAACCCCAATGGCGCAATCACCATCATCGAGAAAAACCAAGAGGGTAAGGATGTAGAGAAAGTCATCGGTTTTTACGATGACCAAACGGACAACTACCGACAAACGCATTATCAGTTGCACTTCACCCACATCCTCTCTCCTTCTTGGAATGTGAACGCAGCACTGCACTATACCGATGGGTTTGGTTATTATCAGGAGTATAAAAACCGCCGCACACTGAAAGAGTACGGCTTGAAACCTTTTTATCAAACCACCGACAGCAACAACGACGGCACACCCGATGGAATATCATTGGTTAAGAAGTCTGACCTTGTGCGTAAGAAGATGGTCGACAGTGGTTTCGGCGGAGGTGTATTCTCGCTCAATTACACCAACGATCGGTTAACAACTTCGTTCGGAGGTGGTGCCAACTATTACGATAACGATCACTACGGCCGGGTGGTTTGGGTGAAGAACTACATCGGAGACCTTGGGGCTGATCATGAATATTACCGCAACACCGGTAGCAAATTCGACGGTAACCTGTACGCCAAGGCCAACCTGCAACTCACCGATGCCTTGAGCGCGTATGGCGATCTGCAATACCGTTACATTGACTACCGCATCAAAGGAACTAACGATAACTGGGACTGGACTGCCGCTCCCGAACGGATGCAATCGCTCGATATCGACGAGCCATTCAGCTTCTTCAACCCCAAGGCGGGGCTGTTCTGGCAAGCCAATCTCCACCACAGTGCCTATGCCTCTTTTGCCGTAGCTCAGAAAGAGCCTACGCGCAACAACTACACCGACGGGCTGTTTACCGAGCGTCCTCGGCCCGAAAAGATGTTCGATTATGAGTTAGGATACAATTACAACTCCCCTCGATTCACTGCCGGCATCAACCTTTATTATATGGATTATACCGACCAACTGGTGCTGAACGGACGCCTCAACGAAATTGGCGAGCCGATGGCCGAGAACGTGAAAGACAGTTACCGCATGGGTGTAGAGCTATCGCTTGGCGCACGCATTACCGACTGGCTGCGTTGGGATGTGAACGGAACTTGGAGCAAAAACCGCATCAAAAACTACGTAGGCTACGTAGGCGATGAGAATTGGGAGATGCACCGCTTCGAAATGGGCAACACCCCCATCGCCCTCTCTCCTTCGCTGATGGCGAATAGCAACATCGGCTTCTCGCACAAGGGATGGAACGCTTCGCTGCAAACGCAGTACGTTAGCCGTCAGTACCTCGATAACTTCGGTTCAAAAGAGAACTCGCTCGATGCCTATTGCGTAAGCCACCTGCATGCCAGCTACACCTTCAAGGTGCACTCGGTAAAAGCCATCACACTGGGGGCGAGCGTTTACAACCTCTTCAATACCCGCTACGAAACCAACGGATACTCACAGACAACCGTTGACATGAGCGGTGAACAACCGATATTCAGCAACGACCCTCGCTTCTACCCCATGGCAGGAACGAATGTATTGGCGCATGTGACCCTCCGGTTTTGATTGTGTAACTAGATTGATAAAGTGAATTCCATGAATTACCTCGAAATCTTCGGCACACTGGTTGGCCTCATTTACCTCTGGTTCGAATACCGAGCCAGCATCTACCTCTGGATTGCAGGGGTAGTGATGCCGGCGATTTATATCTTTGTGTATTACGATGCCGGACTGTATGCCGATTTTGGAATCAACATCTACTACCTGCTGGCAGCCGTCTATGGTTGGGTAACGTGGAAGCGTGGCAAGGCTTCGCAAGAGCTCCCCATCACACAGATGCCCGCGAAGCATTACTTGCCGCTAACGGGTGTATTCGTGGTTTCGTTTGTAGGCATTGCTTGGATATTGATCCGCTTCACCGACAGTACCGTGCCGTGGCTCGATTCGTTCACCACCGCACTGAGCATTGTCGGCATGTGGATGCTCGCGCGCAAATACCTTGAACAGTGGGTTGCGTGGATAGCTGTCGACGTGGTGTGTTGCGGCCTCTACTTTTACAAGGAGCTCCCCTTCACTGCTACGCTCTACGGTCTGTATGCGGTGATTGCCGTCTTCGGGTATTACAAATGGAAACGCTTAATGAAAAACGATGTATCCCCTTCATGCTTATGAATCAATCGGAACGTTATATGAATACAAATGCTTTTGAATTCGATGCCGTGGTGCTTGCCAACGGCGATTATCCAACCCACACCACACCGCTGGCCGTGCTCGAACGTGCTCGCTACGTAGTGTGTTGCGACGGTGCAGCCAATGAGTACCTCGGTAGAGGTTTCACGCCCCATGCCATTGTAGGCGATGGCGACTCGCTTGCGCATCAGTACCATGCACAAGTAGCCGATATTTTTCATCCGATGGCCGATCAGGAGACCAATGATCAAACCAAAGCGGTTCATTTCCTGCAAGCGCAGGGAATGAACCGCATCGTTATTCTGGGGGCTACCGGTAAACGCGAAGACCATACGTTGGGCAACATCAGTCTGCTGATTGATTACATGAAAGAGGGCATAGCGGTGATTATGTTAACCGATACCGGCATCTTTACACCGGCTAGCGGCACGCAAACCTTTACCTCGTACGTAGGGCAACAAATTTCGATCTTTAATTTCGGTGCAACCGGGCTACAAAGCGATCAGTTGGTTTATCCGCTAAGCGACTTCACCACTTGGTGGCACGGCACGCTGAATGAGTCGAAAGAGGCTTATGTTACCCTCCAAGCAGAGGGTAACTACCTTGTTTTCCAAAGCTATTAAGCTCTCTATTTTATACTGTTCAAAGAGCGAGCAAGTAGCTCTTAAAGTCGGCAAATGCTTTCGATAGCGGCAAACTCTTCTTCTCTCCTTTCATAAAGGCTTGTAGCTTTTCGGGTATAACAACAGGTTCGCCAATGATCTCTTCAACCGTTTCGAGGAACTTGGCCGGATGGGCTGTTTCGAGAAACACACCCGTTTCGCCCGGTTGCAACCCCTCTTCGAGGGCACGGAAAGCGCAGGCACCGTGCGGATCGAGTAGGTAGTGCGTTGTGTTCCACGTTTGCTTCACCGTTTCGCGAATCTCTTCATCAGTATAAGTCACCCCCGAAATATCGGCCGAGATGGCTGCATGAGAGGCGTCATAGAGATCGAGTACACGGGCAAAGTTGCTCGGGTCGCCCACATCCATGGCGTTGGCAATGGTTGTTACCGAAGGACGCGGACGATACTCGCCCGTAAGCAGGTATTGATGGAAGATATCGTTGCGGTTATTGGCTGCAATAAAGCGTTTCACAGGTAGTCCCATGCGCTTGCCGAAGAGTCCGGCTGTGATGTTTCCAAAGTTTCCGCTGGGCACGCAAAACACCACATCGTTGACCTTACCCAACCGTTTTAATTGTGCATAGGCATAGAAGTAATAGAACGCTTGCGGCAGGAAACGAGCCACATTGATGGAGTTGGCCGAGGTGAGCAACAGCTTGGCATTGAGTTCGGCATCCATGAAAGCAGATTTTACCAAGGCTTGGCAATCGTCGAACGTACCGTCTACTTCGAGTGCAGTGATGTTCTGTCCCAGCGTAGTAAATTGCTTCTCTTGTATCTCGCTAACCTTTCCCTTGGGGTAAAGCACATACACGTGAATACCCTCCACACCGAGAAATCCGTTGGCTACGGCACTGCCCGTATCGCCCGAAGTAGCTACGAGTACATTCACATTCTTCTGTCCCTCCTTTTTTATATAATAACCCAGCAGACGAGCCATAAAGCGTCCGCCCACATCTTTGAACGCTAGCGTGGGACCGTGAAAGAGTTCGAGCGAGTAGATATGGTCAGTCACGGGTACAAGAGGGGCATCAAACGAAAGTGTGTCGTAAACAATGTCGCGCAGGGTATCGGCAGGGATATCTTCGCCAAAGAAAGCATCGGCTACCCGGTAAGCAATCTCTTGAAACGAGAGCTTGTCAATGGTATCGAAAAACTCCTGTGGCAAAGCGTTGATGGTTTCGGGCATGAAAAGCCCTTTATCGGAAGCAAGCCCTTTGACTACCGCTTCGCGAAGGGAGGCGATGGGGGCTTGACGGTTAGTGCTGTAATAGTTCATAATGAATGGAAAAACAAGTTTATAAATTCGTCTTCTTTCAGTAAGCCGCAAGCTCCTTGGAGCGCAGCAAACTCATCGTAAGTCTGCACCTCATCGGGTTCGATGCCCGGGTACCAAAGGATAAAGGGAACGGGATCGGCCGTATGCGTGCGTAGCTCGCAGGGCGTGGGATGGTCGGGTAGCACAGCAATGGCCACCGGTTCGTTCCATTGGCTCACCGCCTCGAAGATGGGGCCTACAACGCGGCTGTCTAGGTTTTCGATGGTGCGCAACTTTAATGCCACGTCGCCTTCGTGACCGGCTTCGTCGCTAGCCTCGATGTGCAGGTAGACAAAATCATCGGTGCGCAAGGCTTCGAGTGCAGCGGCTACTTTGTTCTCGTAGTTGGTATCATATAGTCCAGTGGCACCTTCGACAGCAATGCGTCGCAACCCTGCATACACGCCGATGCCGTTGATGAGGTCGACTGCCGATATTACGGCGCCTCGCTTCACTTGTGGAAAGGTTTCGCTCAACGTTGCCATCTGCGGACGATAGCCCGGGCTCCACGGCCAAATGCTATTGGCAGGGTCTTTGCCCTCGGCCATGCGTTTGAGGTTGAGGGGATGATTCTTCAGCAAAGTTTGCGAGCGAAGAATCAAGTCGTTGATGAGCACTGCCGTCTCTTCGGCCTGAGGCGCGAGCGATTTCACCATCAACGGAGCAAAAGGTTTCAAGGGCACATCGTGCGGAGGGGTACAGTCGAGCTGCTTGTTGCCCCCTTTAATCACCAACAGGTGGCGATACTGCACACCGGTATGAAAGCGAACATGGTCATCGCCCAACTGCTCTTGCAGGTAGTTGATCAGCACGTCGGCCTCTTGGGTAGTGATGTGACCGGCAGAGTGGTTCTTCAGGAGTTCGCCCTCTACGCAGACGAGGTTACAACGCATCGCCATCTCGCCCGGTTGTAGTTCTACACCGATGCTGGCTGCTTCGAGCGGACCTCGCCCTTCGTACACCCGATTAAGATCATAACCCAACACCGACATATTGGCTACCTCGCTACCGGGATGGAAGCCGGGGGATACCGTTGCCAGCAAACCGTTGCGACCAAGTCGCGCCAAGCGATCCATGTTGGGGGTGTTGGCATACTGCAACAGGGTTTTATCGCCAAGCGAGGGAACAGGCCAATCGGCCATTCCGTCGCCAAGAATAATAATATGTTTCATAGGCTATACATTGGCAATGCTCATGATATCGGCAAATACACCGGCAGCTGTTACACCGGCTCCTGCACCGTATCCTTGAATCATCATGGGGTATTCTTTATAACGCTCGGTGGTAAGTAGAATAATGTTGTTGCTCCCTTCGAGTCCGTAGAATGGGTGGTTGACACCTACTTCTTCTAAGCCAACAGAGGCTTTCCCGTTCTCGAGTTTGGCCACAAAACGCCAGTGTTTGTTCTCGCTTTCGAGCACTTGGCGACGGGCTTCAAAGTCGGCATCGAGGCTGGGCACATGGTTCCAAAACTCATCGAGTGTGCCGTCAAAGAATTCGGCAGGCACAAAGAGATTCTTCTCCACATCTTCCTGCTCGAGACGGTATCCGGCTTCGCGTGCCAAGATAACAAGTTTGCGAACCACATCTTTACCGCTGAGGTCGATGCGCGGATCGGGTTCAGAGTAGCGTTCTTCTTGCGCCATCTTGATGGTGCGGCTAAAAGGAATGTCGGCACTGATCTTGTTGAATATGAAGTTGAGCGTACCCGAGAGCACGGCTTCAATCTTAAGAATCTTGTCGCCGCTATGAATAAGGTCATTGATGGTGTTGATGATAGGCAAGCCAGCACCCACATTGGTTTCGAAGAGAAACTTTACTCCACGCAGTCGGGCAATTTGTTTCAACTCGCGATACGCTTCGTAAGATGACGAAGCGGCAATCTTATTGGCTGCTACAACTGATACGTTGTGTTCGAGCAACGCTTTATAAAGCGACGCTACGCCTGCACTAGCCGTGCAGTCTACGAAAACGGAGTTAAAGATGTTCATACCGATAATCTCGTCGCGCAAGGTCTCAATGGTGCTGGGTTCGCCTTTTTCTTTGAGTTCTTCGCGGAAGTTGGCCAAATCAAATCCGGCACGGCTGAACATGGCACGTTCGGCATCGGCAATGCCCACTACGTGTAGTTTGAGCCCGTTCTCTTGTTTGAGTCGTTGCTGTTGAAGGCGAATTTGTTCAATCAAACTACCGCCCACAGTACCTACGCCGCAGATGAAAAGGTTCAGTACCTGATACTCGGACAGAAAGAAGGAGTCGTGAATGACGTTGAGCGATTTGCGCAACGATTTGCTGTCAACCACAAACGAGATGTTGGTTTCCGAAGCTCCTTGTGCACAAGCAATCACGTTGATGCCGTTTCGGCCCAATGTTCCGAATAGCTTACCGGCAATGCCCGGCGTATGTTTCATGTTCTCTCCTACAATAGCTACAGTAGCCAGATTCTTCTCGGCTTGTATAGGCGAGATCTCTCCCATCTCAATCTCTTTGTCGAATTCTCCGCTCAGCATTGCGCACGCCAAATCGGCATCGGCGTTGCGCACACCGATCGAGGTGCTGTTCTCCGAAGAAGCTTGCGACACCAAAAACACACTGATGCCACTCTTGGCCAAGGCCTTGAAAATGCGGTAATTGACCCCAATTACCCCCACCATTCCAAGTCCTTGCACAGTAATCAGACTGGTATCGTTGATCGACGAAATGCCCTTGATTGCCTTGCTGTTGGTGTGGTCTAACCGTTGTTTAATCACCGTTCCTTCGCCTTGAGGGTTGAAGGTGTTCTTAATCAGAATAGGAATGTTTTTATGGCATACGGGATAAATGGTAGGGGGATACACCACCTTGGCACCGAAGTTGCAAAGTTCCATCGCCTCTACATAGCTCAGTTCGCTGATGGTGTAGGCGGTAGAGATAACGCGCGGATCGGCCGTCATGAAACCATCTACGTCGGTCCATATTTCAAGACTATCAGCACCCAGTTCGGCAGCAATAATGGCTGCAGTGTAATCTGACCCTCCACGTCCTAAGTTGGTTACATCTCCGGTGAATTTATCGGACGAGATGAAGCCAGGAACAATGGATACTTGTGGTATCTCGCGAAAGGTTTTCCTAATCAGTTGGTTAGTAAGCTCCTTGTCGAGGGTATGCTTGGTGTGTTTTGATTCTGTTTTGATAAAGCTGCGTGAGTCGAACCATCGCGCGTCTTTAATAAGACAAGCGATGATAATAGACGAGAGTCTTTCGCCATAGCTAACAATGGTGTCGGATGTTTTGGCCGAGAGGTCTTTAATCAGATAGATGCCTTGGAAGATGTCCTTGAGCTCATTGAGCAGCTCGCCCACCTGACGTTGCAGAAGGGTTTGCTTCTCTCCGGCAGGTATTACCTCTTTGACCATCTCTACGTGGCGATAAACAATGTCGCGAAACTCGCCTTCGTAAGCTGAGTCTCCGGCTGCCGCCATCTTAGAAGTACTGATTAGTTTGTCGGTAACCCCACCCAAAGCGGAAACCACAACGATGACAGGCTCTTGGGCCGACTCTACGATTTTCTTTACCGTTAAAATGCTGTTCACGGAACCTACGGACGTTCCGCCGAATTTCATTACTTTCATTTCAGTGTATAATTTAATACCATTTTCCTCTTTGCCGGGCAATGGTTCTATGTTTTAAAATTAAATGACTTGAATTTGCTTACCTTTCGTAAGCGTGAATCACGTAGAAACACAAAGACCATCCATCAACCCCAAAGGGTCATGGTCATCGAGTGCATGGATGTGACTGTGTATGAGTAGTACTGCATCATCGTCTGAGTTTCTATCGTTGCTTTGATAATATGTCGCAAAAGTAATAATAAAATCATTCAGTCTATTACTTTTTATGAATATTTTCTGATAAAAGGATTATCCGTCCTTCGCCGCTAGAGAGGATGAGCCTGCACTTTTTTGACGTTTTGTTATGATATATCAGATATATACATAACTTTGCAGAAAACATTAGCAAAGATAACGCATATGACAGCCTTAAACGCTTCCGTATTGTTAATATACACTGGTGGAACCATTGGTATGATTGAAAATGCCGAAACCGGTGCACTCGAAAGCTTCAACTTCGAGCAGTTGCAAAAACACATACCCGAGCTACAACGGTTTGACTTCACCATTGACTCCTTGCAATTCGACCCTCCGATGGATTCGTCGGACATGGAGCCGGGAACTTGGCGCAAACTGGTACGCATCATCGCCGATAACTACAACCTCTACCACGGCTTCGTCATTCTACATGGCACAGATACAATGGCGTATACCGCTTCTGCCCTAAGCTTTATGCTCGAAGGGCTCAACAAACCGGTTATTCTTACCGGGTCACAGCTCCCCATCGGCGTGCTTCGCACCGACGGCAAGGAGAACTTGATAACCAGCATCGAAATAGCAGCTGCCGTTGACACCAACGGAGATGCGCTCGTTCCCGAAGTCTGCATCTTCTTTGAAAACCACCTGATGCGTGGCAACCGAACCACGAAGTTGAATGCCGAAAACTTTAACGCCTTCCGCTCGTTCAACTATCCCGCATTAGCCGAGGTGGGTATTCATATCAAATATAACCCATCGGTTACACGCGCTGCCGACAATAGCCGGGTGCTCAAACCACATTATCTATTAGACACGAACATTGCCGTGTTGAAACTCTTCCCCGGCATTCACGAAAATGTAGTAGCTGCCATGCTCACTATCGAAGGACTGAGAGCCGTTGTGCTCGAAACCTACGGATCGGGCAATGCACCGCGCAAGAATTGGTTCATCCGCCTGCTGCGCGAAGCCAGCGAGCGGGGCATTGTCATTGTGAACATCACCCAGTGCAAAGCGGGTATGGTCGAGATGGAACGTTACGAAACGGGCTATCAGTTGCTACAAGCAGGTGTGGTGAGTGGGTACGACAGCACCACCGAGTCGGCTGTAACCAAGTTGATGTTTTTGTTGGGACATGGGTACGATTGCGAAGAAATACGCAGGCGGATGAGCCACCCCATGGCAGGCGAAATTACCGCGCCTGAATAAAACCACCTCCATCATGATTGTAGAATAAGAGGAATTGAGTACTTTTGAGGGTTATTTATCAATTGATCCCTCCATGGCCAAAGAGAAAACCGTTTATGTATGCAGTAACTGCGGACAAGATTCGCCCAAATGGGTGGGCAAATGCCCCTCGTGCGGAGAGTGGAACACTTACGTAGAAGAGATTGTTCGCAAGGAAGTGCCGAACAAACGCCCCGTATCGGGCATCGAAACAGCCAAAACCAAGCCCACCGCGCTAAACGATATTGAAGCTGACGACGAACCACGCATCAACCTGCACGACGAAGAACTGAACCGGGTACTTGGCGGTGGATTGGTACAAGGATCATTGGTGCTGATTGGTGGCGAACCGGGCATCGGGAAGTCCACACTGGTGTTGCAAACCATTCTACGCATCTCCGAAAAGCGCATCCTTTACGTCTCGGGCGAAGAGAGTGCCCGCCAGCTTAAGCTGCGTGCCGACCGCCTGCAAGCCAATCACAGTAGCAACTGCCTCATCGTTTGCGAAACGTCGCTCGAACAGATATACGTGCACATCAAAAACACCACCCCCGACCTGATTATCATCGACTCGATACAGACCATCTCGACCGAAAGCATCGAGTCGTCGCCCGGAAGCATCGCACAGGTGCGCGAGTGTGCCGCATCGATCTTACGCTTTGCCAAAGAGACGCACACGGCCGTGTTGCTCATCGGACACATCAACAAAGAAGGTAGCATTGCCGGGCCCAAGGTGTTGGAGCACATTGTAGACACGGTGTTGCAATTTGAGGGCGATCAGCACCATTTGTACCGCATCTTGCGAAGCATCAAGAACCGATTCGGCAGCACCGCCGAACTGGGCATCTACGAGATGAGGCAAGACGGGCTGCGACAGGTGAGCAACCCCTCGGAGCTGTTACTCTCGCAAGATCACGAAGGCATGAGCGGTGTGGCCATCGCCTCAGCCATCGAGGGGGTTCGTCCGTTTCTCATCGAGACACAGGCGCTGGTGAGCTCTGCCGTGTACGGCAATCCGCAACGTTCGGCTACGGGTTTCGACCTGCGACGCATGAACATGTTGCTGGCGGTACTCGAAAAACGAGTGGGTTTTAAGTTGGCACAAAAGGATGTGTTCCTTAACATTGCCGGCGGACTGAAGGTGAACGATCCTGCCATTGACCTGGCCGTGATTAGTGCCATCCTCTCGTCGAACATGGACGCCGCCATCGAACCGGGTGTTTGCATGGCAGGCGAGATTGGATTGTCGGGCGAGATTCGCCCCGTAAACCGCATTGAGCAGCGCATTGGCGAAGCCGAGAAGCTGGGTTTCAAACGGATCATCTTGCCCAAACACAACCTGCAAGGTATTGATACCAAGAAGATAAAGATTGAACTGGTGCCGGTAAGGAAAGTGGAAGAGGCTTTCAGGGCACTGTTCGGGTAATAAAGAAAGAAACATTATGATACAAGAATACCAACTACGCATTCTCCCCGAGATTGCAGCTCAGGAGCAAACCCTGAAAACTTACTTAGGAAAAGAAAAGGGAGTGGATCCCCAAGAAATCACCGCCATCCGTGTACTCAAACGAAGCATCGATGCGCGTCAACGCATCATCTATGTGAACCTGAAGGTGCGCGTGTACATCAACGAAGCACCCACCGACGACGAGTATACGCACACCGTTTACCCGAATGTGGAAGGAAAGCCACAAGTGATTGTGGTAGGTGCCGGTCCTGCCGGGCTGTTCGCAGCTTTGCGCTTGATTGAACTGGGCTTGCGCCCCATTATTGTAGAGCGGGGGAAGGATGTGCGCGAACGCAAAAAAGACTTGGCACTGATCAGCCGCGAGCACACGGTGAACCCCGAGTCGAACTACAGCTTCGGCGAAGGCGGAGCCGGAGCCTACTCGGATGGGAAATTATATACCCGCAGCAAGAAGCGGGGCAATACGGACAAGATTATGCACGTATTTTGCCAACACGGAGCCTCGACAGCGATTCTGGCCGATGCACATCCGCACATCGGAACAGACAAGTTGCCACGGGTAATTGAGAACATGCGCAACACCATCATCGGTTGTGGTGGCGAGGTACATTTCGAGACACGCATGGAGCGCCTCATCATTGAGAACAACGAGAGTAAAGGTATTGAGACTTCTACCGGAAAAACGTTCCTCGGACCGGTGATTCTGGCTACCGGACACTCGGCACGCGATGTGTATCGCTGGTTGGCAAACAACAACGTAACGATGGAAGCCAAAGGCATTGCCGTAGGCGTTCGTCTGGAGCATCCGGCAGAGCTGATTGACCAGATACAGTACCACCGCAGCAAAGGACGTGGCGAATTTCTGCCGGCTGCCGAATACAGCTTTGTGACACAGGTCGAAGAGCGAGGCGTGTACAGCTTCTGCATGTGCCCCGGCGGCATCGTAGTACCGGCGGCCAGCGGCCCCGAACAGGTGGTGGTCAACGGCATGTCGCCCTCGAACCGCGGATCGAAGTGGAGCAACTCGGGCATGGTGGTCGAGGTGCGCCCCCAAGATATTCCCCTTGCCGAAGGGGCAACTCCGGGCGATGTGCTTTCGGTATTGCGCTTTCAAGAGGAGATGGAGCGACAGAGCTGGCTGCAAGGCGGCATGCGCCAAACGGCTCCGGCTCAACGCATGACAGACTTTACCCGCAAGAAGTTAAGCTACGACCTGCCCGAAACGTCATACACTCCCGGGCTGATCTCCTCTCCGTTGCACTTTTGCCTGCCCGACTTTGTGAGCCGCAGGCTGCAACTGGGGCTTCAACAGTTCGGACGGATGAGCCATGGATTCCTCACCAACGAGGCGGTGATGATTGGCGTGGAGACGCGCACCTCTTCGCCCGTGCGCATTGTGCGTGATAACGAGACGCTGCAACACGTCAGCGTAAGCGGACTCTTCCCTTGTGGCGAAGGGGCTGGCTATGCCGGCGGCATTGTGTCGGCAGCGATCGACGGAGAGCGTTGCGCCGAGGCTGCTGCTACTTATTTTACAAAAGGATGAAATGATAAACGTACGCCAAGAGGTAATGAAGCACACGCCCGAAGAACAGATGAAACACGCATCCAAAGGGAAGATGAAACATGCACCCGAGATCGCTATTGTTGAGCCTAACACGCTTACGGCAATCGGGCTCACCGCGATTCTCGAACGGATGATTCCGTCGGCAATCCTACGGTCGTTCAGCAGCTTCGCAGCGCTGATGGATGACACGCCCGATATGTATGCCCATTACTTCATTTCGGCACAAATCTATGTAGAGCACACCGCTTTCTTCCTTCCCCGCAAGCCAAAAACCATTGTGCTTGCAGGGGGCGAAAGCCAACCGCTGCAACTGGTGGGCATGCCCACACTCAACATCTATCAACCCGAAGAGCGATTGGTAAAGGATATCCTCAAACTGCACCAGCAGGCTCACCGCGACGGACACCCCACCGAGCCTTACCACCACTCCTCAACACCGAGTGGGACGAGCAAGCACGACCTGTCGACGCGCGAGATAGAGGTGCTCGTACTGCTCACCAAAGGGCTCATCAACAAAGAGATTGCCGACAAGCTAAACATCAGCCTCACCACCGTTATCACGCACCGCAAGAACATTACCGAGAAACTGGGCATCAAGTCGGTGTCGGGACTTACCATCTATGCGGTCATGAACGGATACATAGAGGCCGACCGGATATAATTCAATTAAACAAGAAGCAGAATCCTAATAAATGAGGATTGCCCAACTCGTAAGTTTATCGTTACTTTGCACCCAAAAGAAGAAACAATGAGAAGAAACACGTTACTCGTAGCCCTTGCCTTGCTGGCAACAGCAAATGCGTGGGCCGATGAACTCCCTAAAGACACCCTCAAGGTGGTAGATGTAGAAGAGATTGTAGTGATAGCCTCGCCGAAAGAGAACCGCAAACTACGCCAACAACCCACAGCGGTAACCCTGCTCTCGCAAAAAGAGATGCAGGCCAATCAGGTGAAATCGATCAAAGACCTCACCTCGATAGTTCCCAACATCTTCATCCCCGATTATGGTTCGAAACTCACCTCGGCCATTTACATTCGCGGCATCGGGTCGCGCATCAACACCCCTTCGGTAGGGTTGTATGTTGACAATGTACCCTACATTGACAAGTCGGCTTTCGACTTCAACTACGCCGATATTGAACGCATCGATGTGTTGCGCGGACCGCAAGGCACGCTCTACGGGCGCAATACGATGGGCGGACTCATCAAAGTACACACCAAATCGCCCTTCACCTATCAGGGCACAGACTTGCGTCTGAGCGCAGGATCGTACAACAATTACAATGCATCGGTAACGCACTATCACCGCGCATCAGAGAAGTTTGCTTTCTCTACGGGAGCGTTCTATGAGCATGCAGGGGGATTCTTCAAACACAGCGACACCGGTAAACGAGTGGACAAAACGAATGCGGCCGGCGGACGATTTCGAGGTATTTTTTTGCCCACGGATAACCTGAAGCTCGACCTCAACGTGAGCTACGAATATAGCGATCAAGGCGGATATCCTTACTTCTATACCGGAGCAGCCAACCCCAAGGCAGAGAGACATGCAGAGGATATCGGCAAGATAACCAACAACGACCCAAGCAGCTACTACCGCAACCTGCTCAATACGGGATTGAATCTGGAGTATCGGGGCAACGGTTTCGTGCTAAGCTCTGTTACAGGCTTTCAGCAGCTCAAAGACCGTATGTTTATCGATCAAGATTTTCTCAGAGACGATACTTATACGCTTGAGCAGAAGCAAAGACAGAAAACGCTTACCGAGGAGATTACCTTCAAGAGTCAGGGCAACAACCGCCGTTGGGACTGGGTAGCGGGTGCTTTTGGTTTTTACCAATGGCTCGATACCAATGCGCCTGTTACGTTCAAGAAAGACGGTATCGGAATGATCGAGAGCATGATCAACGGACAAATGAGCAACACGCCCATGAGAATGGATCTGCTGGATGATCAATTCGGCATCCCGGGATCGTTCGATACGCCTACGATGGGCGTTGCACTGTTCCACGAATCAACATTCAATGACCTGCTGACGGAAGGCTTATCGGCCACAATCGGACTGAGACTGGATTATGAAAAGATAGAGATTGACTACAACTCTTCGGCCGCTATGAAGTATCAAATGTATAGAAACAATGTACCGATGGGCCCGGCAGGTACACAAGAAGCCAACATTCATGGGAAAGCGGATAACGACTACCTGCAACTATTGCCTAAGTTTGCGCTGAAATATGACTTCAACAAACAGAACAACCTGTATGCATCGGTGAGCCGAGGCTACCGGTCGGGAGGGTACAACATTCAGATGTTCTCAGACGTCATCAGCGGACAGCTAGCTGCACGCCCTGGTAGCGAAGTTGCTACACTCACCCCCGAACAAGTGGAGGCTGCCATCACCTACAAACCCGAATATGCATGGAACTACGAAGTGGGCACACACCTTACGCTCTGGGACGGAAAGCTATGGATGGATCTGGCAGCGTTCTACATGGACACACGCGATCAACAGATTGCCAAGTTTGCCGAAAGCGGACTGGGACGCATCACGGTCAATGCCGGTAAAAGCCAAAGTTATGGTGCGGAGGCTGCAGTACGCGTAAACCTAACCGATGAGTTAAGCCTGAACGCTAACTACGGATATACCTATGCCACCTTCAGCGATTACATCACCAATACAAAAACCAAGGATGGATATGTAGATATCAATTACAACGGAAATTATGTTCCCTTTGTGCCCAAGCACACCTTCAACCTAGGCGCGCAATACCTCTTTACACTGGCACCCCGCTACTGGCTCGACCGCGTACAACTCAATGCCAACTACAACGCTGCCGGACGCATCTTCTGGACCGAAAACAACGCTGCCAGCCAAGCCTTCTACGGCACACTGAACGGTCGCGTAAGCCTCGAAAAAGGGAATGGGGCGGTTGCTTTATGGGTGCGCAATGCATTAGACAAAAAGTACCAAGCCTTCTACTTTGAATCCATGGGCAACGGATTCGAACAACGAGGACGCCCCATGCAACTGGGCATAGATATTCGCTGCCGATTCTAAAAAGAAAGAGCGAAAAGCTTGATTTTGTCTGTTTCATGTTGTATATTTGTCAGTGTAATCATGAATTAGTTTGAGACAGAACTAGATGTAAAGAGGGAGGCTTCGGCCTCCCTCTTTCTTTTTGTGCGCACGGTTCATTCACCCGTTGTGCACGGTTCATTTCGGCTCAATGCACGGTTCATTTGCTCCGAGAGAACCGTGCAAACAAAAAGAAAGAGTACACTTGTCGGATACCAAGATGGTACCTCTGATACAAAAAGGGAGTTTAACTTTCGACGAATGGGTATCTCTTACCTAAAGGACATTTACTCACGCCTGTAATCGTTAATTCTCCATAAAACTACTCTTGACAAAACAGTGCTGCGTGGGAGGTAAATGTATACTTTTATTCGTTGATAGCTCCGCAGTGCGGGCAAACCCCTTTCTCACGCAACTTGGTGTCGCAGTTTCCACAACTATACCGATGTCTTTTATAACTGCGCAACCGCTTCACAAACACCCACGCAAAGCAGACCAGAAAGAGATAACCAATGTAAATCGGTGTGGTAAGGATAAAGAAGAAGTAACAAAAGATGCAACACGACATCAAACCCAACAGGTAGAATACAGCAGCAGCCGGGGTGAGTTGCCGAAACAGTTCGTCGATCACAGCCAGCAACAGCACGATGATGCACCAGATGCTAAGCAGGAACACCGACAATACGAACGGCACCTTGAAAGGGGATAGCGTGGCGTTGAAGTAAAAATGCCGCCACGTGTCGGGAGTAAACACCTGCATGCTCTCGTAGAGGGTGGCGCTAAAAGCCATCAGCAAGCAAAGCAGCAACGGATAGAGGCTGTTGATGTCATTGAAATAAACCAACTGCAACTGCTTGCGGCGGAATGCACGAAAAAGGTACACACCCACAAACAGCGCAAAAATAATAACGAAGTACGAGGCATGTGTATCGCTAAACAGGTAAATGAATTGCGAAATGCTATCGGTAGGTACAAACGAACGGATCAACTCTTTCTCGCGAATCCATCCCTGCTCCTCCTGCGAGTGGGCAAGCTTCACCCAGATGCTATCGACACTATCCGTAGGATGAACGGCAAACTCGGCCACCACCACACGATCGTCTTTATGTAAGGTGAGGTAGGAATCCTTGATAGGCAATCGCTCAAGCACAACCGAATCGGCTTGTACTTCGAGGTTGGTGTTATAGGTGTAATGCCGCTCATAGAGATAGGTCAACGAGTCTTTGGTCTTGGCACTGAGTGCTTCGGACGAGAGATCGGGACGAGGATAGTGGCAGGCGGTGAGCAGAAAGACGAGCAGGATATTCACTAGGATAGCCATTGCCGGATTCACCACAGAGGACACAGAGGGCACAGAGGTTTTCAATGTATAACCTCTGCGTGCTCTGTGTCCTCTGTGGTGAATCTCATTTCTCATACCGCGCTCACTTTCATTTGGCAGTTCTTGCAATCGAACGTCAGGAGGTAGCGTTTGCCATCGGTCGACTCCAAATAATAGGGTTCTTTATAGGGCGAAAGCCGGCGTTGATGGACGGGGCACCAACCCATGCTGTAACGCAGGCAGTGCTTGCTGAACATCAGCACGGCATCGGGCACGGGCTCTTTCTCGAAAGCCGGAGCGATGGATTGCACACCGTGACTTTGGTAGAACGAAGCAGCTTGTGCATTCATGACATTGCCCAGATAGGTCAATGTGGTTTGGGGAAAAGGATGCGTGGTAGGCTTCAGTACTACGCGCTCTTGACGGTAGTTGATGCGCCGGGCAGCCAGTAGCTGCTCTGTGGCTTGGCGACGAAGGTCGGCAAGCACCGACGCTGGAAGAAACCAGTTATCGGTGAAGTCGATATCAATGCGCGTTGCCTCAAAGGGTGTATTGCCCAGTTTGGCCAGTTGCGTTTTTAGGTTGTCGGTTTGCGGGGTACGCGCCAACTCCTTAGTATAAGGCAGTGCCAGGGTAACGCTGTTAGCATCCTCATCGGTTAGGGTAAGGGAGAAGCCGAAATTATTCTCGGTCAGCGACAAGGTAACGGCTATCTTCCGCTCGGCCGATTTGCGGGCAAGCACGCGCTCGAACTCTTGATCGAAATTACGATAAAGCACCGTGCGGGGTTTGATGCGCGGCATCTCTTGAGGGTAAAGCTTATTGGCATCGACACGATTGACGCGGAAACCTTGCAGCTTGCCTTGTTCATCGATGTAACAAACACCGTCGCCGTTGTTAAACGGCTTCACTCCGGCCACTACCAGGTAGTTGTCACGTATTTCTTTCATCGTTCCCATCTCCTCGCCCAGCGACTTGGGCGTATCGAACGATGCCACATCGGCTCCACGACCGTGCAGGTAGTACGATGTAAAGCCACGACTGAAACTTTTGTCAAGCTGCGGCGTAAAATCGAAGCGGGTAGTGCCCGAAGAGGCACTTGCGTACTCCGTGCGGCGCGCAAATATTCGGTCTAACGCCTTGCGATAGGCAGCAGTGACGTTCTTTACGTAAGAGACATCCTTTAACCGACCTTCGATCTTGAACGATGAAGCGCCGGCATCGAGCAGTTGCTCCAGTTCATCTATTTGATTGAGGTCTTTGAGCGAAAGCAGGTGCTTCTCCTGAGCGATGATCTTCCCATCGGCATCGACCAGATTGAACGGCATGCGGCAGAACTGAGCACAAGCCCCCCGATTGGCACTGCGACCGGAACGTGCCTCACTGATGTAGCACTGACCGCTGTAGCTCACGCAAAGCGCACCGTGCACAAAGACTTCGAGCGGCACATCGGGACAAGCCGTGTGGATCTCCCGAATCTCGCGCAAAGAGAGTTCGCGCGCCAAAACGACCTGACGGAAACCGGCATCGGCCAGAAAGCGAACTTTCTCGGGCGTGCGGTTATCGGTTTGTGTGCTGGCATGCAGGGGGATGGGTGGAAGGTTTAAGTTCAAAATGCCCATATCTTGCACAATCAGCGCATCGACCCCGATGCGGTACAGTTCGTGAATCAGCTCTTCGGTCTCCTTCAACTCCTCGTCTTTGAGAATGGTGTTGAGGGTGACGTAGATGCGAGCATTATACAGATGAGCATGCGCAACCAACGCTGCAATATCTTCGAGCGAATTGTTGGCTGCCACACGCGCACCAAACTTTGGCGCACCGATGTATACCGCATCGGCACCGTGGTTGATGGCTTCGATGCCACACTCCAAGTTCTTGGCCGGAGCCAGCAGTTCTATTTTACGTTGCTTGTTCATGTGATGTCTTCAATGTTATATGGCGTTTCCTGATAAACGAAGTAGTTCAGCCAATTGGCAAACAGCAGATTGGCATGCCCGCGCCAGCTCACCAACGGTCCTTTATCGGGATCATTGTCTATGTAGTAGTTGCAGGGCATCTCTATCGAGAGGCCTTTATCCACATCACGTCGGTATTCGGCATCCAGCGTTAGCGGAGCGTATTCCGAGTGTCCGGTCACGAAAAACTCGCGTCCGCCACGGGCAGCGACCAGATGCACTCCCGACTCCTCCGACTCAGAGAGCAGTGTCAGTTCCGGAACCTGAAGGATATCCTCTTTACGCACCTCCGTGTGACGGCTGTGCGGAACATAGAACACATCATCGAACCCACGGAAGATGGGATGCAGCGGATCGAGCGTTTGGTGACGAAAGATTCCGAACATCTTCTGATCCAGTGCATGCTTAGGCACACCGTAGTGATGGTACAGTCCCGCTTGCGCTGCCCAGCAGATGTAAAGCGTAGAGGTGACATGCGTACGTGCCCAGTTAAATATGGTGGTGATTTCGGGCCAATAACCCACTTGTTCAAAGTCAAGCTGCTCTACCGGTGCGCCGGTAATGATCAGGCCGTCGTACTTCTCATGCGACATCTCGTCAAAATCGGTATAGAATGTCTCCATGTGCTCAACCGGGGTGTTCTTTGACGTATGACTTTTGATCTTCATAAAGGAGATTTCAATCTGCAAAGGGGTATTGGAGAGCAGACGCACCAAGTCGGTTTCGGTGGTTATCTTCAACGGCATGAGGTTGAGAATGGCTATACGCAGCGGACGAATGTCTTGTTGCGTGGCACGCGAATTATCAATCACGAAGATGTTCTCTTCCTTGAGCAGCTCTATCGCAGGTAGTTTATCGGGTAAATTTAATGGCATGTGACTATATAAGTATGTAAACAGTTTACTATATCTCGTGCAAAAGTAATAAAAAAGAAGCTATTCAAAGTAGAAAGTGAACACAAACCTGTTGGAGTTTACTTTATATAGCGATTAACTAAACTTCATTAACGTATTATTGTCGATTTATTTAGAATCAGTACGAATTAAGGCATTTTAATAGAGTTTGCTGCAAAGTAATGAATAAAACATGTATTTTTGTCTCAGAAATTAGTACTAATAATTTTAAATAGAAACAAAATGGCTTACGTAATTAATGACGATTGTATTGCTTGCGGAACTTGTATAGACGAGTGTCCAGTTGAAGCTATCACTGAAGGTGATATCTATGTAATCAACCCAGATGTTTGTACCGATTGCGGTACTTGCGCAGATGTTTGTCCTTCTGAAGCAATTCATCCGGCTGAATAATAACAATCAGACGAAAAGTAAAAGGCTGCTTTCCTTATCGGAAGCAGCCTTTTTAAATGAGTAATGAGAGACTCTTTATTTCAGTTTCGCCAACGCTTCTTTGATGCGACGAATAGCCTCTACAATGTTTTCATCACTGGTAGCATAACTCATGCGGATGCAGTCGGGAGCACCGAACGCAGCACCACCTACACAAGCCACATGACCTACTTCGAGCAAATACATCGCTAAATCAGCCGAATTCTCTATCTTACGATCGCCGGCAGTCTTGCCAAAGTAGTGGTCGCATTTGGGAAACAAATAGAAAGCACCTTCGGGCACGTTCACTTCAAAACCCGGAACCTCTTTCGCTAACTGTACAATCAGGTTGCGACGACGCTCAAAGGCTACACGCATCTCCTCAACCGGAGCTTGAGTACCCGTATAAGCCGCTTCGGCCGCTTTTTGAGATACAGAGCAAGGGCCCGAGGTGTATTGTCCCTGCAACGTGTTGCAAGCACTAACTAACCACTGCGGACCAGCCATGAAACCAATTCTCCAGCCTGTCATGGCGTATGCTTTGGATACTCCGTTTATAATCACCGTACGCTCCTGCATGCCCGGAAACTGAGCAATGCTCTGGTGCTTTCCGATGTAGCTGATGTGCTCGTAGATTTCGTCGGCAATCACAATGACTTGTGGATGCTTCGCCAACACCTCAACCAAACCGGCCAACTCCTCTTTACTGTACACCGAACCGGTAGGATTCGATGGCGAACAAAGGATAATTGCTTTGGTTTTCGGAGTGATCGCTGCTTCAAGTTGCGCAGGAGTAATTTTAAAATCTTGTTCAATACCGGCAGAAACAATCACAGGAGTACCTTCGGCCAATTTCACCATCTCCGGATAACTCACCCAATAGGGGGCCGGGATGATAACCTCGTCGCCTGCATTGATCAATGCCAATACAGCGTTACAAACAGATTGCTTGGCACCATTAGCACACGAAATCTGAGCAGCGGTATATTCCAGACCATTCTCTTTTTTCAGTTTCTCCACAATGGCATTACGTAAGCCGGGGTAGCCCGGAACTGGAGAGTAGCGCGAAAAGTTATCGTCTACAGCCTTTTTTGCAGCTTCTTTGATGTGTTCGGGCGTATTAAAGTCGGGCTCGCCTACACTCAAATTAATAACATCAATGCCCTGTGCCTTTAGCTCAGCGCTCTTTTGCGACATCGCCAGTGTCTCAGATGGAGACAAGCTGTTCAAACGGTCTGATAATTGGTTCATTTTGTATCTCTTTTATTGTTATTTGGTGATATTGATTGCAAAACTAGTTATAATAACGGAAATATAAAAACAAATCGACACTTTTACTTAATTTAATGTAGCGTGTGTCCCATTCGCTCTTTTTTCGTCTTCAGGTAACGTTCGTTATGCTCATTGGCCGTAACCTCAAGGGGTACATTTTCGGTGATCTTCAGTCCGTATCCCTCTAAGCCGATACGCTTTACGGGGTTGTTGGTCAACAGTCTCATCTTCGTGACACCGACCTCGCGCAAAATCTGTGCACCTACGCCGTAATCGCGTTCATCTGCATTGAAGCCGAGGTGCAGGTTGGCATCTACCGTGTCTAAACCCTCTTCTTGAAGTTTGTAGGCAGCCATCTTGTTCATCAAACCAATGCCTCTCCCCTCTTGATTCATGTACACAATAACACCCTTGCCGGCTGCTTCAATCTTCTCCATGGCTTTGTGAAGTTGTTCGCCACATTCGCAACGATACGAGCCAAAGATATCGCCGGTAGCACACGATGAGTGCACACGTACCAGTACCGATTCGTCCTCTTCCCATTCGCCTTTAATCAGTGCTACATGCTCTAATCCGTTCGATTTCTGACGGAAAGGGATCAGGCGAAAGTGTCCGTACTGCGTAGGCATATCTACCTCTACCCCTTTCTCTACAATCGATTCCTGTTTCAAGCGATAAGCAATTAAATCCTTGATCGAGATAATCTTCATATCAAAGCGACGGGCTACCTCCATCAGTTCAGGCAGACGCGCCATGGTGCCATCTTCGTTGATAATTTCGATCAATGCACCTGCCGGATAGAGTCCCGCCAATCGGGCCAGATCGACGGTAGCTTCCGTATGTCCTGCTCGACGCAATACACCGCGCGAACGTGCACGCAAAGGGCTCACGTGGCCCGGGCGTCCCAAAGCGCTAGGATCCAACGTAGGATCGGCCAAGGCACGGATGGTTGCAGCCCGATCGTGCATCGACACACCGGTAGTACACCCTTCGAGCAGGTCGACTGTCACGGTGAACGGTGTTTCATAGATAGAGGTGTTCGAAGAGACTTGCATCTCTAACTCTAACTCTTCACAACGCTCCTCAGTGATAGGTACACAAAGCACACCACGCCCATGCTTCATCATAAAGTTGACCTTCTCGGGCGTTATCATCTCGGCAGCGATAATAAAATCGCCTTCATTTTCACGGTCTTCGTCGTCAACTACAATAACAAAATTACCCTCTTTGAATTCGGCAATTGCCTCTTCTATCGTATTCAGTTTTATTTTTTCCATGATCATTTAATGCTAGTCTGTATGATGTTTATTATTTCTTCATTGTTTCGGATAATCCGCTCCATGTCTTTGTTCAGTCTAATGCGAAACGCCCAGATTCTAAAGTAGAAAAAGAGTCCCACGGGAACCACCAATCCCGCCACAATATTCAACCAATGTTGATGAAATGGGCGGAGATGGGCTGCTACGGCTATAATGGGGTACTGATTGAGCGCATTGAGCAAAGTAACCGATTTGGTGTTCGAGAGTTCGTCAACCAAACGTTCCAAGCGGTCATTAATCCGTATAATGTCGTAATCCTGCCCACTCTCCATCCAAAGTCGGAAGTAGTTAGGCGCTTTGGTTAACCGACGCTCTTGAGCATACATGCTACAATCGGTCGAAAGAGCGTTCAGCTCGGCAGGGATACGTAGGTACTCGGGATCGTGAATGATAACCTCCTTTTTAGTAAGATGCCGCAGACTGCGAATGCCCGCGACCTTCTTGAACCACGCTACATAAGCATCGGTATTGAGTACTACGGAATCATTGTTTGACTTATAGGTAAGAAACACCCCCAATGGGGCCAGCACGGCCGAGCTCGTCCACATGCCCATCCATACAATCCACTTACCGTCGCGAGCCATTTTATAACCGCTATTGTCAATGATGTAGTAGATTATAAAGACAAGTATCGAAACAATAACCGGCATCCCCAATCCTCCTTTGCGAATAATTCCTCCCAACGGCGCTCCGATAAAGAAGAAGAGCAGACAGGAGAGCGAGATGGTTAATTTCTTGTGCCATTCGGTTTTATGTTTTCGAATGCTATAGTCGTTTGCATCCATTGAGAAGCTCTTGAAGCTATAGTCGCTTGCCAGATTTTCGGCACGGGTCACTGCCGAAGAGATCACTCGTTGTTTTTGCATCAAGGTTGCCGCCTGATAAAGGCTATCCACGTTGTAGGCTGCCAACGTTGCCGTTTCTATTTTCAACGTGTCCTCTTTTGTCAGCCCGGTCTGTTTGCGATAAACACCGCTGGATGCTTCCTGATAGTATTGTCGCCCGATGCTATCGCCCAACACTACCATTGAGTCGATAGAGGCTTGCAACATTTTCATATCCTTAGCCGAAGATTGGTTGCTCATGATACTGGCATCAGCCATGTTGAAATCAGAGTCGAATTGAATAATCGAATGTTTCTCTTTGAATGTTTCGCGGCGGTAAGGTACATTCTGCGAGCTCATATTCTGGCTTTTGAGGTTCTCGAACAACTCGCCACTATATAGATGCAGGTAAAGATGCTGTTTGTCCGAAGTCATCTCAAGACGCCCCGAATCAGCATAAATCACACGCGTGTTCTCAAATCCATCTGCCAGATTATAAATCAACACATCGTAAAGCACGCCCGTTTTGCGGTCTTTGTGCCCTACTTTGAGATTATAGCCTGGAATTTCAGCATAGAAAACGCCCTCGGGAATGTCTACCTCGGGCGATTTTTGTTTCATTGAGATGAGTAATGTACCCAACTTAGCTTGCGCTATCGGGGCTATTACATTCTGAAAATAAAAAGAGATGCCCACCAGAAAGCAGACAAATACCATAAGCGGACGCATAATTTTGATAAGAGAAATACCTGCGGCTTTCATAGCCAACAGCTCATACCGCTCGCCAAAGTTTCCAAAAGTGATTAACGATGCCAATAGCACTGCCAAGGGCAACGAAACTGGGACTAGACTAAGTGCAGAGTAGAAAAAAAACTGAGCCATTACACTCATCTCCAACCCCTTGCCCACCAACTCGTCTACATATCTCCACAAGAACTGCATCATGAAGATAAAGAGACAAATGAAGAATGTGCCTATAAAGAGTGTAGCGAAACTCTTAACGATAAATATATCTAGTCTTTTTATGCGTAGCATCTTATAATCAAGTTCATGCGATTGAGATGCAAAATTAGCACAAAAAAAGGAGCGTAGGAAATTTTTGACTGAAAGTTAACTAAAAACCACAAGTTCTTCTTAATTTAGCTACTTGAGAGCTCCACAGATCTTCCAGATCAGCGGCCTCACCGGGTTCTGCGAAATCGGTTATTTCGAGCATAAAGTCACCGGTCAGTTCATTGTAATTCATTTTAAGTTCAAAGTAATCGCGCTCATTCTCATCATCCAACCACCTGAACCGAATAAAGGAGAATGCCCTTATAGCGATTATCTCCGCCTCTCTCTCTTCTGTTTTTCCCCAATGGAACATCACGTTTTTGTCTTTCGATATCACATTATCTGCAAACCAATCTTCTAACCCCGATGGCGTACTGATAGCCGCCCAAAGTATATTTTTAGAAGTTGCACTCAGAGGGTACTCCAAATGTATTTTCTCTGTTTTCATAGCTTTATTAACTTTTGTGTGCAGCAAGATAGATACTTTTTTCTGATTCCATGTTATCTTTCAACTACTTTATTCCATAAAGCATCATTTCTATCTGCTAACGATCTTTCCCGGAGCTATTCGAGGGAAAAAAGAACAGATTAGCGAGTTTTTTTTATCGAATATTTTGGTGATTACAGAAAATGCTATATCTTTGCACCCGCAATCAGGAAATGATGGCGGGATAGCTCAGTTGGTTAGAGCGCATGATTCATAATCATGAGGTCCGGAGTTCAATTCTCCGTCCCGCTACCAAGTCGAAAGACTTATAGATAAGACGTTTGGAGGGCTTCCACCTCTGGGCGTTTTTCTTTTTTATACCCATCCATCTACACTCCGCTTTTCCTCACTCGGAAGTTTCGTTCTTTTCGCCCTTCTCTTAATAAATACAAAAATCGCAGCCTCCAGTTTAACTTCACACCCCTTATCCGTTCTAACGTATAAAGCTCAGAAGAAAATCGATGATCAAAGAAGATAAAATCCGTGAAACGTGTGCTTCGAACCCCGAACAGGGATTCAAGTTACTTATGAATCACTTTCAAGAGCCGATGTATCACTATATCCGGCGGATGGTGGTGTCTCACGAAGAGGCAGAGGATATCCTTCAAGAGGTATTCATCCGTGTGTTTCGCCATTTAGATCAATTTCGAAACGAAAGTTCATTGAGCACGTGGATCTACCGAATAGCAACCAACGAGTGTATCCGCTTTTTAAATAAACGCACCGAGCAAGTGATTTCGGAACAAGAAGTTCAGAAAGAGTTAATGAATAAGCTCAAAGCCTCCGACTATATTGATTATGACAACGAGCTGGCGGTGAAGTTTCAAGAGGCCATACTGTCTCTGCCCGAGAGGCAGCGCATTGTGTTCCATTTGCGCTATTATGATGAACTGGACTACAACGAAATTGCTTCTATTTTAGACAGCAAGGTCGAAACACTCAAAGTGAACTATCACTATGCGAAGAATAAGATAAAAGAGTATATATTAAACAGATAACAGGATGAATAAGGATTTTGATTTTGATAACATAGGCAAACAAACCCCCTATCGTACGCCTGATGGCTTTTTCGAACAAATGCAAGACAAGGTGCTTAAGCGCACTCTGAAGCTACAACGCCGCAAGCGCAAGGTGCGAATGATTATCTCTACTACCTTAACCCTTGCAGCACTGTTTATCGGGTTTCTGTTTGCTCCCTCTATCCGGGATACAGAAACCGATACAACACCCTCCTCGAAGATGCTGACTGTCGAAACCGTCAAAGCTAGTTTCGATCAGTCCGACCAATGGATTAATGAACTTTCGGATGAGGAGTTGGAAGAGCTCGTCAACTTCTCAGCCAACGATTTATTTATAAATTAACAATTAACTAAAACAAGAAGCAACGATGAAGAAAAGTATGTATGTATTATTGGCCGTCTTATTCATAGGAAGCCAAATGACGTTATCTGCTCAAAATAAAGCGGATAGAACAGGGAAACAACGCCCCACCCAAGAGCAGATGATACAGTTGCAAAGCAGTCAGATGGTAAAGGCGCTGATGCTCGATGATGCTACGGCAGCTAAGTTCACCCCTGTCTACACCCGATACTTGGAAGAGCTTCGCGCATGTAGAGTGATGAATCAAGCAGGAAGAGGGAACAGACCTTCGGGCGTAAGAAACCAAACAACAGAGGCCAAACCGGCCGTAAAACCGGTGCTTACGGATGCTGAGGTAGAGAAACAGATTAAAGAGCAGTTTGCCCAAAGTCGCAAGATACTGGATATTCGTGAGAAATATTACAACGAATTCCGCAAGCTACTGACTCCGAAACAGATCGCAAAGATTTACCAAACGGAAAGAGGCAATGCCGACAAGTTCAAGCGGGAGTTTAGCCAACGCAAGCAGGGAAAAGCCCGACAAGGACATAACCCGGCTCACAGACGCCAGGTTCAACCTGCACAGCCACAGCAACAGTAAGAGCGCGTTAACAGTTAGGCTACGTTAACGCTAAGTTCGTACTAGCTCTAAGGGCGCATTAGCTGAGCAATAAACTGCTTCAAACAAAGCAACAAACCGCTCGAAGCATGAAATCAAAAGACGAATGGGTCGGAACCTTCCAAGGCACAAAGGATCAAAACTTTTGCCTCGCAAGATTCCGACCCATTCGTTGTTAGGTCTTTAACCTAATCACAAATCGGCTGCCTTTACCCAACTCGCTCTCTACAGTAAGCGTGCCGCCGTGCGCCTCCACAAAGTCTTTCGAGATCGAAAGCCCCAATCCGCTTCCTTGCACCTTGGTGCCCGGCACGCGGAAGTAGCGATCGAAGATACTCTGGTGGTAGCGCGGATCGATGCCTTTACCAAAATCTTTCACAAAGAGCTCGATGTATTCACCATCTTGACGGGCACCAATAATCACACGGCTATTCTCCTTAGAGTAGCGAATAGCATTGCTCAGCAGGTTAGTGAGCACCCAGGCAATCTTCTCACTATCCACAAATAGCTTGCTGACTTTCCCTTCGGGATACGCTACCTCCAGCTGAATGTTAAACTTATCCGCCTGTACGCGATTGGCCTTGATGGCATAGTCGATGAGTTCGATTGGTTTCGTTATTTTCGGCATCAGTTGCAGTTTGCCTGCCTCAACCTGCGTCAGGTTAAGCAGTTCGCCGGTAATATTCAGCAGCCGTTCACTGCTCTCTCTGATGCTTTTCGACAACTGTACCTGCTCTTCGTTGAGCTCGCCCACCCGCTTGTCTTCGAGCAGTTGCAGACTCATTAAGATGGCCGAAATAGGCGTTTTCAGTTCGTGCGAGATGGTAGAGATGAAGGTGGTTTTGGCCGAATCAAGCTCGGTAAACTCGGTGATGTTCTTCAGCAGAATCACATCGCCCAGATTAGCCGATTGAGCAGGGACACCTTCCGTACTCCCGCTCACAATGGGGATATAGAATGCCTTGAAGTAGCTCTCCTTGTTGTCGGCATAAATCTTGAGTGGCTCCTTCTTCTGTCCGGGTGTAACCAGTTCGCGAATGAGGCGGCGCAAGAGATCGTTCTTCAACGAAAGTTCTTCGGCAGAGTGGCGGATGACATGCTCTCGTTTTAAATTGAGCACGTTGAGTGCTTCGTTGTTGATAAAGAGAACCTCACGCTCTCTATTCAGCCCGATGATGGGGTCGTTGATGCTGTTGACAATGGCTTCGAGAAACTTCTTGGCCGATAGGATATCAGACAACGTACTGAGGCGGTACTCGGTCAGGTGCTCGGCCATGCGATTGAATCCATCGACGACCTCGCTAAACTCTTCATTGTTATTCAGTTCAAGGCGCTTATCGTAGTTGTGATTGGCTATCTCGAGAATGCCTCGGGTAAGCATTTTGATGGGCTTGTCGATGGAGCGGGGCAACCAAGCAAACAGAAACAGACTGATCACGATACAAACACCCCCAATGATCGAGATCCACAGCAACGCACGCTGCAAAGCAGGGAGTGCCTCAGGGCTATTGGGCTCGGTAGCCGTAAGCAGTTCCAAGTTAACTACAGAGAAGATAACCAGCAGGATAATCATTCCGGCCAGCAGCCCCACGCCAAGCAGAAGCTTCGTTTTAATATTCATAACGACAAATTTTATGCAAGTATAATCAAATCGATGTTAGCTTTAGCCAGTTCCTTCGCAAATTTTCGATAGCTCAGTAACCGACAAAGCACAGCAGGAAAACGAAGCCTCGGGCTACCCATGCAAACGGTGGTAATCTGTTTCTCGCTGCACACCGTCACAATGCTCCCGAGCACATCGCGCGATTGCACCTGCACCACCTCTCCGCCAAGCTCGGTGACCAATTTAAAGTGATTGAGCAGATGCCGCTGTCGCGCCAAGTCAATGCGCTCCACGCTTTCGCCGGGGGTTTGCACATACAGGGCAACGAAGGAGGTGTTGTAGCGCGTGGCCAGTCGAGCTGCTTTGCGAATGATGCGCCGCGGTGTCTGCTCATGACTACTGATGCAAGCCATAAATCGTTCGTGCCGAAAACTCTGTCCGATATTGGTAATCTCGCTTTCTACCTTCTTCTCCACCCGCAGGGCCACCTCCTTCAACGCCAATTCGCGCAATTGAAGAATATTCTCGGTCTTAAAAAAGTTATTCAGTGCCAGCTGAATCTTCTCGGGGCGATAGATCTTTCCGGATTTCAGTCGCGTAATCAGCTCCTCGGCGGTGAGGTCGATATTCACCACCTCGTCTGCCTCTTCGAGCACACTATCGGGGATGCGCTCCTTGACCTCAATGCCCGAAAGTGCTTGCACCTCTTCGTTCAACCCCTCGATGTGCTGAATGTTGACGGCCGAAATCACGTTAATGCCCGCATCGAGCAGTGCCATCACATCTTGCCAACGCTTCTCGTTGACCGAACCTTCCACATTGGTATGCGCCAGTTCGTCTACAATCACGATCTCGGGATGCAGGCGAATAATGGCTTCAAGATCCATCTCCTCCAACTCCTTACCTTTGTAGAATATCTTTCGGCGAGGAATAACGGGCAAGCCGTCGAGCAGCGCTTCCGTTGCCGCACGTCCGTGGGTCTCCACATAACCGATCTGCACATCCACGCCACTGTCCATCAGTTCGCGTACCTCTTGCAGCATGCGATAGGTTTTACCCACGCCGGCTATCATGCCTACGTAGATCTTGAATTTTCCCCGACGCGATTTCTGTATCAGGTCGAGAAAATGCTGTACGTTCTCTTCTCTATTCATGCTCATGGCGTTCCTCTCTTTATCAACTGGTTCAGCTTGGGGCTTGGGGCTTAGTGCCGGCCTGCCGCTTCATCCAGTGCTACATTTAGTTTCAATACATTGACCTTCTCGGTTCCGAAGAGCCCCAATAGGGGTTTTTCAACCCACTTGTCTACCAAGGCTTTCACTTCGGCCTCGCTCATGCCACGTGCATCGGCCACACGCTTCGCTTGCACATAAGCACAAGCCGGTGTGAGGTGAGGATCGAGCCCAGAGGCGCTTGCCGTAACCATCTCGGCCGGCACGTCTTTGCGCTTCAAGTAGGGATGGTGCACCAAAAAGGTATCGACACGAGCTTCCACTTCGGCCAGGTAAGCCTCGTTGGTAGCGCCTTTGTTGCTACCGCCCGAACGACCGGCATTGTAACCGTTTCGGGCAGCAGAGGGTCGCCCCCAAAAGTAAATCTCTTTGGTAAACAGCTGCCCCACTTGGGAAGCACCTACCACGCGACCGTTAACAGTTATCACCTCGGCATTGCCGCTATTGGGACCTGCCACCTGAGCAAAAGCCCAGAGCGCTAACACATAGAATACCCCAAGAAAAAGGCACAGGGCCAGTGTGATCTTGATGGACTTCATTACATTCTTCATTTTCTATTTCTTTTTATGATCCTAAACCTTTGCTTTAAACAAACAGCCCCACCACTAAGTCGATGAGTTTGATGCCAACGAATGGAACAATCATCCCCCCCAGCCCGTAAATGAGCAAGTTGCGACGAAGCAAAGCACTCGCTCCGATGGGTTTATACTGCACCCCTTTCAGTGCCAACGGAATCAGTACAGGAATGATAATGGCATTGAAAATCACTGCCGACAAGATGGCGCTTTCGGGCGAGTGCAAGCCCATGATGTTGAGTGCAGCCAGTTGGGGAATGGCCACCATAAACAGGGCAGGCACGATGGCAAAGTATTTGGCCACGTCGTTGGCAATAGAGAAGGTGGTGAGCGTGCCGCGGGTCATCAGCAACTGCTTACCGATCTCCACAATTTCAATCAGCTTCGTGGGGTCGTTATCCAGATCGACCATGTTGCCGGCCTCTTTGGCTGCTTGCGTGCCGCTGTTCATCGCCACCCCTACGTTGGCTTGTGCCAAGGCAGGGGCATCGTTGGTTCCATCGCCCATCATCGCCACCAGTTTACCCGCCTCTTGTTCGCGCTTGATGTAGTTCATCTTGTCCTCGGGTTTGGCCTCGGCAATAAAGTCATCGACTCCTGCTATCTCGGCAATGTAGCGGGCCGTAAGCGGATTGTCGCCCGTCACCATCACGGTTTTCACCCCCATCTTGCGCAAGCGTTGAAACCGCTCTTGAATGCCCGGTTTGATGACATCCTGCAACTCGATAACCCCCGTTATCTGTCGGTTGACCGATACGACTAAGGGTGTGCCACCGTTGCTCGAGATCGCCGTAATGGCCGCTTCGGTCTCCGGTGGAAAGCTGTTTCCGGCTGATTCGGCTATCTTGCGAATGGCATCGAAAGCCCCTTTACGAATCTGTGTGCCATCGACCAAGTCTACCCCCGAGCATTTGGTTTCGGCGGTAAACTTAATGAGGCGAGCACCGGTGGTGCGCAGGTTGCGCATGCGAAAACCCGCATCGCGTCCCAGTTCGATGACCGACTTTCCCTCGGGCGTTTCGTCCGAAAGCGAGGAGAGCAGGCAGGTTTCAATGAAGCTGCGCTCATCGACTCCGTCGACCGGATAGAACTTCGTGGCCTTACGGTTCCCGATGGTAATCGTACCCGTTTTGTCGAGCAACAGGGTGTCGATGTCTCCGGCTGTCTCTACCGCCTTGCCCGACTTGGTGATGACGTTGGCCCGCAAGGCACGATCCATGCCGGCAATACCAATGGCAGAGAGCAACCCACCGATGGTGGTGGGAATGAGGCAGACAAACAGTGAAATGTAAGAGGCAATGGTAATCACCGCCCCGCTGTAATCGGCAAAAGGCTTTAGGGTGATGCACACAATGACAAACACCAGGGTGAACCCTGCCAGCAGAATGGTTAAGGCAATTTCGTTTGGCGTTTTCTTGCGCGATGCTCCCTCTACCAAGGCAATCATCTTGTCGAGAAAGCTCTCGCCGGGTTGTGTGGTTACCATTACTTTGATCTGATCCGAAAGCACCTTGGTACCTCCCGTCACCGAGCTTTTGTCGCCTCCGGCTTCGCGAATCACCGGAGCCGACTCGCCCGTAATGGCACTCTCGTCGATGGAGGCCAACCCCTCGATAATCTCACCGTCGGCCGGAATGATATCGCCGGCGTCGCACACAAACACATCTCCTTTTTTGAGTTGCGAACTGCTTACGTTCTCGGTTACCGTGCCCCTGAGCAGACGGGCGGGGGTCTCTTGGCGTGTTTTGCGCAAGCTGTCGGCCTGTGCTTTGCCTCGCGCTTCGGCTATGGCCTCAGCAAAATTGGCAAACAGCAGGGTGGTAAACAGGATGATAAACACCGCCAAGTTATAGCCAAACGAACCTTGCGAACTGTTCGTAATGGAGTAAAGGGTGACCAACAGCATCACCAGTGTGGCTATCTCTACAGTAAACATAATCGGATTCTTAATCATCATCCGCGGATGGAGCTTCACAAACGACTGCTTGAAGCTCTCTTTGACTTGCTCCTTCTGAAACAAAGAAGCGGTTTTATTCTCTTTCATACTCTTTTTAATCTCTTCGTTGATTACATACTTAACTGCTCTGCCAGGGTGCTCAGCACATGTGCCGGGAAGAAAGAGAGCGCAGCGATGATCACAATGACGGCCAAAGTCATCAGTCCAAACGTTACGGTATCGGTTTGCAGTGTACCCGAACTCTCGGGGATAAATTTCTTCTTGGCCAGTATACCGGCAATGGCCACCTGCCCGATGAGGGGAAGGTAACGGCTCACAAGGAGCACCACGGCGCAGGCATAGTTCCAAAACGGGGTGTTATCGCCCAGTCCCTCGAAGCCCGAACCATTGTTGGCCGCACAGGAGGTGAATTCGTAGAACTGCTCGCTAAAACCATGAAAGCCGGGGTTGTTGAGCCAACCACCCTCTCCGGCTACGAAGCCGGGGGCATGCACAAAGAGGTAAGTCGACAGTGCCGTACCCACCAGAATAACAAACGGATGGAGCAGGGCCACCAAGGTGGCTATCTTCATTTCGCGGGCTTCGACCTTCTTGCCCAGAAACTCGGGGGTGCGCCCCACCATCAGTCCGCTGATAAACACGGCGATGATGATAAACGTATAATAGTTGAGGAACCCCACCCCTACTCCGCCAAACCAAGTATTGATTTGCATATTGAGCAGCTGAATTGTGCCCGAAAGGGGCATCATGGAGTCGTGCATGCCATTGACCGAGCCGTTGGAGGTGGCCGTTGTAGTTACACCCCACAGAGCGGTAGCACCCGATCCGATGCGAACCTCCTTGCCCTCCATGGCACCTCCCGTTTGCGCTATTCCCAAGGCGTCAATGCGCGGATTGCCTTTCATCTCGATGTATGTACTTGCCCCCACGCCCAAGAGATAGGCCAAAAGCATGACACCGTAAATGATGAAAGCCAGCTTCTTGCGTTTGAGGTAAAAGCCCAACCCGAAGATCATCGCCATGGGGATGATCATAATAGACCAGCACTCGAGCATATTGGTGAGGTAGGAAGGGTTCTCGAGCGGATGCGAAGCGTTTGCGCCAAAGTAGCCTCCGCCATTGGTTCCCAACTGTTTGATGGGCACGATGGCTGCCGTGGGGCCTTGTGAGACAATTTGCTCGGCACCTTCGAGGGTGGTTAGTTTCATTGCGCCGTCAAAGCCCATCGGTACGCCTTGAAGAATCAAGACAAAACCGACGATCAGCGACAGGGGCAACAACACACGGGTGATGCTGACCACCAGCAGTTGCCAAAAGTTGCCAATGGTTTGGGTGGTTTTCGCAGCCATGGCTTTCATGACTCCGGCCAGAGCAGCCATACCGGTAGCGGCGGTGATGAACTGAAAGAACATGACAACAAACAGTTGTGTGAAATAGGTCAGTCCCGTTTCACCACTGTAATGTTGCAGGTTACAGTTCACCAGAAAACTGATGGAGGTATTCAGCGCCTGATCGAACGACTGTGCCGCATTTCCATCGGGGTTGAGCGGAAGCCAACCTTGCGAGAGCAACAGCACCATGCCCCAAACCAACCAGAAGCCGTTCACCACCAATAGTGCCTTGACGAACGCCTTCCAATCCATCTCCTCTTTGGGGTCGATGCCACTTATCTTATAAATAAAGGTCTCGATGGGCTGCATGAAGTCCAATCCTGTTTTCTCTCCTTTGTAAACCTTGGCCAGGTAACGTCCCAACGGATAGCTCAACGCTATCATCAAGAGAACCTGCTAGCCAATACCTATTACTTCTGTATTCATTGCTTTTCTTTACTGCTTGTATGGTTAAAACTTTTCGGGTTTGATAAGTACGTATATCAAATAGCCGAAGAGGGCGATACCTACTAAAAATAGTGCTGCGTACATAATCTCTTTTGTTTTTACCTGTTTTATTGTTTATACTTTATGCGGTTACGCATCTTCTCTTGCCAAAGGTATGCCAAACAGCCGAAGAAGCAGAAAACAGACCCTCAACGCGCTAAGAAACAGCAGCATAAAACGAAAGGGTCTATGTGAACAACATCACATAAACCCTTTCATTTTGGTAAGGTTCGCTCTCTTTTGAAAGGTTAACCTATCTTATACTCTTCGATCTTGCGGTACAGCGTGGTCAACCCTATTTTCAGTAACCGAGAGGCTTCGGTCTTGTTGCCTTTGGTGTAGTCGAGTACCCTTGCAATGTGCCGTTTCTCCATGGCGGCAAGCTCAAAACGCCCCATCCCGCCTCCGTCTGCTTGTTCGTAATGGGTATTCTGAATGTCGAACGGCAGGTCGGACACATCGAGCCGATTGCCCTCGCAAACAATGAGGCTGCGCTCCATGGCATTGCGCAGTTCGCGAATGTTTCCTCTCCACGGTTGCTGCTCCAAGGCTTCGAGAAAGGCGGGTGCTATTTCGGTGATGGGATGTGCCAGCTTCGCAGCAAAATCGTTCACAAAGTGAGTGGCGAGTAGCTTCACATCTCCTTGCCGCTCGCGCAGGGGCGGCAGGTGCACTTCAACTACCGACAGGCGATAGAAGAGGTCTTCGCGAAAACGTCCGGCAACAATCTCTTGGGGCAGGTTGCGGTTGGTAGCGGCAATGATGCGTACATTAACATGAGTAGGTTTCGTATCGCCTATTTTAATGTATTGACCTGTTTCAAGGATGCGCAAGAGCTTGGCTTGCATCTCAAAAGCCATTTCGCCTATCTCGTCGAGAAAGAGGGTGCCGTTGTCGGCCTCTTCAAACAGTCCTTTCTTGTCTTTTGTGGCACCGGTAAACGAGCCTGCCCGGTGCCCAAACATCTCGCTTTCGAGCAACTCTTTGCTAAACGAGGAGCAGTTCACCGCTACGAAGTTTTGCTTGGCCCGCTTGCCGTTGCAGTGAATGGCTTGGGCAAAAACCTCTTTGCCCGTACCGGTTTCGCCGGTGAGCAACACCGGCACATCGGTTGCCGATACTTTCTGGGCCAGCACAATGGCCGCTTTGAGGGGTTTGGATTGCCCCGTGATGGAGGAAAACGTATACCTGCCCGATCCTTTTTTTTCCTGCTGTTCCAAACGGGCATTCATTCGGGCTTTCTCTGCAGCACGGCTCACCAGCGGAATAATCTTGTTGTGATCGTCGCCCTTAGTGATGTAGTCGAACGCTCCGTTCTTGATGGCTTGCACCCCGTCGGGGATGTTGCCGTGGGCGGTAAGCAGAATCACCTCGGTTCTGGGGGCTGCTTTCTTGATTGCCTTGACCAGCTCCACGCCGTTTCCATCGGGAAGAAAGACATCGCATAGGGCTACATCGGGCGCATACAGCTCCACTTGTTTCAGGGCAGTCCGACAATCTCCTGCCTGACATACGTCGTATCCCTCCAGCTCCATCATCCGCACCAACAGGCTACGAATTTGGCTTTCGTCATCAATAATAAGAATCTTACTCATGGTTGAGTTCTTTAAAGTAAAGGGGGTAAAATAGGGCGCACAAATATACGCCTTTTGCACCGTCTGGCCAAGCTTTTTTGGCGCGGACTGTCCAAGCTTTATTTTGCACGGCCTTTTCAACCATTCAACGGAATGCACAAACATCTTATGAAATTCGGGGTAAGACTTACCAGCCGACAGTTGCTCTGAAAGGGGAACGTTGCTCCACGTTCGAGGCAAACCTTGATTGAGCCTCTATGCCGGCGCCTCTGCCTGCCGGAGAACGGTTTTTTTTAAAGTAGTTTCATCACAGTGAAACTCTTGTTTCTCAGCGGTGAAACTCTTGTTTCTCCATGGTGAAACTTTTGTTTCACAGTGATGAAACTACCCCTGAGCATAGTCCACTCGAATGAAAGCAAACCAGCCGACCACATCGGAGGCAATTGCACCCTTTCCACAGCCCTTGAAGACTCGATTTCTTGAGTAAAAAGACGAAAGTAGAAAAAAAGTAGCGGTGGAGTGAACAATAAGTAACCGGCAGACGTTATTTCCACAGGAAACTATTTAAACGAAACTATAAAATGAAGATTATCATTATCGGAGGGGTTGCCGGAGGCGCCACTACTGCTGCCCGCATCAGAAGAGCGGACGAGACGGCAGAAATTGTTCTACTTGAAAAAGGGAAATACATATCGTATGCCAATTGCGGATTACCTTATTACATAGGTGGGGTGATTGAGGAGCGCGAAAAGCTGTTTGTGCAAACACCCGAGTCATTCGGTGTGCGCTTTCGCGTTGATGTAAGGGTGGAGAACGAAGTGATCTTTATCGATAAGCGAAAGAAAACGCTAACGATAAGACGCGCTAGCCAAGACACCTACGAGGAGAGCTACGATCGGTTGGTAATCTCGACCGGGGCCGTTCCCGTGCGTCCGCCACTACAGGGCATCGACTCGGAAGGCATTTTTACGCTACGCAACGTGGCCGATACGGATCATATTAAAGCCTACGTAACCGAACACCGCATTCGCCGTGCAGCGGTTATCGGGGGTGGATTCATTGGACTCGAAATGGCCGAGAACCTGCACCACCTTGGAGCAGAGGTCTCTGTTGTTGAGATGGGCAATCAGGTGATGGCTCCGATTGATTTATCCATGGCCGCTTTGGTACACCAAGAGCTGATGAACAAGGGGGTGAATCTTTACTTAGAGCAGGCCGTGGCCTCGTTCGAGCGGGTAGGCAAAGAAATTAAGGTCATCTTCCAAAACGGGGAGTCGATTCTATCAGACATCGTCATCCTATCCATCGGTGTGCGCCCCGAAACTACGTTGGCACGGGCAGCCGAACTGACCATAGGTCCGGCAGGAGGCATTGCAGTGAACGATTACCTGCAAACCTCCGACGAATCGATTTACGCGATCGGGGATGCGATTGAGTTTCGCCACCCGATTACAGGTCAGCCTTGGTTGAATTACCTGGCCGGCCCAGCCAATCGTCAAGGACGCATTGTAGCAGATAACCTACTGGGTGCTCAAATACCCTACGAGGGCTCTATCGGCACCTCTATCGCCAAGGTGTTCGACCTCACCGTGGCATCGGCCGGATTGCCGGCCAAACGATTGAAACAGGCAGGCATACCCTACGTGTCCTCGACCACGCACAGCAATTCGCATGCCGGGTACTATCCGGGTGCGGTGCAGCTGAGCATCAAAATCACCTTCGACCCTACTAGCGGAAAGCTCTATGGCGCACAAGCAGTGGGCTATCGGGGTGTAGACAAGCGCATTGACGAATTGGCCTTGGTTATCAAGCAGCAAGGAACGATCTACGACCTCACCCGTTTGGAACACGCCTATGCACCGCCCTACTCTTCGGCCAAAGACCCCGTAGCCATAGCCGGCTACGTGGCCGAAAACATCATTTCGGGAAAGATGAAACCGGTTTACTGGCGCAAGCTACGCGGTGTATCGGTGGGCAACGCACTGCTGCTTGATGTGCGAACGAAAGAGGAATTTGCCACCGGCTCACTGCCCGATGCCGTAAACATCCCACTCGATGAGCTGCGCGACCGCATGAGCGAGTTGCCGCAAGATCGCTTCATCTATGTGTTTTGTGCCGTTGGCCTGCGGGGGTATCTTGCCTATCGCATCCTCACACAAAACGGATACGATAAGGTGTATAACTTATCGGGAGGTCTCAAAACATACCGTGCAGCAACAGCGCCCATCGTCATTCACGACAGAGGTCAGTACTCGTTGCCTCAACAACCCACAGCCCCTGCCTTGGTTGAGAACGATACGCAGCGACCTGCAGCAGTGAAACCTGCTTTGACAAATACGGTGCGCCCTGCCTTGGCAAATATTATTCGGGTAGATGCTTCGGGTCTGCAATGTCCCGGCCCGATTATGAAGATGAAGAAAACCATGGATACGCTTGTACCCGGCGAACAGATAGAGATTGTATCGACCGATCCGGGCTTTGCTCGCGATGCCGCCGCTTGGTGCAACTCGACCGGAAACAAACTCCTTACGCAAGAAACCGCAGGGGGTAAAGCAACCATCACCATTGAAAAGGGCACACCCGAAGCCTGCCACCTGATCAGTTCATGCGAAGGGAAAGGAAAAACATTCATCATGTTTAGCGATGATTTAGACAAAGCCTTGGCCACCTTTGTGCTGGCAAATGGTGCGGCTGCTACGGGACAAAAGGTAACCATCTTCTTCACCTTCTGGGGACTGAACGTGATTAAGCGATTGGAGAAACCGGCGGTAGAGAAAGACATCTTTGGCAAAATGTTCGGCATGATGCTTCCATCGAGTTCCCTGAAACTCAAACTATCGAAAATGAGTATGGGCGGAATGGGTGGCAAGATGATGCGCTACATCATGCACCGCAAAGGAATCGACTCGCTCGAATCGCTGCGTGCTCAAGCATTGGAGAATGGCGTAGAGTTTATCGCCTGCCAAATGTCGATGGACGTGATGGGAGTAGCACGCGAAGAACTGCTCGACGAGGTAACCATTGGCGGTGTAGCCACCTACATGGAACGGGCCGACAACGCAAACGTAAACTTATTTATTTGATCCAAACAAGTATGAAAACGATCTGTATGATGCGCGATATCTATAAAGCATTGGCGCAATTTGAAACCGCTTTCATGCAAGAGTACAACCTATCGCTCAACGAAGCGATGGTGTTGTGCTCCTTGCAGGAAGCAGGATGTGAAATAACCTCGACGGCCATTGCCGAAAAAACGGAGATGGGAACATCGCATACGTCGAAAACCTTGCGATCGATCGAAGAGAAGGGATTGATTCAACGTTCGATGGGACAAACAGACAAGCGACAAATGTACTTTTCACTGACACCTGAAGGCAAGAAGAGCTTGAAAGCGTTGAGTTTAGAGAAGATAGAGATACCCGAACAGCTCAAAGGAGTCATTAATCATCGGTAGCGTAACCACGGAGAGCTAATTTCAAACAGTTCAGTACGTATTATCTGCCCGATAGCATTCTACTTATTGGAAACAGTGCTAAACCAGAGTATTGGAAAGGGGCAGAAGCCGACGAGATTCTCAACGCTTATGCGAAAAACCTTGAAGCAAGAGGATACACACCTGCACCCAATAAAGAGAAGGCAACGCTGGGTGTGCAGGTAAGCTACATCAAGAGTACCTATTACTTCACTGACTACGGACGCCCCGAATGGTGGTGGGACTATCCGGGTTATTGGGGATCAAACTACTGGGGAAATTGGGGTGGATGGTACTATCCGTATGCGGTGAGCTATAGCTTCAGCACAAATTCATTTATCTCGGAAATAGTAGACTTAACAGCCGCTGAGGGAAGTGGTAAGAAGATTCCGGTACTTTGGACGAGCTATATGAGCGGTATAAAGTACTCTACTTCGGTAAACAAAGTCTTGGCAGTTAATGGCGTAAATCAAGCCTTCACGCAGTCGCCTTACCTTACCAACAAGTAAAACTCAAAACTGAACCTATATGAAAACAATAAAATTGATATCTTTCAAAGGGATGGCTGTTGCAGCCCTCGCTCTTCTCTTTGCCCTTCCGGCTAAGGCACAACTAAGTGATAACAAATATGGAAGCATCGACTGGCAGTTTAACGTGCCACTAAGCAATGGTTTCGCCAATGATGCCAGCGGCTGGGGTATGAACCTTGAAGGGGGTTATTTTGTAACGCCTACTATTGGTTTGGGTCTTTTTGTTGCTTATCATAGCAATCATGAATATTACCAACGCGCCACTTTAATAGGCAATAATGGTACGCTCACTACAGACCAACAGCATACCATTTACCAGATACCTTTTGGTGTAGATGCGCGTTATCAGATGAACCGTGGTGGATCATTTCAACCCTATTTTGGTGTAAAACTGGGTCCGAATTTTGCTAAAGTTAGCTCAAACTATAACATATTCGAAAGCAGAGAGAACACGTGGGGCTTTTACGTATCACCCGAAGTAGGTCTTAGCATCTACCCATGGGCTTATGGACCGGGATTGCATATCGCTGCTTATTATAGTTATGCTACAAACAAAGCTAACGTATTAACCTATAGTGTAGATGGCTTGAATAACTTTGGTTTCCGCTTGGGTATAGCGTTCTAAGAGAATCACTCTTTCATGGCTTCGTAAATCACCTCTTGAATCCGTTCACGAATGCCTAACTGCTGCAACTTCTTGTTTGTAGGATCAGGATAGGTACGGTTGCTCAAGAAAACGTAAACCAGTTGGTTCTCCGAATCGATCCATGCACAAGTGCCTGTAAAACCGGTATGACCATACAACGAAGCAGGTGCAGAAGGCGCACAGGGGCTGTTCTTAAGGTTCTTCATATCGGGACGATCGAAGCCAAGCACCCGACGGCTGATTTTGGAACCATCGGTAGTGAACAACCGACAAGTCTCCTCGCTCAAGTAGCGTTCTCCATTAAGCTCTCCGCCGTTGAGCAGCATCTGGTGGATGCGTGCCACTTCGTTAGCAGTGGAGAAGAGACCGGCATTGCCCGCAACACCGCCTTGAAAGGCAGCAGATTCATCGTTCACAAATCCGCGGAGGGTGTCCTTGCGCAAGAAGCGATCGATGGATGAGGGGACAATCTCTTGCTTTGAATGTTGCCGCAAGGGCAAGTAAGCAGTGCGTTCGAGCCCCATCGGGTCGAAGTATTCGTGTCGAAGGTATTCATCCATGGGCCTATCGGCAAGCCGCTCTACCAAAAAGCGCAACAGGATGAAGCCGACATCACTGTACCGGTAGGTTTTATCTTTCATGGGTGCCTTTGCAATCTCTTGTTTAATGACACTAATGTATGAGCGGTTGAGCCAGAGACCATCGCTGACGGGCAAGGTATAGTCACCCTCTTGCACAGCGGAGATGTACTCTGGCTTAAAACTAAAGTTAGGATTGGCCCAAGTGCCGGGAGCCAGTTGAAGCGTGTGCTGCGTGTTGCGATTAGCACTGAACAGACGCCCCCGGTAGCTACTTTTATCAATGAGCTCGCTGTAAAACGGAATGCCTGGCGGCAAACCCGATTGATGGAGCAGTACCTCGCGTATGGTAATCTCTTTTTTATTGGTACGCAACAACCACGGCAGATAGTCGGACAGTTTATCGGTTAAGTTAAAGCGTCCTTTATCATAAAGCTTCATCAATGCCAGTAAAGTACCTGTCGTTTTAGAGAGTGATGCCAAATCATAGATGCTACGGGGGGTTACAAGCTCGGAGTTTACTCCGGCATGTGTACCGAAGCTTTGATTGACCATGACGTGCCCCTCTTTTAACACCACCACTTGGCAGCCGGGGTAAGCACCATTGCGAATGCCCTCCATCGCAATGGAGTCAATGCGAGCAAGTACCTCCGAACGAAGACCATACTCTTCGGGGATGAAATGAACGGGTGTTTCGGGCGTAATGGTTACCCCATCGCCTTCGTGAAACACGCCACCTATGCTTGCCGAAAGGCGACCGTTGGCTGTGGCTTTGGCGAATAGCACGTCGGCCACTTGATTTTGTACATCCTCGGAGGTAGAGTGTCCCAATATCACCGCTTGTGCGGTAGAGATGGCACGTTGTACCTGCAACATCATCTTGCCGGGAGTAAAAAAAGTGTATAGGGTAGGCGATTGAGGGGCAAAGCGAGCGAAGAATGTCTGATAAGGTGCCAATCGCTGCTCACTAATGGCTACAATGATTCGCTTATAAGTCGCCAGCGAATCGCGCAATTGCTTTGATTGTTCTTCGTTCATCTCTTTGCGCAAGCGAAAGTGCACAGGCGTAGTGTAGCGTGATAGGCGAGTAGCGAAAGCATCTAGTTCTCCGGGCTCTCCCACTTCGAGCAACGCCATCTCTTTGGTTTCAGTATGCAGGGGCAACAGTTGTTTTTTATTGCTAATCACGGTAATGGCTGCTAAGTTAAGCCGACGAATCAAGTCACGGGTTTGGGGCGTGTTTACACGAGCACCAAGCCCCGACAGTTGTACCACAGGTTTGCGTTTGAGCCCAAGCACGTATTTATACATCAGCACTTTACGGCATTTGAGGTTGATCGCCTCCATGCTCAGCTCCCCTTTTTCGACTGCTTTGTATACAGCGTCCAACTCTTCTTTCAAATTTCGGGGGGTCAACACCATGTCATTGCCGGCCTTCAGTGCCTGAAGACTCACACTGGTATTGCCTGCTACACCGCGCATGGCGAGTGCATCGGTAAAGATAAGGCCTTTAAAAGCGAGCTCCTCGGTCAGCAGCCCATAGACGATGTTGCGCGAAAGCGACGAAGGTAAACCACCTACCGGATCGATGATGGGCACTTGCAAATGCCCCACCATCATGCCGCTTAAACCGGCACGAATAGCCTCTTTGAAGGGATATAGCTCCACACTATCGAGCCGTTCGCGTGTAAAAGGGAGTACGGGCAGGGCTTTGTGCGAATCGACATCTGTATCGCCATGGCCGGGAAAGTGTTTGCAGACCGAAAGCACACCACCCCCTTCGAGCCCCGAAGCGTAAGCAATCACTTTTTCGGCTACCTTGACTGCGTTTTGACCAAAGGAACGAGTGTTGATAACGGGGTTATGGGGGTTGATGTTGACATCGGCCACCGGGGCGAAGTTGACTTGCACCCCGATTTCACGGCATTGACGAGCCATCTCGCGTCCATATTCATAGATCAACCGGTTGTCTTGAATGCAACCCAGTACCATGTTGCGGGGAAAAACAGGTGTGCCGCGTAAACGCATGGACAGCCCCCACTCGCCATCAAACGTAATCAGCAAAGGGATGCGTGCTTGCTTCTGTGCACTATTGGTTAGTACGGCTTGACTCTGCAACTTACCACCTGAAAAGAGCAAGCCACCCACTTTGTAGGTTGCCACCGCCTCGCGGAGCAAGGCTAGGTTGCGCTTCGTCTCGGTAGGGGCAATGGTATAAATAAAGAGCTGTCCTACTTTCTCTTTCATCGACAAACGGTTCATCAGCGAGTCGACCCAGCGTTGGCATTTTTTATCGTGCATGGCTTTGTAAAGCAGCAAGGGGTCCACACTGGGCGGCGTTTCCCTCGCTGTTCCCACAAGAGAAATAGCAGTCAAAAGAAACAGAAGAATAAAGTTGCGCATACCTAAATGTATTCCAGATTAATTATTGGTTAAGGGGTGGTTTCACTTCACGGTAATGTCTGTACGGTTGATAAAGATGCCACTCTTGAAGCTGTGTTGCAACGATACAGCTTTACCCACGAGGTTGGGTATCACCTCTGGTTTGTTCATCAACGTATGCGAATGGCCGCCCAACACCACATCAATGTATTGCGTTTGAGGGATCAGCTGATTTTTATCAGTTTCAAAACCCAAGTGCGAGAGACAGATGACGACATCGCAACCCTCTTTTTTCCTTAAGTGAGTTGCTACTTCATTGGCTGTAGCTATTGGGTCTTTAAAAACTACTCCTTTGCATTGATCGGCTTGTACCAATCCCTCCAGCTGAGGACTTAAGCCAAACACGCCTATTTTCAGGCCATTGCGTTTCAACACCACATAAGGCTTCACCAAACCTTTGAGCACTGTTCCTTCAACGCTATAATTGGCACTAACAACGGGAAAAGTGGCCATCTTTAAAATACGCGCCAAGTTATCCATCCCAAAATCGAACTCGTGGTTACCGATCGCCACGGCATCATAACCCATCTGGTTCATCAGTTGTACCTCAACTTCGCCACGAAACAAGTTGTAGTAAGGGGTGCCTTGCGAGAAGTCGCCACAGTCGAACAACAACACATTGGGAGACTCCTGTCGCAGCTGGTTCACCAAAGTAGCCCGCCGCACCAGTCCACCCATGCCCGCATATTTATCGGCTGAACTTTTGGCTATCGGTTCTATCCGGCTGTGCATATCGCTTGTTTGTAGCAGGATTAATCGTTTTCTTTGTTGCGCCTGTGCCGGCAGCATCAGGAGCATCAGCAGCAGTGCAATTGCTATTTTTTGAATTATTTTCATCATCGCCTATTCTTACTGTTTAATTACTACTCTACCTTCTATGTGAGACGTTATTTTCTTCCCGGCCTTGTTTTGCGCAGTAACATATTCCATAAAAAGATTGCGCAACGTAGCGTCACCGGGGCAAACTCTTTTCAACGAGCGAGCGAGCGGATCCATGCCGTCGTTTCCATCGGCTAAATAGTCAATCGTAGCCACTGTATAGATTTTGTCGTCCTCAACCGGTTGTTCACCGATGGTTCCTTTAAGCAACTGGCCCCCTTCGGTTATCTCTAGCTTTACACCACTCACCCCTTCGCCTCGCTTGGCTGCAATGGCAGCAAAAAGCTGTTTGAGGGTTTTTCCACTAATGCTCAATACACAAAGTGAGTTTTCGAAAGGTAGTATCTCGTAGATGGCCCCACAGGTGATGGGCCCTTCGGAAAGAACATTGCGCAAACCACCCATGTTTACCAACCCCATATCGGCAGGCTTTCCTTGTACCTCTACAGCCGCTTCCCGCAGCACATCGGCGATCAGATTAGCCAACAAACTTTCGGGTCGTCCGGACTTCATGGTCAGTTCACTTTCGCCTACCACAGCATACATCATACTGTCTATTCTGGCTTTGTACGGGGCGATCAGTGCAGCAGCTTCGGCATCAGGATGCGCATCCCACACGGAGTCAACTGCAATCAATGTTCCTTCTACTTTTATTACCTCACGCGGAGAGTGACAGGAAGCAAGCACCAAGAGCCCCGATAAGGCTACTCTTGAAAAAAACTTTATCACATGTTGCATCATCATTTGGATTTTCTGTTTAAGCGACAAATATAGATAAAATAGTTGGTAGTCTGCCAAATAATTTGTTTCTTTGCACCGCTTTCGCGCAATCGCTGTCAGGAGAGAGTTGCCTGGTATGTTGCGTTGTAACGATAAAACAATTTAATAATAGCAACAATGAATTTGATTAAAATTGCTGAAGAAGCATTTGCTACCGGCAAACAACACCCAAGCTTCAAAGCTGGTGACACTGTAACCGTAGCATATCGTATTATCGAGGGAACAAAAGAGCGTGTACAGCTGTACCGTGGCGTTGTTATCAAGATCTCTGGACACCAAGAAAAGAAGCGTTTTACTGTACGTAAAATGTCGGGAACCATTGGTGTAGAAAGAATTTTTCCACTTGAATCGCCCGCTATTGATAGCATTGAGGTGAACAAAGTTGGTAAGGTTCGTCGTGCTAAGTTGTACTACCTACGCGCACTTACCGGTAAAAAAGCCAGAATCAAAGAGAAAAGAGTTCGCTAATTCATTACGAACCCTTTCGATTCGAAATAAAAAAGAGGAGATTCCTGCAAAGGAATTTCCTCTTTTTTATTTCGGTTTCATGATATACTCCTTTTCACATCACAAAACGATGAAGCTGCAGACACTCAACACCTGCCGCTTACCGGAAAAAGATTGAATACAATCTGTAAGATTTAGTTTACAGGTATTTGTTCATCTCCTGCCAATCTTTAATCTCAGGCAGTAGCCCCATAGCAATGACCTCATCGCGCAACTTACACAAGTGAGCGTAGCTATGCTCTAGCACCTTTTGTTCATCGGCTGTACCTTTTACTTCTTTATAATTAATGCCTCCGCTGTTAATGGTTGTTTCCATCGCCATAAAGATGTGATCAAACCTGCTGTCGGACACATAGGTGCCTGAAGGCCAAGAGAAAGGATTTCCTCCCATGGCGGCAGCAATCATCTCGATAGAAAGGAAAGCGGGACTTTGGAATGAAGAGCGACCGCGCAGGTCGATAATGCGTTTACCACCTTGAATAACGCGCACTTTGAGTGCATCCCAATCTTCGGGTGGCATGCGGTGGGAACCGATAATTTGGGCCAGCGGTTCACCTTTTATATCTGCAGTGGAGGCAAAAACGGCCATTTGCTCGCCATGCCCGCCATAGGTGCGGCAATTGCGAATATCAGAAGAGGGAAGACGCAGGTATTTCATCAATTCACTTTGCAAGCGCGTACTATCAAGCGCAGCCAGCGTAGATACTTGAGAAGGTCTTAAACCCGAATAAACCAAGGTAATCAGTCCGGTAATATCGGCAGGATTAAAAACCACCACCACATGCCTCACATCGGGGCAATACTGACGCAAGTCTTTGCCAAACTGTTGAGCAATCTCGGCATTTCCTTTGAGCAAATCTTCGCGAGTCATGCCTGCTCGACGCGCTGCACCACCCGATGATACCACATAAGAAGCTCCCGAGAGCGCTTCGGCTATATCAGAGGTATAGCTAATGTTCACGTCGGCAAAAGCACAATGCAGCAACTCTTCGAATACACCCTCGAGCGCAGGCGCATAGGGATCATAAAGACAGATATTGGGAGTCAATCTCATCATTAAGGCCGTTTGGGCCATGTTAGAGCCAATCATACCAGCAGCTCCTACAATCGTCAGCTTTTCGTTTGTTAAGAATTTCATAATGTTATCTGTTTTAAGTGAATAATGGTGCGTTTCTAATAGCTATTGTAAGTTACATAAAGACACTCTTTTTCATAGGCGTGCTTAATAATAAAGCGCACTCGATCCGTTCATTCACCTAGACTCCCGAAAGATCAGTCTCTTTGAAATGCAAACCCAAACAGCACTAAGGATAAGGAGCTTATGTGGCTTTGACGTGCATAAAGATAATCTATTTATTTCCACACTCAAAGAAAATAGAGAGAAAATTAAAGAAAGATCTGGTTCATACGCATCTGAGCCTGATGGTGTTAATAAACTACTTGTTTATTATTCAGTAAAAACGATGTCGCTATGGAACTTTAGGCCATAAGGAGCATAAAGAGAGTTGGTTTATTGTAAAAAGTAAGGGTAGACAACCATAAGTTATATAGAAAGCCGTATCTTTGTGAGCATTAATAATAAAAGTATGAGCATCGAATTAGGAAAGTTCAACACGCTTGAGGTAGTCAAGCAAGTAGATTTTGGAATGTATCTTGACGGAGGCGAGGAGGGCGAGATTCTTCTTCCCAGTCGCTATGTACCCGAAAACTGTCAGATAGGCGATTGGCTCAGTGTCTTTCTTTATCTCGATATCGACGAGCGGCTGATTGCTACAACATTAACACCATTCGTGCAAGTAGGCGAATTCGCTTGCCTAGAGGTGGCTTGGGTCAATGAGTTCGGAGCCTTCTTAAATTGGGGGTTGATGAAGGACTTGTTTGTTCCTTTCAGTGAGCAGAAGATGAAAATGCAGGTAGGCAATAAATACGTAGTACACGCACATCTAGACGAAGAGAGCTACCGCATCGTAGCCTCAGCCAAAGTAGACCGCTACCTATCGAAAGAGATGGCTACCTACGAACCGGGCGATGAGGTAAACATTCTCATCTGGCAGAAAACGGATTTAGGTTTTAAAGCCATTATTGAGAATCAATACAGCGGATTACTATATGAGGGCGAAATTTTTCAACCCCTGCGCACAGGCATGAAGCTGAAAGCCTTTGTTAAGCAGGTGCGCGAAGATGGAAAAATAGATTTGATGCTGCAAAAGCCGGGCTTCGAGAAGATAGACGATTTTGCTAAAACCCTGCTCGACTATATCGAAGAGCACGACGGACGGATTGACCTGACCGATAAGAGCCCGGCAGAAGATATCTACGACACCTTTAGTGTGAGCAAGAAAACATTCAAAAAGGGTGTGGGCGATTTATACCGCAAGCGCCTCATCGTATTGCATGATAACAGCATCACACTTGCCCCTTCAAAATCAAAAGGCAAACAATAGGGAAATCCCTACGTATGAATAGAGAGAATCAGTAGGGCGGGGAGTTTTCTCGCCCTATTTTTGTATCAACATTAAAAGGAATCATCTAAATAATCGGCCCAATGAAGAAGAGACAATTCGCGTTTTTACTGCTGGTAGTGGTGCTATTGAGCAGTTGTTCAATTTTACAATCAAGCAGCTCGTTCATGAAGATTGAACAGGGAATGACACAGCAAGAGGTTATTTCACTTTGCGGCGAACCCCAGTATAAACGTTTCGACGAGGTTGGAGAAGAGTGGGAATATAGAGCTTTCCTATCAAACAATTGGTCGATTATCGTTATTAACTTTGCAGAGGGGCGCGTTGTAGCACTGGATATGTTCAAGGAACCCGATCAGTCAATCGCTACACTACCAGTTTCGCCAGTTAACCCACCCATAACAGGAATTAGTCCCACATACCCTCCTACTCAGCGACCTAACCAAAAACCCGGACACAACAGACCTTCATCGCAGAGGGGCATGTCGGACAAGGAGTTTACAGAGTTTTATAATTCAGTAAGAAGTGGTTTCTCCTCCGATCGGTTAAAGAAGGTCAGAGCAGTTGATCTCACCTCTGCACAGTGTCAAAAGTTGATCGGACTCTTTCCCTTTACGGACGAGAAAATAGAGGCCATGATCGAAATGTATCCTCGGGTGATAGACAAACAGAACTACTATAAGGTAATAGATCTGTTGACATTTACTTCTGAAAAAGACAAAGTGAGAGCGTCTATAGAGCGTTATAACAAGAATAACAGATAAACAACTAAAAAAACAACGAATATGAAACGACTGTTCTTAATCTTTTTCGCCATCGGAATGACTGCCATGAGCAGCACAAGTATGGCAGCTATGAGTACCAGCAAGGTTCGTAAAGAGACTCGTTTTCTAACAGACAAGATGGCTTACGAGCTAAACTTGAACACGAATCAGTATGATGATGCTTATGAAATTAACTATGACTTTGTTAATTCAATACGCTACATCATGGATGATGTAGTTCGTGGATACGAATGGGCATTGGATGATTATTACCAAGCATTAGATATACGCAACGATGACTTACGTTACGTATTGAGCGACTCGCAATACCGTCGTTTTATACGAACGGAGTATTTCTATCGCCCCATCTATACAAGTGGTAATAATTGGAATTTCCGTGTGTACATCACCTATTCCAACCACAATCATTACTACTTTGGTCGCCCCCATCACTATCGCAGCTATAGTGGCGGACATTACCGCAAGCACTACAACAATGCGAGCTACTATAGCGGACGCTATAATCATACGTACTACAGCCGACCACATAGCGTGAGAGACAACAGGGTATATCACACAAATCGTCGCTCAGACTTCGGATCAATCACTATCCGCCCAAACACGTCGGCTCGTCCGGGAAATAGCTCTTCAAGCCGTCCAGGTACATCGAATCGACCAGAGAATAACTCTTCAAGCCGCCCGGGTACTTCGAATCGACCAGAGAATAACTCTTCAAGCCGCCCGGGTACTTCGAATCGACCAGAGAGTGGTTCATCAACTAAAAAAGAGAACAGCAGCAACAAACGCGAACCTTCGTCTTCCTCTCGCAGAAGCAGCAATAACGAACGTAAGAGTCAGGAGAAAAACCCAAGTAGCAGCCGCAGAAGCAGCGAGGTTAAAAAAGAGTCGAACAGCTCTTCAAGCCGTAGCAGCAGAAACTCATCGGATTCACCAAGTAGAAGAGAGCGATAAAAGCTTCAAGGCTTTTAGTCATAAATGGTTCATAACTTGCAGCAGAAAAGTGCAACTTATGAACCATTTATATTTTGGGGAAGGCGGAAGCATGAGGAAAACAAGCACTAAGGGAGCATACTGTTTTTCGCCTCTCCCGTCACCTCAATTTCAGGACGTATACTATCAGCCTGCGCTTCGCTAATCAATCCCTTTTTAAACAAGCGTTCGGCAATGAGACGATAATACCCTTCCATATGCTCCTTCAACTGCATATCTTCGGTAAACGAACGGCGAAAATGCTTTGGTTTGGGGATAATAGAGGCCAAAAAAATGCTCTCTTCCACGGTAAGTTGGGAAGGACGTTTCTCGAAATAATACGCAGCAGCTTCGTGCGCTCCATAGATGTTTGGCCCCCATTCCACTATATTCAAATAGACTTCATACATCCTCTCCTTGGTTGTTAAACGTTTGGTCTCTATCAACCAAACGATAAGCGCCTCTTCGAGCTTTCGAGCAAAGTTCTTGTTTCGGTTCAAAAACACGTTCTTCACCAACTGCATGGTAATGGTGCTGCCACCACGCGCAAAGCGACGTACCTTCAAATCGTGTATCAACGCCTCACGGATGGCATCGGGCAAGAAGCCGCGATGATAGAAGAAAGCACCGTCCTCACTTTGCATTACAGCCATCTTCAACAGAGGTGAAATGCTATCCAGCGGTGCAAAGTGTTCCCACGAGGGGCCTACGGGAAAGGTCCGTACCGCCTGTCCGTTTTCGTAGGCGGTGTAAAGAAACTCTTCAGACATTTTACCTAAATTCGTTGCTCCATAGTGCACCATTCGGAAATCTTTCTCTCGCAATTCCGAAAACAGCTTCAAACTATCAAGTTGTTCTAAATCAACATCAAGAAAAAACGTATAGGCCAAACTACCACTGGTGCGGATGCCATCGAGGTTGCTGAACAAGCCCGGGGGCAATGAACCAAATAACTCGTCGGAAGGAAACCAGGATTTAGATAAGGATGCGATAAAATGCCACGCTCGATTGGATTTAGCGACTTGATTGGGTTTGACAGCTCGATTGGGCTCGACCATTCGATTGGACTTGGCAGCTCGAAGATAGGGATGGAACTCAAGGCGATTGAAACGAATAACGGTAGCGCTATCCAGCTCAATACTCCGTGGCATCACATTAAACTGATAAGTTATCTGTCCACGATCAAGCCGAATGGCTTGAGGTAAAAGTGCTTTATGAAACACTTCAAGCCCACTTACACCGGCTTGTCCGGTGATCGTTAAGGGGTCTTCACCTGCTTTCGTCAAGCTGTATACCAGGGTATCAAACGTAATCGTTGCACCAAAGCGACGTTGGATGTAAGGGATGGATATTTTATTGTTTCCCGAGGTGTATAGTTCGGTTTTTAGTGTCTGCTTGGCTCGATTCAGCTCACCACAAGTAACCCAATATTGCGCCAGCGTATCCTCAAGCACAGTTACTTCAGAGCGAAACCGATTTTCAGTGATAATAAACGATGGAATGGTTAGCGTAACAAAGTTGCTGTTTTCTCGTTCGGTGATGCAAACACGGTGTAGTTTTCCGTTAGATGGCAATAAGCCGTAAAGCAAATGGAGCATGCGATTGGCTTGCAGGGCATAATTCGCCTCTTGAGGTTCGTCGGTTGCTCCTGTCAACTGCTTACGAAACAAGAAATCGTAATTAGCCACAGTGCCTTGCTTGTTTAGCGTGATGTCCAGTCCGTCGAGTAACACATGCTCTACCTCAATACTGCCACGAAGCAGTTGCCAGAAATCTAAACAAACATCAAGCGACTGCAAAGTGAGCAACGTGTCACGTTTATCGGGTACCACCGAAAGGTTGCGCAACAAGATTTCGTCCAACCCTTTCAATCGCATTTCATCGTAAGCAATGTTCAATCCGTGAGTGGTCTCTATGCGCCGGATGTGCTTCTCTGCCATAAATTCCAGCAAACTGTTGCGCTCCAGGTACAATCCAACAATGGCTGCAACAAGTACACCTCCTATCACAGCCATTATGGTAATTATCTTTCGATTCATTCGCTTCTGTTATTTATCCTTTAGGCAGCAAAGTTAACTATAAATGATTGTCCAGATACAAATTAGCAAGATTATTGCTACTGATCACTCTATCATCCGCCCTTTATAGAAATCAAGAATCTTGGTGCGGAAAAGATAATCATATTTAGCTTGTATGTTATCCGACAATGCTTTAACAAGTAGTTGCTTTGCTTCATTATACTCTACAGCTGTAGCTTTGCCGTTGTCAAACTTCTCGTTCATCAGCCTAAACGACTCTTCATTGGCCTGAACGGCAACCAAACTGCTGTTGTAGTTACTCTCGGCAGCCACCGCATTGTACCAAGCTTGTTGAATCTCCTTATAGAGCGCCTTTTTCGTTTGATCAAGTTGCAAGGCGAAATTCATTTGCTGTAAACGGGCTGTACGCACACGGTTGCGCGTCGTAAAGCGGTTAAACAGCGGAACGTTCAGGTTGAAACCGATGTATTTATTCAAGTTATTCTTGAGTTGTGAACCGAAAGCTACCTCGGCCTCACCGTTTAAGGTGTAATAGTTCGTTCCCAGTCCGGCACCCAACGATAATTGTGGATAGAAATTACTTTGTGCAATGCGGATACTTTTCTCGCTCCCTTCCAGGCGAAGCTGTGCAGCCCGAATACCCGGTTTGCTCACTATCGCTTCAGCATAGATCTCATCGGGTGGCGTGAGGTTGGTGAAAGTCAATGCCGTGTCGGGATTCATGATGCGAAAGCCCTCTGGCGTAGGCAGCTCGAGCAGTTGGCTCAAGTCAAGTAGTGCCAACCGATAGTTGTTGTCGGCTTGCACGGCGTTCATCTCATCTTGTGCTACACGCGCTTTGGCTTCGGCCACTTGGGCAGGCGAGGCTTTACCCAGTTCGCCTAACCGAGCAATGCGACTCAACTGTTCTTTGCTGAGCAGCACTTGGCTGGCAGCAACCTTGTTCAGCTCGACATTAAACAAGACCTGCAGGTAAGACGATGCCACGTTAATCGCAATATCCTCTTTCGCTTTATTTAAATCTTCAACAGCAGCCTTCAGGTTTAATTTTGAAAGCGCATATTGATTGGGGATTTGCAATCCGGTAAAAAGCGGTACGTTCGTATTGAGGCTGAACTGCGTACTGGCATTGTTCATATTGCTGTACGTATTGTCAACCGGTGAGGCCGCACGTCCCCAACTCCAATTCTGCCCTGCCGATCCGTTTAGGTTGGGTAAACGCGCCCACTTGGTTGTATTTACATCCACCGCATTTTGTTCGGTTTGGTTGGTTGCTTGCCGAATATTAATATTGTGCTCAATGGCATAGTCGATGCATTGACGCAAGCTCCAGCTCTCTTGTGCCTGAGTGGTGGAGCAACAAACGGCCACCGATAATATGATTAATTGCTTCTTCATTCAATTGATTGTTAATAATTAGACTTTTCACGATCAAGATTTACACTTCGCATTCTTCTTTGCCTACTACAACTACTTCTTCTCTTTTTTCTCTGCTCCGCGAACCTTATCTTTGCCCGTCATTCCTTTTTTAACTTCGATCTTGATGCCATCGCTCAAACCGGTTGTGACCTGTTTGCGTTGAAATTTTTGTTCGGGAAGCGAGTCGGTCATCACGTAAACAAACGTAGAGTCTCCGCTAAATTCAATCACACTTTCGGGCACAGCAAGCACTTTGGTGGCGCGTTGAAGCACAATCTCTGCATTGGCCGAGTATCCGGAGCGAATCTTCACTGTATCGGGCACATGAATAGCAGCCTTGATTTCGAATTGATTGGCGCCGTTCTCCTCTACCCCCTTAGGCGAAATGTATTCGAGCACAGCCTCGAAGGTGAGGTTTTGTAATGCACCGATAGTTAGTTTCACCGGCATGCCTTCGTGAATGCGACCTACTTCCGTCTCATCGATCTTACCTTTAAAGATGAGGTCGTTCATGTTGGCTACGGTGGCAATGGTGGTTCCGTCATTAAACGTATTGCTCATAATCACCGAATTACCTGCCTTCACGGGAATATCCAAGATCAATCCGTCGATGGTCGATCGAATCATAGTACTCGAGAAAGAGGCACTGTTTTTCGTGATTCCCTCTTTGATAATTTCGAGTGCATCTTTAGCCGTTTGCACCTCTTCGCGCGATTGTTTCAAGCTCAATTCGCTTTTCTCGAAATCCTCTCGGCTGATGAGCTTCTCTTTGTAAAGCTTCTCGATGCGACTAAAATCGGTAGCAGCCTGTGTGGCATTGATCTGTGCCAACCGCACACGACTTTCGGCCGAATTCAATTGCCCCAATTCAGGGATTACCTTTACTTTGGCTATGACCTCTCCCTTCTTGATTGTCTGTCCGGCCTCTTTGTACAACTCGGAAATGATACCCGAGATCTGCGGCTTAATCAAAATCTCATCGCGTGGTTCCACCTTCCCGGTGGCTACGGTTGTCTTTTGCAAGTCAGTAACCTCGGCCTTCACCGTTTCGTATACAATGGCTTTGGGTTTCGACTTCATCCATAAGAATACGAACGTCCCAATTAATATGGCGGCCAGCACCACCAGTAGTGTGATTTTCAGAAACTTTTTCATCTTAGCTTATATTATTAATCTTATTAGTATACCTGTTTCGTTTTCATTTTACAAATCTCATTCATCGCGTATGGCCTCTATCGGTTTGATAGCCATGGCACGGTAGGCTGGAGCAAGTCCCGCCAGCATACCCAATGCCACGAGCAGCACACAGGTACCTACAGCAAGCCCGAACGATACTTGGAAATCATATCTTGTTGCTCCTTTGGCAGTTGCTACGTCCATCACCTGAAGCACCAATACGGCAAACGATATGCCCGCCATGCCGGCCAATGCCGTAAGCACCATGCTCTCCGATAAAATCTGTTGCAGTATATCTCGTGGACGGGCTCCAATAGCTCTGCGTATACCAATCTCGGTAGTACGCTCCTTTACAGTCACCATCATGATATTCGACACTCCGATTGCACCGGCCAACAGCGTGCCCAACCCAACCATCCAGATAAGAATGCGTATGCCAATAAACAGGTTGTCAACCATAGAGAACATGGCTTCGGCATTCAGTAGCATCACCGCCTGTTTATCATCGGGAGAGATAAGGTGAGGCTCTTTCACCACTCGTTCAATCTCGGGTTGCAAGGATGATACTTTAACACCCGGATTCACGGTGAAACAGATCATGTCAATGTTGTGCCCCAAGTTATAGGCTTGCTGCATGGTGCTAAAGGGTAGCACTACGCTTTCGGATGCCTGTCCATTGATGTTGATGTTGCCTTCTGACACACAAACGCCCACCACGCGATAGTAGATACCGTCAATGCGTATGAATTTGCCACAAGGATCTTCGCCAACTTTAAACAGGCTTTCGTACACCCGTTTGCCAATCACACACACTTTACGTGCCTCGCTCACATCTACATCGTTGATAAAGCGTCCATACGATATCTGCTGCGTTTCAATGTGATTGTATTCGGGATAGAGTCCTTTTACAATGGCCGAATATTTTTTGTCACCATATATCGTCGTTGCTCCCCAGCGGTTCACCGTTGGTGTTACTACGGCCATACCCTCTACGTTTTGTCTTACACGCGCTACATCATCGTTGTTCAAGCGCCACCAGCGTCCTTTGCGAAAGCCTTTATAAGCCTCGCCCGTCTTCTGCGGCCAAATAAAACCTGAATTTGTAGCAAAGCCTTCGAAATTCTTCTGCATCATATTTTGCATCCCTTGCCCGCCACCAATAAGTGCTACAAGCATAAAGATACCCCAAAAGACACCGAATGCCGTTAGCAAGCTTCGGGTTTTATTTCTTGTAATGGTGAGAAGAATTTCCTCACACGAATCAATGTCTATTCTCATAATTGTTAATCTGCTCTAAGTGCTTCAATGGGTCGTATGCTCACCGCTTTGCGTGCCGGGAAAAAACCCGCCAACGTACCTGCCACAATCAGCGTCAGCGTGGCTTGTATAGCGATAGAAATGTCTACAGTGGGATTCAGGAACACTGTTGCCGACCCCATGCCGTTATCCATCGTTTGGGTACCAAACGAAGCATTCATCCACTCTGTGGCTCCGATGCCTGCCACCATGCCAATATATCCAAACATCGTTGTGATGGCTACACTCTCTATGATGATAAGCCAAAGGATAGAAGAGGGTTTAGCACCCAATGCCTTACGAATACCAAACTCTCGGGTGCGCTCTTTCACCGTGATAAGCATAATGTTTGATACGCCTACGATGCCGCTCAGCAACGTAAAGAGCCCAATCACCCAAATGGCTGTGCGCAAGATGCTTGTAGCCGTTTGTTGTTGCAAGTATTGCGTGAAACGATTCCATATCCAAATAGCACTATCATCTGAGGGGTCAAAGCGATGGTTACTCGCCAATTGTCGACGATAGCGTTTTTCAAAAGCTTTGTTGGCCACTTCTGTGTCCATATTCTTGGTTGTAAAAATGATATTGTTCAGTTTGTCACCTTTGTTATATATGGTTTGAAGCGTTGAAAAAGGCATGTATGCCTCATTTGAATCCTTATCGCCTTGATCTTCGTACAACCCTACCACCTGAAAAGCGACCCCTCCGGCATTCACAAATTGGCCGATAGGCTCTGTCTTCGTTTTACCAAACAGTATTTCGGCACTCTTCTTGTGCAGCACAATGGTCTTTCGTCTTTCGCGTATGTCAATGTCGTTGACAAATCGTCCACCGGCCGATTTTACTGTCTCCACGGCTGTGTAGTCAGGAAACACACCGAAAAGCGTAAGATTTACATATTCAGATCCGAAACTTACGTTCACATTGTTTTGACGCACGGTAGCTCCTGTACTAATTACATTATCGGTAAAGTTCGTTGCTGTAGCCTTCAAATCTTTGTTATCGAGCTGAATGTTTCGCCCCTCCTTCAGCCCGTCGTAGGCTTTGGTCGTCCATCCGGGAAATATCTTTATGGAGTTCATCGCGCGTTCCGAAGCCGACTTCTCAAAAGCATGAATCAGTCCGTTGCCAGCTCCCAACAGCACAATCAACATGAATATCCCCCACGCTACGGCAAAACCGGTGAGGAGCGTTCGCATCTTGTTGCGCTTAATCGTACTATATATCTCTTGCCAAATGTCAAACATAAAAATTGTTGATTAATGGTGAATGATTGATACTAAATGTTCGTCATGGATTCGTCATTTCACATAACCGCTCTTGTCGAACAACGATGAATCGTGCTCTCTGTTATCCTCAATTCGCTCAATAATGCCATCTTTGATGTGTATAATCTTGTCCGTCTGATTGGCTACACCACTCTCATGAGTTACTACAATGATGGTCATCCCCGTAGCATGCAGTTCTTTAAGAATCTGCATCACTTCTACCGAGGTTTTGCTATCAAGCGCCCCCGTAGGTTCATCGGCAAGAATGATCTGTGGATTTGTAATCAGTGCCCGGGCAATGGCTACACGTTGCTTTTGTCCACCACTCAGCTCGTTGGGCATGTGGTGTGCCCACTCTTTCAGCCCCAATTTGTCGAGGTATTCGAGTGCCAGTGCATTGCGTTTCTTCCGGCTAACGCCTTGGTAAAAGAGTGGCAAAGCTACATTTTCAACGGCATTTTTAAAGGAGATAAGATTGAACGATTGAAAAATGAATCCAATCATCCGGTTTCGATACTCGGCTGCTTTCGTTTCGCTGAGGTCTTTGATCAGCACACCGTTTAGGTGATACTCACCTGTGTCATAATTATCGAGGATGCCCAAGATATTCAACAAAGTAGATTTTCCAGAACCCGATGCTCCCATGATTGAAACAAACTCTCCTCGCTCAATGTCGAGGTTGATGCCTTTGAGCACATGAAGGGGTGCTCCGTTGTCGTAGGTCTTATTGATATCTCTTAATTGTATCACAGTTTCTTTATTTAGTTTCTCATTTAGTCTGATTTATATAATTAGACGTGCAAAAGATACGAAAAGTTGCAAACAAGTTGAACTTTTTATAAAAAACATTTTGTGATATCAATCTTCTTTGCGTAATTTGTGGACCCAAAATGGATAAACTAACCCTTTTAAATAAGAACAACATGAATTCAAGCATGGAAAGACCCTATGTAGTAGGTATTGACATTGGTGGCACAAACACTATCTTTGGTATTGTAGATGCACGCGGAACAATCATTGCCAGTGGTGCTGTAAAAACGCAGATCTATACTACGGTAGATGAGTATGTTGACGAAGTGTGCAAAAACTTACTTCCTCTCATCATTGCTCATGGTGGTGTAGAGAAGATCAAAGGCATTGGTATTGGTGCTCCTAATGGTAACTATTACAGCGGAACCATCGAATTTGCACCCAACTTGCCTTGGAAAGGAATTATTCCATTGGCGGCTATGTTCGAAGAGCGATTGGGCATTCCAACTGCGCTTACCAACGACGCCAATGCAGCCGCAGTAGGCGAAATGACATATGGCGCTGCACGCGGAATGAAAGAATTCATCATGATCACTCTGGGAACCGGTGTAGGTAGCGGCATCGTTATCAATGGTCAGATTGTTTATGGTCACGACGGCTTTGCCGGCGAGTTAGGCCACATTATTGTACGTCGCGAGAATGGTCGTTTGTGTGGTTGCGGTCGTCATGGTTGTCTTGAAACCTATTGTTCGGCTACCGGTGTAGCTCGCACTGCCCGTGAAATATTGGCAGCGCGCACCGATGCAAGTCTCTTGCGTAACATCCCAGCCGAAAACATCACTTCAAAAGATGTATATGAAGCAGCTGTAAAAGGAGATAAGATTGCACATGAGATTTTCGATTTCACCGGCACTGTGTTAGGTGAAGCATTGGCCGACTTTATTGCTTTCTCAAGCCCCGAGGCAATTATTCTATTCGGTGGTTTAGCTAAATCGGGCGATTATATCATGAAGCCTATTCAAAAAGCAATCAACGATAACATTCTCAAGATTTATCAAGGAAAAACGAAGTTGTTGGTTTCAGAACTAAAAGACTCTGATGCTGCTGTACTAGGTGCAAGCGCATTGGCTTGGGAATTGAAAGATTAAAAAAAGAGCCTCGACTCTAACCCCATTATTGAAAAGATGCAATGACTCGAAAAAAGTCATTGCATCTTTTTTTTATTACCGTTATAGAACAGAAATTGATGCACTGACGGTTGTAATTATACATTCATCAGGGGCTAGCATGAAATTATTTAGTGTTATTTCCTATATTTTCTTGACATGTTGTTGCAGTATTAAAAAAATACAGTTATCTTTGCACCCGAAATCAAAAAAAAGAGGTGCCATAGCTCAGTTGGTAGAGCAAAGGACTGAAAATCCTTGTGTCCCCGGTTCGATTCCTGGTGGCACCACTTTTGATCCTAAACAGTTTCGTTTTAACGGAATGTGGCGCAGTTGGTAGCGCACTACGTTCGGGACGTAGGGGTCGGGTGTTCGAGTCACCTCATTCCGACATGTGTAGGTCTAATTCTCTAGGAGTTAGGCCTTTTTTGTGCCCTTATTGCTTTTACGCTCCTCGGTTATTGAAATCACTCTTCTCGCCCGAACGAGCGATACTCTAATGGCGTCAAGCCAGTATGTTTTTTAAAGAAGGAGAAAAAGTATTCGGTCGATTGGTAGCCCAGTAGAAAAGAGATTTCCTTAACAGACTGAGAGGTACTTACCAATAATTGCTTGGCTTTGCGAAGCTTTAACTCCTGAAAGTATTTTGCCGGAGCATAGCCGGTGTAGTCTTTAAACACTTTACGAAACCAGGAGTAGCTAATATTTAACCGCATGGCCAACTCTTCAGGGTCAATGCTTCGAAACACATTTTCATTCATGATTATTTTCGCCTGTTCAATCTTTTGGTCTACATCGCTCATCTCAAAAAACTTGTTCTTCGAGATGGAAAGTATCATGCCGATCATATGCAGTACAATGCCCGATAAGTATTGTTGAGTAGATATCTTATCGGCCTCGGCTACCGCTAAGGCACGCGTAAAAAGAGAGACTAGCTCTTCATTCAGACCAATCTCAAGTATCTGATTTTCGGGTGTTAAAAAGGAGTTCTTCATAATGGAATCGATAATGGGGCCCTCGAAACCAATGTAATACTCTGTCCAACCGGTTTGCTGCATGGGGCGATAGGTGTGCCACTGCCCTGGATAAAGCACCATCAGCCTACCTTTGCAAACCTGTTTCTGGGGAGTTGAATCAGAGAAGAAGAGTCCGCGCCCTTTGGTAATGTACACTAGCTGGTACTCGCGCAGTACACGCCCTTTGTCGGTGTTAAAGAAATAGCCGGACGGATGATCTTTCAGTGGATAGGGAGAATTGGGAGGAATGGCTTGCAGCCCAACAGAGTTGACCCATAAACCAAACTTATGGTCCATCTCATTTACTATAAGGTATTTGAATTCTATTCCTAAATCGCAGGGATTGTTCATCATACAAATGTCTTATCAACGTGTTAGATACAACAAAAATAGGAATTATTTCGGAGAAAGCAGCAAAACGTAGCCGCTGTTTTTTAGAGACAACCTCGATTGGTCTATATTCAATCGAGGTCACCCCTAAAAAACAGCGGCTACGTAAGAAAAGCTCAGCAGTCGTTTAAAACGCTTGATGATAGATTGCTTCTATCTCTGCAATAGAGGTAGCACGCGGATTTCCCCCCGGTACAAACATCATTGAAAGCAGCAACGGCCAATGCCGGAATATCTTCTTCCTTTACATTGATTTCTCTTAACTTCTGCTGAATATCGATACTGATCGAAAGCGCTTTAACGGCTTTAATGGCAGCAGTCACCCCTTGAGCTTCGGTCATTCCACTGGTATCAACCCCCATGGTTTTGGCTATCTGAATGTATTTAGAAGCAGCAGCAGAGGCTGCATTGTACTCCATCACATAAGGCAATAGCAGCGCATTGGCCACACCATAAGGTGTATCGTAGAAAGCACCCAGCGGATGGGCCATGGAGTGCACAATGCCCAAACCTACGTTCGAGAAGCCCATGCCGGCAATGTACTGCGCCTGCGACATCGCTTCGCGAGCAACGGTGTCTTTTCCGTTATCCACAGCAGCCTTCAGGTGTTGCGCAATCATTTCGATGGCTTTGAGTTCGAACATATCGCTCATGGCCCAACCCCACCGGGGGTAATGAAGCTCTCGATAGCATGCATCAAAGCATCCATGCCCGTAGCTGCAGTCAAGTATTTAGGCATGGATTACTTGGGTAAATTAAACGCTACGGTCATCTCCTTCATCTGCTCTTGACTCATTCCATCGGGCATAAAACCCATGGAGCGGGCATTGATGTAGATCTGAGCTGATTTACTTAATACATCGACCTGATCGAAGGCAGCCATGATATCTTCGCCAACGGCACAAACACCGTGTTTCTCCCACATCACTACATCATACTCTTCGAGTTCTACGATTGTAGCCTCGGCCAACGCTACAGAGCTTGGCAATGCATAGGGAATGATACCCAGACCGCGAGGGCAGAATGCTTTCGTTTCGGGAATCATGCTCCAAAGCAGGTTGGTGAGTACATCTTTTTGCAAGAAAGGTTGGTGATGCGTCATCGCAATAAGGTCAATAGGGTGCGTGTGCAAAGAGGCTTTGTACGAAGAGCCTTTGTTCAGCAAATGGTTGTGCATGCATAAGTGTGAAGGCAACTCCGAAGTAGGTTTAACCGGAGCATCGGCAATGATTACGTAGCTAGCACAGTCGTCTTGGATACGGATCACAGATCCATTTTCCATCGGCCAACGGGCCAGGTCGCGCATGCGCATATTGGTTCCTTTACAGTAGAAGTAGCAGCCCTTCAGGTAAGGTAACGTTGTACCAATAGGGACTACATCGCTGATAGGAGCCCATTGTTTGATTTCGTCATCTATCAGGTCAGTGATATTTACTACGATGTTGCCACCGTTACGCTCTGCCCAACCTTTTTGCCAAAGATATCCGGCTACTTCGGCCACTTGATTGATCTCTTTGCCGAGAGCCGGGCGATTGTCTAATATTGATTTCATTACTATTAATTATTTGTATGTATGATTGGTTTTAAAAAGGGACCTAGTTATCCTTGCGCCATAGCCACTACAATGATAGACGATATAAGTATAGCCAAGCCTAACAGCAACACGCTAATGGTAGAACCACTTACCCCTTTCCACTCCTTGAGCAGCATTCCCCAAACATTGGAGAAAGTTACATTGAGTGCCATCAAAATGCTCCACGAGAAAGCCAACAATACCGGACTATCCATCAAGAAGCTCTTCCCCATCTCTAAGCCGAAGAACTGAGAGTACCACAGCACACCAGCCAACGCACAGAACAATAGGTTATTAATTAAAACACTCTTTTGAACAGAGAAGTATTCGTGACCGGTTTTATTTTTCATATTTTGTTGAAGACAATACGCTGCATTGGTGAAAAACCCACCTAGTGTGACTAGAAAGATCACAGGAAGCCCGGCATAGATAGCCTCAACCCCTCCTGCCAGCGCTGCCTCTTTGATGGGTGTACCGGCATCAAGTCCCAGAGCAAAACAGGCACTCATTAAGCCTGCCAATAGGGCAACCAGTAATCCCTTCGTCAGTGCAAACTCTTTTACTGCCGCCCGCTTCTCCTCTTCGGTCATATTTTTAGAGCGAAGGCTTCCGGCATAGCCGATAACGGCGATGCCTGTCAGTGTGATGCACACACCAATGAGCAACATCAACCCATCACCTTGTAGCAGATCTTTTCCGGCAAAGAGCGCTGGAAACAACGTACCAAAACCGGCACAAGTTCCGAGTGCGATGCTTTGCCCCAGCGCCACTCCTAGGTAGCGCATACTCAACCCGAAAGTTAATCCGCCTACACCCCAGAGCACACCATAGATCATGGCCGACATTGTACCGCCCGCCCCCCAAAGCTGCAAGAGGTTGCTACCAGCCGGAATGGCCAGTAGCGCACCTAAAAGAGGGAAAACCAACCAGGCAAAGATACCCTGCACTAGCCAGAAACTTTCCCACGACCAGCTTTTAACTTTCTTAATCGGTACATACGAGCTGCTTTGTCCAAAGCTGCCGATGGCGATAATCAGTAATCCTATGAGTGTATTCATCGTTTCGACGTTACATCGGCTTCGTACTTCTGAACCTCGGCAATAAACGCTTCGCCTACAGGTACATTGTTCTTCAAGCAGAACATATCCCAAACGGCATTCCAGGGAAGCGATTTAGACTCTTCGAGCAGAGCAAGACGTTCGAACAGCTGATCGTTGGCTTCGTACTGACGAAGTTGTGCTAGCGGTTCAAGCAGGGCTTGCATGAAGCATTTCTGCGTAGCTCGGCTACCAATGACGTATGCACCAATGCGGTTGATGCTGGCATCGAAGTAGTCGAGACCAATGTGAACCTTATCTAAAGCATCACAGCGGATAATCTCTTTAGCCAAGTCGAGCGTGTCATCGTTCATAGTGGTTACGTGATCTGAATCCCAACGAACCGGACGACTTACATGCAGCATAATCTCGGGCGTAAAGAGCAACAATGAAGATATCTTGTCAGCAACACTCTCCGTGAGGTGGAAGTGTCCGGTATCAAGTGTCACCATCTTCTGATTCTTGGCACCATAGCCCAGATAGAAGTCGTGTGAACCCACTGTGTAGCTTTCGGCACCGATACCGAAAAGCTTCGATTCGATACAATCTTTCATGTGGTTGTATTTAGTTGCAAAGATCTCATCAAGCGACTGTTCGAGTATCTGGCGGTAGCGGAAACGATTGACAGTAATGTCTTTGCTTCCATCGTGAATCCACAGGTTCATGATACAAGGATCGTTCTGATACTGTCCCATAGCTTCGGCAATGGCACGGCTACGCTTGGTATGCTCAATCCAGAAGTTTCGAATTTCGGGATCGGGGTTAGACAAAGACAAGGAACCGCTCTTGGCGTGAGAGAAAGAGGTGGAATTGAAGTCGAGCTTCATTTGGTGCTCTTTGCCCCACTGCATCCAGCTCTCAAAGTGCTTGGGTTCAATCTCGTTGCGATCTACCTTTTGTCCACCAAAGTCGCCATAGATGGCATGCAGGTTCAGGCGATGCTGACCAGGGATATAAGAGGCTGCCTTGAGAATGTCGGCACGGAGTTCCTGCATGTTGCGTGCTTTGCCCGGATGGTTGCCAGTAGCCTGAATACCTCCCGAGAGTTGTCCATCGGGGTTTTCAAAACCGGATACGTCATCGGCTTGCCAGCAGTGCAACGAGAGTGAAATCTTCTGTAACTTTTCCATCGCTTGGTTTACATCTACTCCTACAGCGGCATAACGCTCTACAGCGATATCAAACGCTCTTTGAATCAATTCTTCTTTCATGATATTCGTTTTATATTAGTTAATAATTGTTTTAAAATGCATGTATGCCACGTCCCAATCGTCAGTTTCCTGTGGGAGGTAGGTTTTGAGTTCTATGGAACGGTTGATAAGCTGACGCATGGCTGCCATGTCACTTGCTGCACCGGCAGCCAACGCTTGAATCATGACATTGCCCATAGCCGTTGCTTCCGAAGGACCTGCCACTATCGGCAAACCTACTGCATTGGCTGTAAACTGATTCAGCAGATCGTTGCGACTGCCCCCGCCAATCACGTGCAGCGTATCGATTGCCCGTGGCGAAAGCGAACGCAGGTTTTCTAATACCTGACGATAGCGCAAAGCCAAGCTCTCGAAGATGCAACGCACCATCTCGCCTCGTGTTTCGGGCGTAGGCTGGTTAGTCGCCACACAGTAAGCGCGGATAGCGGCTGGCATATCGGCCGGATGGGCAAAGCGAGCATCATCGGGATTTATTAGGCTGCGAAACGATTCGCTGACTTTAGCCTCAGCGATCAGCTCGGGGTAGGAGATCTCGCCCCATGTCGCCCGACAGCGTTCGAGCAGCCACATGCCGCAAATGTTTTTCAGCAACCGGATAGTATCGCCTACTCCTCCTTCATTGGTGAAGTTGAGTGCTTCGGTTTCGGGCGTGATAACAGGCGCATCGGCTTCAACACCCATCAACGACCAAGTACCGCTACTGAGGTATGCGAAATTTCGGTTTAATGCCGGAACAGCGGCTACGGCCGATGCGGTATCGTGTCCGGCTACAGCTATCACGGGTATGGCTCCAAGCCCGGTAAGTTGTTGTACCTCGGCAGTAAGCACCCCTACCCGTTCGCCGGGATTAACAAAGCGCCCGAAGTGCTCCTCGGTCAGCCCCACTGCTGCAAGCAGCTCGGGTGCCAATTTGCGTGTATGTGCATTGACCAGCTGCGCGGTGGTTGCAATGGTATATTCTGTCACCATCTCGCCGGTAAGCAGGTAGCTCAACGCATCGGGCATAAATAAAATCTTATCGGCTGCTTCTAAAGCACTATCATTATGGCGACGAAGGGTGTCGAGTTGAAACAAAGAATTGAAGTTCATCACTTGAATGCCGGTAAGCTCATACACTTTGCTACGGGGCATACGTGCAAAGAATGCTTCGGGCGCACCGATCGTATGGGGATCGCGATAGGCATAGGGTTGGCGAAGCAGGTGTCCGTCTTTGCCTACACAAACAAAATCAACTCCCCAGGTATCGATGCCGATCGAGGTAATCTGCACATCCTTGCGGGCAGCAGCCATTTTCAATCCGTCAATCATGTGGTTGTAAAGTGCATAGATGTCCCAATAGAAATGTCCACCAACTTCAGTCAAGGGGTTAGGGAAACGATTGATCTCTTCCAGTTCCAAATTCTGGTCGGAGAAAGAGCCTAAGATGGTGCGGCCGCTGGTAGCTCCCAAGTCGACGGCAAAAAAGCAGTTTTTCATGATTGGTTATAATTGTTAGAGAGGCAAAGATAGGGTTTCGCTTCTCGTTTTTCCCTACTGATTTTGATGATAAAAATGTGTTTTTTGACTTTCTGTTTTGTATTTATGCACCCTGCATCAACATTTACACATAAAAAGAATGAAAAACCATCGATTTATGCAAGATATACCAAGAATTATGCATACTTTTGCCCTCTTCTTAGAATAATTATACAAGATGAAGAAGAAAGCAAACCGATTAGACGCCATTAAAATGATCATCTCTAGTCAAGAGATAGGATCACAGGATGAACTGCTGCAAGCACTTTCCAGTGAAGGTTTTGAGTTGACGCAAGCGACCCTCTCGCGCGACTTGAAGCAACTGAAAGTAGCTAAAGCAGCCAGCATGAATGGCAAGTATGTATATGTATTGCCCAACGATATTATGTACAAACGCATGGGCGAGCAAAGCGCAGGCGAGATGCTGAAGCATAGTGGCTTCATCTCTCTTCAGTTTTCGGGAAATCTGGCTGTGATACGTACACGCCCCGGATATGCCAGCAGCATGGCTTACGATATTGACAACCACGAATCGACCGAGATATTGGGAACGATTGCGGGAGACGATACCATCATGCTGGTGCTTCGCGAAGGGATAGCACCGACTGCAGTGCAACGCTTCTTGTCGACTATTATTCCTAATATTTAATAATCACATATTATATTGCTAAAAAGAGATGGATACTCTACAACAAATAGATGTTATGGTAGCCGACGCATCACATGAGATTTACGTTGACACTATACTAGAGACAATCAGAAATGCCGCTAAAGTGCGCGGCACAGGTATTGCCGAACGTACACACGAGTACGTAGCCACGAAGATGAAAGAAGGAAAGGCAATCATTGCCTTGCAAGGTGATGAGTTTGTAGGGTTCACTTACATTGAATCGTGGGGCAACAAGCAGTATGTAGCTACCTCGGGACTGATTGTTGACGATAAGTTTCGGGGTTTGGGTGTAGCCAAACGCATTAAACAGGCCTCTTTTGCCCTAGCTCGCTTGCGCTGGCCCAAAGCCAAGATATTTAGCCTGACCAGCGGTGCAGCTGTGATGAAGATGAATACCGAGTTGGGCTATGTACCGGTAACGTTCAATGAACTAACCGACGACGAAGCTTTTTGGAGAGGATGTGAGGGATGTACTAACCACCACATTCTGATGGAAAAAGAGCGGAAGTTCTGCATCTGTACAGCCATGTTGTACGATCCAACCGATCCGCGCAACATCAAAAAAGAACAAGAAAGAAATAACATTTAAAAGATACAGCCCTATGGAGCAGAAAAAGAAAAAAGTAGTAGTAGCCTTTAGCGGCGGATTGGACACTTCGTACAACGTGATGTACCTCACACGCGAACTGGGATACGAAGTATATGCCGCTTGTGCCAACACAGGTGGTTTCAGTCCCGAACAGCTGAAACAGAACGAAGAGAATGCCTATCGCTTAGGCGCTGTAAAATATGTAACGCTTGACGTTACGCAGGAGTACTACGAGAAAAGCCTGAAGTTCATGGTATACGGAAACGTATTGCGCAACGGAACATACCCTGTTTCGGTAAGCTCTGAGCGCATTTTCCAAGCGCTTGCTGTAGCTCGCTATGCCAACGAGATCGGTGCCGAAGCCATCGCTCACGGCTCTACCGGAGCCGGCAATGATCAAATCCGCTTCGATATGACGTTCCTCGTTATGGCTCCGGGTGTAGAGATTATCACCTTGACTCGTGACAAAGCGCTGACTCGTCAAGAGGAGATTGACTACTTGAACCAACACGGCTTCGAGGCCGATTTTGCCAAATTGAAGTATTCATATAATGTAGGACTTTGGGGAACTTCCATTTGTGGTGGCGAGATCCTGGACTCAACCAAAGGCTTGCCCGAAGCGGCTTACTTGAAGCAGGTAACCAAAGAGGGCAGCGAAGAGCTACGCTTGGAGTTCGTGAAAGGTGAGCTGCACGCCGTGAACGGTGAGGTTTTCGAGGACAAGATTGCAGCCATTAACCGCGTAGAGGAGATTGGCGCTGCCTATGGTATTGGTCGCGACATGCACGTGGGTGATACCATCATCGGCATCAAAGGACGGGTAGCGTTTGAAGCTGCCGCTCCGATGCTGATTATCGGTGCGCATCGTTTCCTTGAAAAATATACCCTAAGCAAGTGGCAACAATACTGGAAAGATCAGGTGGCCAACTGGTACGGTATGTTCCTACACGAGAGCCAGTACCTAGAGCCGGTGATGCGCGATATTGAAGCCATGCTATCCGAATCGCAACGCAATGTAAACGGTACGGTTATTTTGGAGCTTCGTCCGCTGTCGTTCTCGACCGTAGGCGTAGATTCGAAAGACGACCTTGTGAAAACGAAATTCGGCGAATATGGCGAAGTGCAAAAGGGTTGGACAGCTGAAGACGCCAAAGGCTTTATCAAAGTAACATCGACCCCGCTGCGTGTCTATTATACGAACCACAAAGACGAAGAGATATGATTAAAGTAGGAATTATAGGAGGGGCAGGATATACGGCAGGCGAATTGATTCGCTTGCTGCTGAATCACCCCGAGACAGAGATACAGTTTATCAACAGCACCAGTAACGCCGGCAACCGCATTGTCGATGTGCACACAGGGCTTTATGGCGAATGCGATCTTCGTTTTACCGATCAACTGCCGCTAGACGAAATTGATGTGCTCTTCTTCTGTACTGCTCACGGTGACACACGCAAGTTTATGGAGAGTCACCACGTGCCCGATACACTTAAAATCATCGACCTTTCGATGGATTACCGCATGGCTTCTCCCGAGCACGACTTTCTCTATGGACTTCCCGAGCTGAACCGTCGCGCCATATGCAAAGCCAACCGCGTAGCCAATCCGGGTTGCTTTGCCACCTGCATCCAACTGGGATTGCTTCCGCTAGCCAAGCACCTGATGCTAAACGATGACGTGATGGTGAATGCCATTACCGGCAGTACCGGCGCAGGTGTAAAACCGGGTGCAACCAGCCACTTCAGCTGGCGCAACAACAACATGAGCGTGTACAAAGCCTTCGATCACCAACATGTGCCCGAAGTGAAACAATCGCTCAAGCAGTTGCAAAACAGCTTCGATGTCGATATTGATTTCATTCCTTACCGAGGTGATTTCGCCCGCGGCATCTTTGCCACACTGGTGGTACGCACCAAGGTAGCACTCGAAGAGATTGTACGCTTGTACGAAGAGTACTACGAAAAAGACTCTTTTGTACACATCGTTGAGAAAAACATCGACCTCAAACAAGTCGTCAATACCAATAAATGTCTGTTGCACCTCGAAAAACACGGCGACAAGCTGTTGATTATTGCGTGCATCGACAATCTGCTGAAAGGAGCTTCGGGACAGGCGGTTCACAACATGAACCTCATGTTTAATCTGGAAGAGACCACCGGATTGAAACTGAAACCATCGGCATTTTAATACACCCTCCCTTATGAAACTATTCGACGTATATCCTTTATTAGATATCAATATTGTACGTGGCAGCGGTTGCCACGTATGGGACGACAACGGAACGGAGTATCTTGACCTCTACGGAGGTCACGCCGTAATCTCCATCGGACACGCCCATCCACACTATGCCACTGCCATTGCTCGGCAAGTAAGCACCCTCGGCTTCTACTCCAACTCAGTCATCAATAAGCTTCAGGAAGAGGTAGCCGCACGCTTGGGTAAGCTGTCGGGCTACGACGATTACTCGCTCTTCTTGGTCAACAGCGGTGCTGAAGCCAATGAAAATGCCCTAAAGCTGGCCTCTTTCCATAACGGACGCACGCGCATCCTCTCCTTCAACAAAGCCTTTCACGGGCGCACTTCGCTCGCCGTGGAGGCAACCAACAACCCCGCTATCATTGCTCCGATCAATGCCAACGGACACGTAACCTTCTTGCCACTCAATGACATCGAAGCGGTGCGTGCCGAGCTTGCTAAAGGCGACGTTTGCGCAGTCATCATCGAAGGCATTCAGGGTGTAGGCGGCATCAAACTGCCCACTGCAGAGTTTTTGCAACAGTTGAGACAGGCTTGTACCGATAGCGACGCAGTGCTGATTCTGGACGAGATACAAAGCGGATATGGACGCAGCGGGAAATTCTTTGCCCATCAACACGCCGGCATCAAGGTTGATATGATTACCGTAGCCAAAGGAATAGCCAATGGTTTCCCAATGGGAGGAGTATTGATCAGTCCGCAATTTAAAGCCGTACACGGCATGTTGGGCACAACGTTTGGAGGCAACCACTTGGCTTGCGTAGCTGCATTGGCCGTGATGGATGTGATTGAAGAGGAAAACTTAATCGAAAACGCATCAAAAGTGGGTACTTATTTGTTAGAAGAGTTAAAGAAGTTCCCACAGATCAAAGAGGTTCGCGGTGAAGGGTTGATGATTGGCATGGAGTTCAACGACTCTGTCAAAGAGATTCGTACCCGCTTACTGAAAGAGCAGAAAGTATTCACAGGTGTGAGTGGCACGAACGTGATTCGTCTGTTGCCTCCATTATGCCTCAGCATGGATGAAGCTAAGGAGTTTTTGACACGGCTTACATCAGTGCTCAACTAAATAAACCTACTAAACATCAGTATTATGAAAGTAACTATCATTGGTGCAGGAAACATGGGCGGTTCTATCGCCCATGGGCTGTCGAAAAGCAAGCTGTTGGCTAACGACAGCATCGTTGTTTCGGACCCCAACGAAAGCATGTTGAGTAAACTCAGGGGCATTTGCCCCGCCCTTACCACTACCCGTAACAACGTGGAGGCTGCTTTAGGAGCCGAAATCGTTATTCTGGCGGTTAAACCTTGGCTGGTGCAAACGGTGCTTCGCGAGCTGAAGCTGAAAAGCAAACAGATCCTTGTCTCCATCGCTTCGGGCATCACGTTTGAACAACTCTCGCACGAACTGATTGAACCCGAGATGCCGATGTTTCGGGTGATTCCTAACACAGCCATCAGCGAGCTCGAAAGCATGACACTCATTGCCTCGCGCAATGTTTCGCCCGAAATGGAAACATTGATTGTAAACCTATTCAAAGAGATGGGTAAAGCGATGGTTATCGGCGAAGAGAAACTCGAAGCAGCCACTGCCCTCTCTTCATGTGGCATTGCCTATGTGTTTAAATACATGCAAGCAGCCATGCAGGCAGGGGTCGAAATGGGACTTCGCCCCAACGATGCCATGGCAATGATCGCACAATCACTCAAAGGAGCTGCCGAACTAATATTGAACAATGACACCCACCCCAGCATTGAAATAGAGAAAGTAACAACACCCGGGGGAATTACCATCAAAGGTATCAATGAGTTAGATCACGCCGGATTTACTTCGGCTATTATCAAAGCCATGAAAGTTAGCAAATAATATGAACGACCAAATCAGCCAAATAGCAGAACGCTTACGCGGATTACGTGAAGTGTTGGACCTTAAGACCGAGGATATCGCACGAGATTGCGAACTATCAGCCGAAGAGTACCGCCTCGCAGAGACAGGAGAACATGACATTTCAGTAAGTATGCTGCAAAAGATAGCACGCCAATACAACATAGCCATCGAAGCGCTCATGTTTGGCGATGAGCCTAAAATGAGTACCTATTTTTTAACTCGTGCGGGAAAGGGGACCAGCATTGAACGAACCAGTGCCTATAAGTATCAATCGTTAGCTGCCGGATTCATGCAGCGCACGGCCGATCCGTTCATCGTTACGGTAGAACCCAAGCCAAGCGACGAACCCATGCACTACAATAGCCACAATGGACAGGAGTTCAATTTCGTTATTGAAGGCCGCATGATGCTCTCGATCGACGGGAAAGAACTCACCTTGAATGAGGGAGATAGCATTTATTTCAACTCAAAAATCCCACACGGCATGAAGGCACTGGACGGAAAGACAGTGCGATTCTTAGCCGTAATAATGTAAAAGAACATGGTAGAAAGATTTTTAGCTCAAACAACATTCGCTTCGCAAGAAGATTTTATTGAGAACTTACAGATAAACATACCGGAGAACTTTAACTTCGGGTATGACGTTGTAGATGTTTGGGCAACGAAACAGCCCAACAAACCGGCACTGCTGTGGACCGATGATAAAGGCGGATACCGGCAATTCACCTTTGCTGAGATAAAGCACGAAACCGACAAAACAGCAGCCTACTTTCAAAGTCTCGGCATCGGTCATGGTGACATGGTAATGCTCATTTTGAAACGTCGCTTCGAGTTCTGGTATGCCATTATTGCATTGCACAAGCTTGGCGCAACCGTTATCCCCGCTACTCATCTGCTTACGAAAAAAGACATTGCGTATCGCTGCAATGCGGCCGACATTCAGGTTATTATTTGCGTCGGAGAAGAGGCAGTCACCAAGCACGTTATCGACGCGATGCCCCTCTGCCCTACTGTGAAACATCTCGTTAGCGTAGGCCCCGAACAGCCAGAAGGATTCGAAGATTTTCATACAGGAATCGAGTCGGCCCCACCTTTTGTTCGCCCGGCACACGTCAACACCAATGACGATATCTCGTTAATGTACTTCACCTCGGGAACCACCGGCGAACCGAAAATGGTAGCACACGACTTCACCTATCCCTTAGGACACATCATTACGGCCAGCTACTGGCACAACATTGATGAGAGCAGCCTTCACCTGACCATAGCCGATACCGGTTGGGGAAAAGCCGTTTGGGGGAAGCTTTACGGACAGTGGATTGCCGGGGCCAACATCTTTGTATACGACCACGAGAAGTTTACGCCAGCTTGCATCCTTGAGAAAATTCAAGAGCATCGCATCACCTCGCTCTGCGCACCTCCTACTATCTTCCGCTTCTTGATCCGCGAAGATTTGACTCAATACGATCTATCATCACTGAAGTACTGCACCATTGCAGGTGAAGCCCTCAACCCTGCAGTTTTTGAAACATTCAAAAAGCTAACCGGCATTAAGCTAATGGAGGGATTCGGACAAACCGAAACCACACTGATTGTAGCTACCTTTCCTTGGATGGAACCGAAACCGGGAAGCATGGGTGTACCCAATCCACAATACGATGTCGACTTGATTGATCACGAAGGCCGATCGGTCGAAGCAGGCGAACAAGGACAAATCGTGATTCATACTGCTAAAAAGAAACCCCTTGGACTGTTCAAGGAGTACTACCGCGACCCTGTCCGCACGCACGAAGCTTGGAATAACGGGATTTACTATACGGGAGACGTGGCTTGGAAAGATGAGGATGGCTACTTCTGGTTCGTGGGTCGTGCTGATGATGTAATCAAGAGCTCGGGTTACCGCATCGGTCCATTCGAGGTAGAGAGTGCACTAATGACTCATCCTGGCGTAGTAGAGTGTGCCATCACCGGAGTGCCCGACGAGATACGCGGACAGGTAGTCAAAGCAACCATCGTACTGGCCAAAGATTACAAGGAACGTGCTGTCGAAGAGCTGGTTAAAGAGATTCAAGACCATGTAAAAAAGGTAACCGCTCCCTATAAATATCCACGTGTGATTGAGTTTGTAAGCGAATTGCCCAAAACCATTAGCGGAAAAATTCGCCGGGTGGAAATTCGGAAAAACGATGCGCAATAAAGGTTAATTCGAGGAGTGTTTACAACGTTTGCACGCCTTATTCACCTTTATTATCTATAATTTTACTTGGACGTTTGTAACTAACATCTATATTTGCAGCCGAAAATTAAAACACAAATAGCAAATGATGACAAGTAGAAAGATTTCTCAAGTAGATGTATTTGTAGGTAGCCCATGGGAAGTTGCCAGTGTAAAAGATCTGTTGAACGCTGCATACATTGAAGTATCAATGAAGGACAAAGGTACAAACAGTATCTTTTTGTCGGTTCCTAGCGAGTATTATACTGCCGCATTGCGCATTATAGGCAGCAAACGTTTCTCTTAAAATTCAGACGTACCTGTTCTTAAGAAGAGAGGAGCACTAAATAGTGCTCCTCTCTTTCTGTAAAGGGACGTTTAACGTTTGCGCACCACATCGTGCGTACGGAAGTAGGCCTCCGAGTAGCGAGCACCCCATAAATCGTAGCGTTCAAACTGCGTCTCCATCTTGCGAACAAAGTTCTCCCAGTTCTTCTTCCTCACAGGCGACCACACATTCTCTGCCAATGCAGATAATCGAGGGAAAACAGCAAACTCGGCTTTCCACGTCGTAGGCACATACTCTGTCCAGAGGCAGCCTTGAGCTCCCCAAACAAGCGATGCTTGTTCGGCAGTCAATCCATCGGGCACTATCTGGTACGTATATACTTTTTCGAGTGGCAACGGGCCTCGCGGACCGATCTCCGCTTGCGTGTTCGACTCTTTGAGGTTGAAGTACGACCAAGCTGAGCAGGTCATTACCGTGCGGTGTCCTGCTTGTACAGCCTTTGCTCCATAAGTTGGTTTGCGCCAATTCATAATGATACAATCTTTTGATACCCCACCTTCCAGAATTTCATCCCAACCAATCAGTGTTTTCCCTTTTGCATTGACCACCCGCTGCACATAATCGATGAAGTAACTCTGCAGAGCTTTCTCATCGGCCAGTGCGTGTGCTTTCATAAACCGCTGAGTAGCTTTAGACTCCTGCCACCAACGTTTGGCACACTCATCGCCTCCTACGTGGATGTATTGCCCGGGAAACAGATCGCACAGCTCCGAGAATACATCACACAAGAAATCGAACACCTCGGGAGTAGGTGCCAATACATTATTAAATTTATTGAAGATACCCCATGTGAGTGCTGCTTTCTTGGGTTCATTGGGTGTAGTGCTAAACTGCGGATAGGTGGCAAGGACTGCCATGCAGTGCCCGGGGATATCAATCTCGGGAATCACCGTGATGTGGCGTTCATTGGCATAGGCAATGACCTCTTTCACCTCCTCGTGCGTATAATACCCTCCGTAAGGGAGCGGTTTGTAGGTTCCGGGATACAGCCCTTCAATCTCTCCTTCGCGCATGGATCCCTTCGCTGTTAACTCGGGTCGACATTTCATTTCGATGCGCCACGCTTGATCATCTGTAAGGTGCCAATGGAAATAATTCATCTTGTGCAGTGCCAAGTAATCGATATACTTTTTGACAAACGAGGTAGGGAAGAAGTGGCGTGCCACGTCGAGATGCATTCCTCGATAAGCAAAGCGCGGATAGTCGGTTATTTCAAGTGCCGGTAACACGGGCAATACACCAGCGCGAGTTGGCAGTAGTTGTATCACTGTTTGCACACCATAGAACACTCCTGCGGCATCATTACCTTGCACTTCAACGCCATCGGGGTTGATGATTAGCTGATAACCGCCCGGCACTTCACCATTCTTTTTATTCACGAGCACGATGCTTCCCGGTTCATTCTCTATCTGCTCAACTTTTAACGGACAACCTAGATAATTGTTCACATAATCTGATAGATAACGAGCTGACGATAGGAGTTCCCTATCGAGCGAAACGATTGTTGTTTCCCGATGAAGTCTAAACGTTCCCGGTTTCTGTACCAATTGTACTGGTTCGGGAATGACACTCACATTTTGCGAAGATTCTTGTGACCATCCTGTAAGGACTGACAAGGCGATGGATGCAGCCATAAGTAGTGTACGTAGCATAGATTAGAATTAAGTAGATGCAAATGCAAAACTACTAAAAAAAGCGAGAAGCCAATCATTTCGCCGTAAAAAGAATGAGAATGCACGGTTCATCACATTTAAATGCACGGTTCATTTGCTCCGAATACACCGTGCATTCGCTCCGAATGAACCGTGCATTTGAGTCGAATGAACCGTGCATTCGGAACGCGAGAACCGTGCATAAAAGAAAAAGCTTCCAACCTTTATCAGTTAGAAGCTTTAACTTGTACTCGAAGCGGGACTTGAACCCGCACAATCATTACTGATCAAAGGATTTTAAGTCCTTCGTGTCTACCATTCCACCATTCGAGCAGCCTAAAAAGAGAGAGCGAAAGACGGGATTCGAACCCGCGACCCTAACCTTGGCAAGGTTATGCTCTACCAACTGAGCTACTTTCGCAGTTTTTCAACGGGTGCAAAGATAAGTAGTTTACTTGTTTCTGCCAAATCTTTTCGAAGAAAAGTAAGCAGAGAGAGAGCTTTTCGGTTGTACAGCCTTCAAGTAATGGTTGTACAGCCGAAAAGCAAGGGCTGTACAATCAAAATTAGCGACCAAGCAAAGCTTTCTCTGCTTCTTTCATGGCATGAAAATTAAAACCATCGACAATCTGTTGCATCAAGGCAGAGATTTCGCTGGTGCATAAACAGCCAATGCTACCCTCGTGCGTGTGATGCACTTGCTTGTTGTGAGAAAACTGTCCGGCTTCAATGTCAAGTCCCACCTTCTTGTAGGCATCACGGAAAGGCATCCCTTCGCGTGCCAAGCGGTTTACCTCTTCTACGCTGAAGATGAGCAGGTATTTTTCGTCATCAAGGATGTGCTCATTCACTTTAATTTCATTCATGATGTAGGTGGTCATCCGCAAACAGTCTTTCAGTTCCTGAAAGGCGGGTAGAAATACCTCTTTGATAATTTGCAAGTCGCGGAAATAGCCCGACGGCAAGTTGTTGGCAATCATCATGATTTGTTGTGGTAAGGATTGCAGTTTATTGCATTTGGCACGAGTAAGTTCAAACACATCGGGATTCTTCTTGTGAGGCATGATGCTTGAGCCGGTGGTGCAATCATCGGGTAGCTTCACGAAGTTGAAGTTCTGACTATTGAACATACAAGCATCGTAGGCCAATTTAGAGACAGTCCCGGCAATGGTAGCCAGTGCAAAGGCTACGTTGCGTTCGAGCTTACCGCGTCCCATTTGGGCATATACTACGTTGTAGTTCATCGAGTCGAAGCCTAGCAGTTCGGTTGTCATGGTGCGGTTGAGTGGAAAGGAGGAGCCATACCCTGCAGCAGAACCCAACGGATTGCGGTTACACATTTTAAAGGCAGCCTGCAAGAACAGCATGTCGTCGGTTAAACTCTCGGCATAAGCGCCAAACCAGAGCCCAAAAGAGGAAGGCATCGCTATCTGCAGGTGTGTGTAGCCAGGCATCAATACTTCTTTGTATCGTTCGCTCTGCATAGACAACACATGAAAGAGTTGCTCAACGGCTTCGGCAACCTCTTGTATCTGTGTGCGGGTGAAAAGCTTCAGGTCGAGCAACACTTGATCGTTGCGCGAGCGACCGCTGTGAATCTTCTTGCCCACATCGCCCAGCTTGCGGATAAGCATCAGTTCGACTTGCGAGTGGACGTCTTCAACACCCTCTTCAATGATGAAATCGCCTGCCTCGGCAGCGGCGTAGATCAGCTTCAATTCGGCCAATAGCTGATTGAGCTCTGCGCGCGTAAGCAACCCGATGCTTTCGAGCATGGTGATGTGTGCCATAGAGCCCATCACATCGTGCTTGGCCAAATAAAGATCCATTTCGCGATCGCGCCCTACCGTGAAGCGCTCAATATCTTGGTTCACCTGAACTGATTTTTCCCAAAGTTTTTGTGCCATAGCGTTATCCCGTTTTAATAGTGTATAATGGCCAACATATCAGCCATTTTAGCCAATCCTTCTTTCAGCGGTTTTTGAATCATACCTTTCATGAAAGGGTTCAACTCCATGCCGATGGTTATTTTGAGTTTACACTCTTCGGGAGCCGACTCCACCAACTGAATCCACAGATTAAAGGGCAACGGCGAGTTGGTTGTTTCAAATTTAATGCACTTAGACGGTTCGCGTTCGATAATCTTCAACGTTAACTGTCCGATGGCCGGAACACTGAAGCTCAGCGTATCGGTATCAAAGCTGATGTCATTGACTTTGTCTTGAGGCAGACGATCCTTGATAGACTCTAGGTTATTGAGGTTTGATAGCTTCTCGTACACCCGTTCTTGGCTAAAAGGAATTACCTTTACTTCACTCTCAAATGTTGTCATCTCTTCTATTCTTTTATAAGGCAAAAAAAGAACTATTCGAACAATGAATGTTCGAATCGCTCTTCTCTATCCTGTTTTTGATTACTCGTTAAAATCTTTATAGCTTTCCAGCGTCCCAATGTGCAGGATCTTTGCGCCACTCATTGAGCGTAACAATATCTTGCTCTTCGATATAACCTGTGCTAAGCGCTACATCAAGCACAGCTTCATAGTTGCTTAGCGTAACCAAAGGCACTTTGGCATCTTTGAATGCTTTCTCGGCTATGGGAAAACCATAGGTGAATGCAGCTACCATACCAATCACATCGCAACCATCACGACGAATCGCTTCTACCGCTTTCAAACTACTACCGCCCGTCGAAATAAGGTCTTCTACCACAACAACCTTCATACCGGGACGAAGTTCGCCTTCAATAAGGTTTTCAAGACCGTGATCTTTGGGTGTAGCACGAACGTATACAAACGGTAGATTCAATGCATCAGCAACCAAGGCTCCTTGAGGAATTGCACCTGTAGCTACACCGGCAATGGCATCGACCTGTCCGAACTGTTCCAATATAAGACGAGTAATTTCAATCTTCACAAAATTACGAAGAGAAGGGTAAGACAGGGTTTTACGGTTATCACAATAAAACGGTGATTTCCACCCGGAAGCCCAAGTAAAAGGGTTCGCCGGCTGAATTTTTATCGCCTTAATCTTCAACAACTTCTCGGCAAATAATCTCTCTAAATTTTTCATACCTAAACCAACTATGATAATTATAAGACGCAAAAATACGGAAATACTATGAGAATAGAAAGAAGAACCCGTTTATTTTTTAGTCAGCATACGCTTCTTCGTCCGAAAAGCGGACACAGTGTTTGATGTCTTTCATTTCGAAGCCACGACTTAATGCAAAGCGTACCAGCTTACCGTTGAGTTGATAGTCATCATTGGCTTGTACACTTTTGCGTTTACCGGCAATCAATCCGCGCAAAACAGTTAGGTAATCGTCTTGGTCAATCTCGTTCAAATATCGCCATGCTACATCGGAGGGGATTTTTTTCATATAAAGCCCTTGCGCAATCTTCACTTTACCCCATTTGGCAAAACGAAATTTATCGTTGATGTAAGCTTTGCAGTATCGTTCTTCGTTAATGTATTTTTCGGTAACCAAGTGATCGAGTATGCGGTCGATGGCTTCATAAGAGAGGCCCCACTTGAGCAGCTTTTCACTAACTTCTGCCTTACAATGCTCGGCAGTTGAGCAATAGGCGGCAACTTTATACAGTGCCTCTTCTTCGGTAATAAATTTCATCGGTAAGCTGTTACAATTCGGTTGTTTCCAAACAAGTCTTTCACCACACAGACGTGGTGATAACCTGACTCTTTGAGCATTTGAGCGGTTTCATCACCGTATGCTCGATTGATTTCAAAATAGAGTTTGCCATTTCCTTTCAGCAGCTTGTGCCCCAAACAAGCGATGCGTCGATAAAATCGCAATGGATCATCATCGGGAACAAACAAAGCTAGCGAAGGTTCCCAATCGAGCACATGGGCATCCATCTCCTTCTTTTCCGATTCTGTTACATAAGGAGGGTTGCTCACGAGTACATCGAAAACGGATTCTGCATTAGGTTGGCACGTTAGAATGTCTTGTTTCTCAAACGTAACGGTGGTTTGCAACGCTGCATTATTACGTTGTGCTATAGCCAGTGCATCATCAGAGATGTCCCAAGCCACGACCTCGGCTTCGGGAAGCTTTCGCGAAAGAGCAATGGCAATGCATCCGCTTCCCGTTCCCATATCCAGTATGCGAGGTGAACCCGGGTTTTCTGCCACAATACGCTCAACCAGCTCTTCTGTTTCGGGGCGGGGAATAAGGACTCCTGGGGCTACACCAAACGGCATTCCGCAGAAAGTAGCTACGCCAAGTACATATTGTATCGGTTCATTTTTCCGCATCCGAATCAGAATATTTTCTAATTCGCGCTGTTTGCTTTCCGATAAAATCATATCTTTGCCCATGTAAACATCAATGGCCTCATAACCGAGCATGTCGCAACAAATCATCATCGTCAGGCTTTTAACTTCCTGCGGTGAATAGTGATTCTGCAACGATTGGCGAATGTAAGTGCTCACACGATTCATATGTTTTCGACGTTTTAAGGTGCAAAAATACAATTATTATAGCTACAAGCCTAAAAGATGGAAGAAGAAAAATACATGCGCAGATGCATTTCACTGGCTCGCAACGGTTTATGCAACACATCGCCCAACCCAATGGTGGGTGCAGTTATCGTTTGCGACGGACTGATTATCGGTGAGGGGTATCACGCCCGCTTCGGAGAAGCTCATGCCGAGGTAAATGCTATCCGCTCGGTAAAAGAACCGGCTTTACTGAAACGTTCTACCATCTACGTCAGCTTAGAGCCTTGTACACACCATGGAAAAACGCCTCCTTGCGCCGACTTAATTATTGAAAAGAAGATTCCAAGAGTCGTTATTGGCTGTGAAGACCCCTTTGCGGCAGTAGCAGGCAGAGGAATTGAGAGACTTCGCAATGCTGGGTGCGAAGTGGTGGTAGGGGTTTTGGAAGAGGCATGCAAGGGCTTGATTCGCAGCTTCATTACTTTTCATGCGTGCAAACGCCCGTACATCACCCTGAAATGGGCCGAATCGGCCGATGGCTTTATAGACAAGGAACGCACAGACGGACACCCTGCTCTTTTATCAACCCCACTAACCTCCATGCTGGTACATAAACGAAGGGCCGAATCAGACGCTATATTAGTAGGTACGCGAACAGCACGCCTCGACAACCCTTCACTGACCGTACGAAACTGGTACGGACATAACCCCACAAGAGTAGTGATTGACAAGAAACGAACACTCTCTCCTACCTTACACTTATTTGATGGCAGTGTACCCACTATTGTTTTTACTACGCAGCATTACCCCAACAGCCATCACATTGAGTACATCACCTTAACCGATGAAACCAACATGGTGAACCAAATGCTGACAGCACTTTACAAAAGAAACATACAATCGCTTTTGGTCGAAGGAGGAAGCCAATTGCTGCAATCATTCATAAACGCCGGCGTTTGGGACGAGGCTTTTGTTGAACTCTCTGCCATAAAACTCTCAACGGGAGTTAAAGCTCCGCGCATAAGAGATAAGGTTCACGCCCCGACTAATGCGTGTTTTGGAGTGGAAATCGAACACTACATAAACCGAAAAGCATAAGTAGCCCCTGTTCACAAGACCTTTAATCCACGAAAGCAGTAGTTCTATCTATAATTTTATATAAAACTTCCCGTTAATGCTCAATATCGCAAAAATTGTTCTTATTTTTGCAACTTGTAAATAAACACAATCTTCAAATGAGAATTAAGTTTTTATCCGTAATTGTGAGCCTTTTGTTTGTGTCATTCGCCATTTCGTCATGTCTCGACGAGAACCAGACCGTTGGGGAGTACAGCACAGACGCAACGATACGTGCCTTTGCGATAGACACCGTGCTTGGTCAGAGCTATCGATTTACCATTGACCAACTCAAAGGTGAAATTTATAACATAGACTCACTACCAGTGGGGTCAGACACCATTATCAACAAAATATTGATTGATACACTGACTACGGCTTCGGGTACGGTTATCCTTCTCAATAACACAGATGGCAAAGACAGCTTGGTAAACGATGTGCTTCAAGGACTTAACACGACCGACTCTGTTGATTTAAGGAAACCCATGAAAGTCAAAGTCATGTCTATGGAGGCAATGAACCTTATGTATCAAGGTGCCCCTGAAGATCAGTATAAAAAATTCACTCGCCAATATACCATTAAAGTACGTGTGCACAAACAAGACCCGGACACTTTAAACTGGGGACAAGCCAAAGGTGAAAAACCTGCACCACTCATGAATAACTTCTCGGGAGGAGCCATAACCGGCCCACAAAAAGCAGTGATTCTGAATAATACGATTTTTGTTTTCTCGAAAAACGCCTCGCAAGTCATTGCTTATCAAACTGCTACCTCAAACCCTAAAGGATGGGCTCCAGCAGGAACGATCAACGGATTGCCAACCACCGTTGACTTATCGACCATACTTACTTTTAACAACGAACTCTACGCAGCAGCCGCTGGGGAGGTCTATTCCTCAACTAACGGTACCAGCTGGCAGAAACACTCTGCGCTCAACGACCGCAAAATCGCATCGTTACTTGTAGGATTCCCCGAAAACGCTGGAAACAACTTGAATAAAACCACCGGCATTGCAGCTGTTTCGGTAGACCCAACTGACCCTACAATCCTTCGCTATTGCTTCACTAATAAGAACGCAACCGGCTGGACACTTGCTTCCGATCAAGGCGAAATAGTTCCGGACAGCTTCCCGAAAACGAAAATATCAGCTACCGTTTGGACAAATAACACAGGTGTTCAAGGAGCGATGTTAGTGGGCGGACTCACAAACTCACGCACCGAAGCGGTGAAGCACACCATTCCTTGGGGTTCGTACGACGGGCTATCGTGGGCCGATTTGTATACTCAGAATGCATTTTGCCCCACATTAACATTACCCTCTATATTTTATTATGGAAATAACTTCTATACGTTCGGCAATGGCTTTGATGCGTTTTATACTTCAGCAACGGGTATCGCTTGGGCGAAAGCAAACAAGAAATTCTACTTCCCAACCGAATTGACTGCTCGAAAAGGCAGCGAATATTCGATGGTGGTTGATTCAAATAACTTTGTGTGGATTATTTGCAGTAAAAGCCCTACCGGCACAGACGACGTATGGCGTTGTCGACTCAACAGGTTAGGCTTTGCAGATGCAATTACACAGCAAAGTAGAAAGTAGACACAGCTGGAAAACCAATCGGCCGTTTTGTTACAAAAAGAAAGTACAAACAAAATCGTTGGTAATAACTAAATGAAATGTCATATAACGAACGAATAGATATCAATCGAATACCTCGACACGTAGCCATTATCATGGACGGAAACGGACGATGGGCAAAGCAGCGTGGGCATGAGCGTAGTTATGGCCATCAGGTTGGTGCAGAAACCGTACATGTCATTGCCGAAGAGGCAGCAAGGTTAGGCATTAAATACCTGACGTTATATACATTCTCGACCGAGAACTGGAAACGACCCTCAAGCGAGATTGCAGCGTTAATGAGCCTTCTGTTCGAATCTATCGAAGAAGACGTTTTCATGAAAAACAACATTACCTTTCGTATCATAGGAGATATCGGTAAGCTACCCAAAAACGTACAAGAGCGGTTAAGCACCTGCGTAGAACATACTTCACGTAATACTGGCATGAGCCTTGTATTGGCACTAAGCTATTCGGCCCGTTGGGAAATAACCGAAGCAGCGCGACAAATTACAATCAAAGTTCAAAACGGAGAACTAACCCCTGAAGAGATAAGCAGCGAACTCATTTCGGCACATTTAACAACGAGTTTCATGCCCGATCCCGATCTGCTTATTCGTACCGGAGGCGAGGTTCGCCTAAGCAATTACCTGCTTTGGCAATGTGCCTACTCCGAACTCTATTTCTGTGAAACTTTCTGGCCCGATTTTCGTGAAGACGAGCTCAGAAAGGCTATTTGCGATTATCAAAAGCGGGAACGTCGTTTCGGCAAAACCAGCGAACAAATCAGTTAACTTAACTAATTATAACATAAATGCATTATCGTATTCCCTTTATATTCGTAACGCTCCTCTGCCTTCTTTGCTTTCCGCAGAAGAGTATGGCACAAGATGCTAACACTGACGAATCTTCAAAACCTGTTATTCTATATTCAGGAACTCCGAAGAAACTGGAGATTGCAGACATCAAAGTTGAAGGTGTACAGAACTACGAAGACTATGTTCTCATTGGTCTATCGGGGCTGTCGGTAGGACAAACCATAACCATTCCGGGCGATGAAATCACCGGAGCAATCAAGCGCTACTGGAAACATGGGCTGTTCTCTAACGTGCAAATTACTGCCGAGAAGATTGAAGGCAGTAAGGTCTGGCTGAAGATCAGCTTGACTCAACGCCCGCGTATCTCTGACATCCGCTATCATGGCGTGAAGAAATCGGAGCGTCAAGATTTAGAAACCAAACTGGGTTTAGTCAAAGGCAGTCAAATTACACCTAACCTCGTTGACCGTGCCAAAGTGCTCATCAAACGCTATTTTGATGACAAAGGATTTAAAAATGCAGAAGTAATCATCTCGCAAAAAGACGATGCATCCAACCCTAATCAAGTGATTGTTGATGTCAATATCGACAAAAAAGAGAAGGTAAAGGTACACGCCATTACCATCGAAGGCAACGAAGCACTATCAGACTCAAAGCTGAAGCGGGTGATGAAAAAAACGAATGAAAAAGGGAAGTTAACCAATTTGTTCCGTACCAAAAAGTTCGTGAATGAGAAATACGAAGAAGACAAGCAGTTGATCATCGAAAAATACAACGAATTGGGTTATCGTGATGCACGAATAGTGAAGGATAGCGTATCTCGATTTGACGATAAAACAGTAGACGTATTCTTGAAAGTGGAAGAAGGCGACAAATATTACTTGCGCAACGTAACGTGGGTGGGTAATACACTTTATCCGTCCGAACAGTTGAACTTCTACCTACGGATGAAAAAGGGCGATGTATACAATCAGAAATTACTAAACGAACGCGTATCGGGCGACGAGGACGCTATCGGTAATCTTTACTACAACAACGGTTATCTATTCTACAACCTTGAACCGGTAGAGGTAAACATTGTAGGCGACTCGATCGACCTTGAAATGAGAATCTTCGAGGGTCGTCAAGCAACCATTAATAAAGTCAAAATCAATGGCAACGACCGTCTGTACGAGAATGTGGTTCGTCGCGAGCTTCGTACCCGCCCCGGCCAATTGTTCAGCAGAGAAGACTTGATGCGTTCGATGCGCGAAATACAACAGATGGGACACTTTGACCCCGAGAATATCAAACCCGATATTCAGCCTAACCCTGAACAGGGAACTGTTGATATCGGCTACGACTTAGTGTCCAAAGCTAATGACCAGGTAGAGTTCTCTGCCGGTTGGGGGCAGACGGGTGTTATTGGTAAGTTGAGTTTGAAGTTTACCAACTTCTCACTGGCTAACTTGTTACACCCCGGCGAGAACTATCGCGGCATCTTGCCACAGGGCGATGGTCAGACCCTCACCATCAGCGGACAGACCAATGCGCAATACTATCAATCGTATAGCATCTCATTCTTCGACCCTTGGTTTGGTGGGAAACGTCCTAACTCGTTCTCTCTATCGGGATTCTTCTCGGTACAGACCGATATCAGCAGCCGCTACTACAACTCTTCATACATGAACAATTATTACAACAACATGTATAGCGGTTATGGTGGATACGGAAGCTACAACTACGGCAACTACAACAATTACGAGAACTACTATGACCCCGACAAGTCAATCAAGATGTGGGGACTCTCTGCCGGTTGGGGTAAGCGCTTGAGCTGGCCCGATGACTTCTTTACGCTTTCGGCCGAGCTCTCTTTCCAACGCTACATTTTGAGCGATTGGCAATATTTCCCCGTAACAAACGGTAAGTGTAACAACATCAGTTTGAACTTAACACTGGCTCGTAACTCGGTAGATAATCCGATCTTCCCACGTAGCGGTTCAGACATCTCTTTGTCGGCACAAATCACGCCACCGTATTCACTCTTTGACGGAATCGACTACAGCAAGTACGACCAATTCAAGCAAGACGATGTGAACCAGATGCACAAATGGGTTGAATACCACAAATGGAAATTCAAATCAAAAACCTATACAGCACTTAGCACAGCAGTTAAGTGTCCGGTATTGATGACACGTGCCGAGTTCGGTTTACTGGGTCACTACAACAAATACAAGAAATCGCCGTTCGAAACCTTCGACGTAGGTGGTGATGGTATGACGGGATATTCGAGCTACGCTACCGAAAGTGTTGCGCTGCGTGGATATGAAAACAGTTCATTGACTCCATATCGTGGCCTTGAAGGCTATGCATACACTCGTTTGGGTGTAGAGCTAAGATATCCGCTTATGTTGGAAACAAGTACGAATATTTATGTGTTAGGTTTCTTAGAGGCCGGTAATGCATGGCATGATATTAAAAACTTCAACCCATTTGACCTAAAGCGTTCAGCAGGTCTTGGTGTTCGTATCTTCTTACCAATGATTGGTATGATGGGTATTGACTGGGCTTACGGTTTCGACAAAGTACAAGGTTCGAAGGACGCTGGCGGTAGCCGCTTCCACTTTGTATTGGGTCAAGAATTCTAACAATTCACTAAAAAAGCTAAGTGTTATGAGAAAATCTGTTCTATTTATCATCGCGTTGATTGCTGTTGCAACAACAGCCAGCGCACAGAAGTTTGCTTTGATTGATATGGAATATATCTTAAAGAACATTCCTGCCTACGAGCAGTCTACCGAACAACTGAACCAGGTTTCAAAGAAATGGCAGAGTGAAGTAGAAGCACTCGGCAAGCAAGCTCAAGAGCTGTACAAGAAATACCAATCAGAAACGGCGAAGTTGTCCGAAGCTCAAAGAACTAAAAGAGAAGAGGAGATCGTAGCCAAAGAGAAAGAGACAGCCGAGCTTAAGCGCCTTTATTTCGGCCCCGAAGGAGAACTCCTCAAGCAGAGAGAAAGCTTGATGAAACCCATACAAGACGAAATATACAACGCGGTGAAAGTGATTTCCGAAGCACAAGGCTATGCCGTTGTTGTTGACAGAGCTTCGGCCGCAAGCATTATTTTTGCTTCACCACGCATTGACATCAGCAATGAAGTATTGGCAAAATTAGGATATTCAAATTAATTTCATACATTTGCACCCAATTCACTGAACTAATCAATTTAAATAAATAATAGAACTATGCTAAAGAAAATTGCACTCGTAATCATGCTCGTACTCCCAATGGGCGTATTTGCACAAACTTCAAAATTCGGTCACATGAACGCTCAAGAAGTAATCATCGCTATGCCCGAGTTTACCAAGGCACAAGCTGACTTACAAGCCTTGGACAAAAAATACACCGAAGAACTGACCAGAACCCAAGAAGAATTCAACAAGAAATACCAAGAATTCCAGCAGGCTATTGCTAAGGATTCTCTTCCACAGAACATCGCTGAAAGAAGACAAAAAGAGTTGATGGACATGCAACAAAGACAAGAGCAATTTCAACAAGATGCTCAACAAGGCATGCAAAAAGCACAAACCGACTTGATGACTCCCATCTATAAGAAGTTGGACGATGCGATCAAAGCCGTAGGTGCTGCTGAAGGTGTTGTTTATGTATTCGACTTGGCTCGCACGCCGATTCCTTATGTAGGCGCTCAAAGCATTGACCTTACCGGAAAGGTAAAAGCTCATTTAGGTATTAAATAAGCCGCTACAGTTATATCATATAAAGGGAGATTGCATCTCCCTTTTTTTATTACCTTTGTGTTTCTAAGTATTGTTCGTTATGAAACAGCAACTATCTCAACAACCCGGTCCTATCGGGATATTCGATTCGGGTTACGGTGGGCTAACCATCCTCAGTAAAATAAGAGAGGTCTTGCCACAGTACGACTACATCTACCTAGGCGACAATGCTCGCACCCCTTACGGTAGTCGTTCGTTCGAAATCGTATACGAATTCACCCTACAAGCCGTCAATAAATTATTCGAAATGGGTTGCCATCTGGTTATACTGGCCTGCAACACCGCTTCGGCCAAAGCTTTGCGCAGCATTCAGATGAACGATTTGCCCAACATTGATCCTCAACGCAGGGTCTTGGGGGTCATTCGTCCAACTGTAGAGTGTATCGGTAATATCACCCATAGCAGGCACGTAGGCGTATTGGCAACAGCAGGCACCATCAAATCCGAATCCTATCCGCTCGAGATTCACAAGCTCTTCCCCGACATTGCGGTGAGCGCCGAAGCCTGCCCCATGTGGGTACCTCTAGTCGAAAACAATGAAGCAAATAGCCCAGGAGCCGACTTCTTTATCGAGAAGTACATCAACAGCCTGCTTCAACAAGATCGTCACATTGATACTGTGATTCTGGGTTGCACCCATTATCCGTTACTGCTACCCAAGATAAAACAGCATATGCCCGACGGGATTCAGGTCATCGCCCAAGGCGAATATGTAGCTACAAGCCTAAAAGAGTACCTCCACCGACACCCCGAAATGGCAGCTAAATGTACACAAGAGGGTCAGTGTACTTTTTGCACAACCGAGTCCGAAGAGAAGTTCATTGAATCGGCCTCTGCCTTCCTGCATCAATCGATTACTGTTCAGCACCTATCACTCGAATAATTAATGAAGCAAAGGAACAATCTATCTTTTCAGTTGTTCTATTTATAGTATAAATGATCAAACACTCATCACTATGAAAGAAGAAGAAGAAGATAACACAAAGTTAGTCGAAGTATTCGCCGGCTCGATATGGGAAACGGAACTCGTCAAAGGTTTGCTCGAAAACAGCAACATCAATGCTGCTTTGAAAGATGGACTAATGACCTCTATAGCTCCTTACATAAGCCCTACGAGCACCGTCATGGTCAATGAAGCGGATTATGAAGCAGCCATGGAAATCATCCGAAGCAGAGAAGAGAAGAGTGAGTAATCTCAGTCGCTAAAAAGCGTATACAAAAAGAATAAAAACATCCCCATGTTTTAGTATACAACATCCCCATGTTGTGCACTAAAACATGGGGATGTTTTGGTATATAAACTCATAAGTTCTACACCTAAGGCCATGGATGTTTTTCTCCCTAAGCATACGTTCTTTAAAGGAAAAGTCCTATATTTGTATTTTCAAAAGGACAGCAAAATGAAACAAGAGTTTACACGAGTTGCCGTAAAGGTAGGAAGTAATGTACTAACACGCCCCGATGGAACGCTAGACGTGACACGCATGTCGGCTCTGGTAGACCAAATTGCCGAGCTTCACCAAGCGGGCGTAGAGATTATTCTAATTTCGTCGGGGGCTGTTGCTTCGGGACGCAGCGAGATACGTACCAACAAGAAGCTCGACAGTGTTGATCAGCGGCAACTGTTTTCGGCCGTGGGGCAAGCCAAACTGCTGAACCGCTACTATGAGCTCTTCCGCGACCACGGCATCCCCGTAGGCCAGGTGCTTACTACTAAGGAGAGCTTTGGCACACGTCGCCACTACCTCAATCAAAAAAACTGCATGACTGTTATGTTGGCAAATGGAGTCATTCCTATCGTCAATGAAAACGATACCATCTCGGTTACCGAACTGATGTTTACAGATAATGATGAACTGTCCGGTCTCATTGCTTCCATGATGAACGCACAGATGCTCATTATCTTGAGTAATATTGACGGAATTTACAACGGTTCCCCCTCAGACGCTAATGCCACAGTTATTCGCGAAATAGAACAGGGCAAAGATCTATCGAGCTACATACAAGCCGGTAAATCGAGTTTCGGACGAGGTGGGATGATTACGAAAACCAACATCGCACGCAAAGTAGCCGATGAAGGCATCACCGTGATTATTGCCAATGGTAAGCGAGACCGTATTTTGGTTGACTTGCTACAACATCCAACCGACACGCTCTGCACACGCTTCATACCCTCACCCGCACCGGTATCAAACATCAAGAAGTGGATCGCTCATAGCGAAGGGTTTGCCAAAGGCGAGATACACATTAACCAGAGTGCGACCGATGTGCTGACCTCAGACAAGGCAGTAAGCATTCTACCTATTGGCGTCACCCACATCGAAGGGGAGTTTGAGAAAGACGACATTGTGCGGATCATCAACTTCGCCGGCAAACAAATCGGAGTGGGGAAAGCCAACTGTGACTCGACCCATGCCCACGAAGCCATGGGTAAACACGGTAAAAAAGCGGTAGTACACTATGACTACCTTTATATAGAATAAAATGATGGACTTGAATGAAACATTTGCAGCCGTAAGGGCTGCCGGCAGACAGTTGGCACTACTAACCGATGAAACCATCAACCAGCTACTCAACAGTGTAGCCGATGCTGCGCTGGCCTCATCGAGCTATATCCTAGCCGAGAACCAAAAGGATCTGGATCGGATGGAGAGGAACGATCCCAAATACGACCGTCTGAAGTTAACAGAAGAGCGTTTGAAAGGTATCGCTTCGGATATACGCAACGTTGCCACCCTCCCCTCTCCGCTGGGTCGCATACTCAAAGAGAGTGTACGCCCCAACGGGATGAAGCTAACCAAGGTGAGTGTTCCTTTTGGTGTAATCGGCATCATCTACGAAGCTCGTCCGAACGTTAGTTTCGATGTGTTTTCACTCTGTTTGAAAAGTGGTAACGCCTGTTTATTGAAGGGCGGAAGCGATGCCGATGCCTCAAACCGCGCCATCGTTAAGGTGATACACGAGGTGTTAAAGCAATACCACATTGATACGCATATTGTAGAGCTACTTCCGGCCGATCGAGAAGCTACTACCCAGCTTCTGCATGCGGTAGGCTATGTAGACTTACTGATTCCTCGGGGTAGCAGCGGACTGATTGACTTTGTTCGCCAAAACGCTACCATACCGGTAATTGAAACAGGCGCCGGTATTTGCCACACTTACTTCGATGAGTTTGGCGATGCAACCAAAGGAGCTGCCATTATTCACAACGCCAAAACAAGACGGGTAAGCGTTTGTAATGCACTCGACTGCACCCTCATCCACGAAAAGCGGTTAAGTGATTTGCCCGAACTTTGCCAAAAGCTCCAAGCAAGCAACGTCATCCTCTATGCTGATCCGAAGGCCTATCAGGCTTTGGAAGGTCACTATCCGGCAACGCTGCTACAGCCCGCTACTCCCGATAGCTTCGGCACAGAGTTTTTAGATTATAAAATGGCCATCAAAACGGTTGATTGCTTGGAAGATGCTTTGGAGCATATACAAACGTATAGTTCCAAGCACAGCGAAAGCATTGTGACCGAAAACAAGCAAAATGCGCTGCTCTTTGCCCGTATGGTCGACGCCGCTTGTGTATACACCAACGTGTCGACCGCCTTTACCGATGGCGCTCAGTTCGGACTGGGTGCAGAGATAGGCATCAGCACGCAAAAACTGCATGCTCGTGGCCCGATGGGACTGGAAGAGATCACCTCCTACAAATGGCTCATTGAGGGAGACGGACAGATCAGAGAGAGTTGAACAGATCAAAGACAATTGAACAAGTCAGAGAGAGAGAGTTGAATTGTGGAGAAAAGAAATGAATTATTTAAAGCAATAAGGTATGAAGAATTTTACTTGTGTACAGGACATCGGCGACCTGAAGTCTGCACTTGCCGAAGCATTCGAGATTAAGAAAGACCGCTTCAAGTACGTAGAGCTGGGACGAAACAAAACGTTGATGATGATTTTCTTCAACTCAAGCCTACGCACCCGACTCAGTACGCAGAAAGCCGCTTTCAATCTGGGTATGAACGTGATGGTACTCGACATTACCCAAGGTGCCTGGAAGCTTGAAACAGAGCGTGGAGTCATCATGGATGGCGACAAGCCCGAGCACATTCTCGAGGCCATACCTGTAATGGGCTGCTACTGCGACCTCATCGGCGTGCGCTCATTTGCCCGTTTCGAAGACCGCGAGTACGATTATCAGGAGGTGATTATCAATCAGTTCATTCAACATTCCGGACGCCCGGTATTCTCTATGGAAGCTGCTACGCGCCATCCGTTACAGAGTTTTGCCGACCTAATTACGATTGAGGAGTACAAAAAGAAACCCCGTCCTAAAGTAGTATTGACCTGGGCTCCGCACCCGCGCCCATTGCCTCAAGCCGTGCCCAACTCGTTTGCCGAGTGGATGAATGCGACAGATTATGAGTTTGTCATTACACATCCCGAAGGTTATGAGCTGGCCCCCGAATTTGTAGGTCATGCACGTGTAGAACACGATCAAATGAAAGCTTTCGAAGGAGCCGATTTTATCTACGCCAAGAATTGGGCAGCTTACTCGGGCGAGAATTACGGTCAGATCTTGAGTAAAGATCGTGACTGGACAGTGAGCGACCGCCAGATGGCTGTGACCAACCAGGCTTACTTTATGCACTGTCTGCCAGTACGTAGAAACATGATTGTGACGGACGAAGTGATTGAGAGTCCACAGTCGATTGTTATCCCCGAAGCGGCTAACCGCGAAATATCGGCCACCGTTGTGTTGAAGAGACTGTTGGAAGGATTGCAATAAACAACAGATAGCTATACAATAAAAGGATCTTGCCTACCCCAATGGGAGCCAAGATCCTTTTATTGCTTTGTTTAAGAAGCAGCCAGAGGTTTTGCCCCTACCGAAATAGCTACTGTTCTACTTCTTTCTTGGCCTCTAACCAAGCGTTAAAACCCTTATCCAATTCATATACGCTGTAGCCTTTTGCACTCAATAGAGCAGCTGCCTTTTTACTTCGCTTACCACTGCGACAATAGAGTGCTACCGGCTCTGTTTTCTGCAAAACAGAATCGGCCATAGCGGCAAACGCTTCATCAAGCACGTTAATGTTCAGCGCTCCGGGAATATGCCCTTCGGAATACTCGCCCAACGTGCGCACATCCAGTCGTTGCACCTGTTGATCATCGATCAGTGCAGAAAACTCATCAACCGGTAGTGTCACATAATCTCCTTTGGGTTGACAAGAGAATAGGGAGGATAAAAATGCAAGCATTGCAATAAGTAATTGGTTCATGATTTCATTCGGTTAATTAATGGATTTTCGGGCTGTCAGATAGTTTGTCAACGGATTGGCATACATCAGCAACATTTTCTCGCGCAAAAACGGGATGTCTTTATTCGGAAGTTTAATTCGCGCCAACTGCTTCTCTACATAATCCTCAAAATGCTGTTTCTCTTGAGGTGTATACTCTGCCGAGAAAGTAGTGCAGCCCGAGAGTGCATCGTGTGCCACATAGTTGCCCGGATAGAGGCGATAACTGCTGTGAATTCGTTTATCAATTAAGGCAGATACGATGCCATAGAGTTCGAGTTTTGGCATGGAGTGATCGATAGTAGCCAACACATCGTTAATATCCGGGGCCGTTTGAAAGTGTACCCTTCCTTTGTATCCGAAAAGTCCGGTCTCCATATTCTTCAAGTCGTCTTGCGTACTCTTCTTATACCCTTCCACATCTCGTTTGAGTTGATACTCTTGTGCTTTGAGGTAATCGCAAGGATCATACTCGTATGAAATAGCCATTGGAGCGATATTCATCTCCATTAAACGATCAATGTTATCCCCTTCGCCCCCCATAGCCAGCATTTTCAAAATGCTATCTTGGGTGCGGTCATTCGAATCCTTGGCACGCCCTTCGCGCTGAGCGATCCAGATGGATTGATTCTTAACGGTGATGGTATAATGCATGTAGCGAGACATCCGAGCAGAGGCATCGAGCATCTGACGCATGGTTAATGCACGCTGCACAATAAACGATTTATTGATGCGCACCAACTTTTTAATCCACGGATAAATCAACAAGTTATCGCCAATAGCGATCTCCACGGTATTCATCCCATGATCAAGAAGCAGAATGGAGAGAAAACCCGAATCGAGAATGATATCACGGTGATTAGATAGGTACGTATAAGCCTTCGTTTTATCGGGCAAGGAGGTGTGATCGAGTGTCAAGCCATCGGTGTAATCAGAAGCAATCTTCCACAAAATACGATAGCAAAATGCTTTTTGAAAATCCTCCTTGGTGTGGCAGGTACGCATTTGTGCGGCCAGAACCTCAAACGAGACACCGGGCATTGCAGTACAGGCAGCATCTTGAAAGGCCGGATCGGCAATTAATTCCTCGATGACTTGAGGAAGCTCTTCGTCGTTATATGGACGAATTTCATCAAACTCTATTGTATCCATAATTATGCGTTATAAAACTTATTCTCAATAATATCAGTCATCACCTCTTGAATGTTAAGTCCGGCAGCACAAACCTGTTGAGGGATGAAGCTTGTAGCGGTCATTCCCGGGGTTGTGTTTACCTCCAACAGGTTTATCTTGTCCCCGGCAGTGATGATGTAGTCTATTCGGATAATACCCGAGCATCCCAAAATATCATAAATGGCCGAGGTAAGCGTTTGCACACGTTTGGTCAGATCATCTGAAATACGAGCAGGGGTAATCTCCTCTACTTGCCCATTGTACTTAGCGTCATAGTCAAAGAATTCATTCGTAGTGACTACTTCTGTTATAGGAAACACTACCGAATTCTTTTTTGTTTTATAACAACCGCAAGTTATTTCGGTACCCTCCATAAATGCCTCTACAAGCACCTCTTCTCCCTCAGAGAAAGCCTTCAGGATGGCAGGTTGAATCTGTTCGGGTGTTTTTACTTTGGTTACTCCGAAGCTGGAGCCACCAAGGCTTGGTTTTATGAAACAAGGTAGGCCGATCTTATCGACAACATCTTCATTGCTCACCGATTGTCCTTGACGAAGCAACAACGACTCGGCAATGCGGATACCAAATGTTTTCAGGTAATGATTGCACGTAAACTTATCATAGGTAATGGCAGCTGCCAATACGCCACAACAAGAGTACGGAATGCGTAACATGTCAAAATAACCTTGAAGGCGACCATCTTCGCCAGGGGTACCGTGAATGGTAATGTAAGCAAAGTCAAACTTGACTTTCTCGGTACCGTTCATAAAGCTAAAATCGTTGCGATCTATAGGAAGTTTTGTTCCGTCGGGCAACTGTACCTCCCAGCGAAGTCCTTCCATTTCAACGATGTACAGGTTGTATTTTTCCTTATCAATGAAGGAGTAGATACCTTGTGCACTGCGCAAGGATACTACAATTTCGGAAGTATCCCCTCCGCAAACAATGGCAATAGTGCGTTTCATTCTATTTCTCTATTACTAATATATCCTCTCCACTTCTCGATTAGTTGGGTCATATCATCGGGTAGCTCCGAGGTGAAGTTCATCTCTTCGCCCGTAGCAGGATGTATGAAGCCCAGCGTCATGGCGTGTAAGGCCTGTCGCGGACAAGTGTTGAAGCAGTTGTTTACAAATTGTTTGTATTTACTAAAGTGAGTTCCTTTCAGTATTTCGTGGCCACCGTAGCGTTCGTCATTAAACAGTACGTGTCCGATGTGTTTCATGTGTACCCGTATCTGATGGGTGCGTCCGGTTTCAAGGACACACTCTACCAGCGTAACGTAGCCGATGCGCTCGAGCACTCGGTAGTGTGTAACGGCATGTTTGCCCTGCGAGGGGTCACTCATGACCGCCATCTGCATCCGATCTTTGGGATTGCGAGCAAGGCTTCCGATGATTGTACCTTCGTCCTCTTCGACAGTACCCCACACCAAGGCGCGATACTGTCGCTTGGTGGTTTTATTGTAAAACTGTAATCCGAGGTTGGTTTTGGCATCGGGAGTTTTGGCTATGACCAACAGGCCCGAAGTATCTTTATCGATGCGATGAACCAAGCCCACCCGCGGGTCATTGGCATCGTAATCGGGATCGTCTTTCAAATGCCAAGCCAGTGCATTGACCAGCGTTCCGGTGTAGTTGCCGTGTCCTGGATGCACGACTAAGCCGGGGGGCTTATTGACCACCATCAAGTGTCTATCCTCATATACAATTTGGAGTGGAATATCTTCGGGAGTTACTTCATTTTCGTAACGGGGGCGATCCATCATCACGGTAATCACGTCCAGCGGTTTCACCTTATAGTTACTCTTCACCGGCTTGCCGTTGGCCATCACAAATCCGCCTTCGGCCGCTTTTTGAATGCGATTACGCGAAGCGTTAACAATGCGTTCGAAGAGGTATTTATCAACCCTCACCATGGCTTGCCCTTTGTCTACCACCACCCGGAAGTGTTCATAGAGTTGTCCATCGCTAGCAATGGGCTCTATATCGTCTATATCCTCTATATCAGTTTCGATATCGTCCGGAAGTTCGTCTATCATTTGTATGTTCTCTTTCTTCTTTTTTTTATCTAGTTAAAACCAAGATTCATCGGTAGTAGCAGGTGCGCTCTCGTCAGCGCCCATCACCTCGGTAGAGTCTTCCAACAGTTCATCGCTCAGGCTACCGCTACCCACCATCAATGTTACTGTTGCTCCGGCAGGAATCTTATCTCCGGTTCTTAATTGGCGACCGTTGTATTTTACACCATACACCCAGTCTTTCTCTCCATTCACCAATTCATTCTCGGTTAATTTAAAGCCAACGGCCAACATTCGAGCCTGCGCTTGACGCACGGAACTATTGTCAGCTACATCGGGCACTACTTTGAGTGGAACATCCAACGTATTAATGGTTAGGTAAATAACTCTACCCTCTTTTACCTTCTGTCCGGCAGCAGGTATTAACTCAAGAATAGTTCCGGAGGGTTTATTCTTTACATAGCTCGAATCGGACACCACGCACGAGAGTCCGCGGTTTCGCAGAAAAGCCGCTGCTTCTTCCATCTGCATTCCTTTGACATCGGGCACTGTGACAGCTTCACCGTGACGGGTGTACATATCCAACCCTTTCAGTACGATAAAAAGTACCGTGCACACCACCACGACCATAGCGATCAGGTTTACCCAAAAGTATTTATTTGCTTTGAAAGAAAAAAATTCTTTTATCGTCATAATTCTTAGCTGTTACAATTGGAGACAAAGATACAATTTTCGACACAGAGTAGTGCAGAATTACACCGAGTTTTTTAGCAAGGTCTATGAAGTCGACCTCTTTAAGAAGAGAATGCACCAACCGGATAGACAAAAAAAAAGAAGCAAAGGCAGCACCTTCACTTCTTCAATTTGTCTTTTAAAGAACAGAGTGTTATCGTTTCACTCCATTGTATTCGTCAGAAACAGTTAGTTTCTTGCGACCTTTTGCACGACGGGCAGCCAATACTCTGCGACCATTAGCCGACTCCATTCTCTCACGAAAACCGTGCTTGTTTTTTCTCTTTCTGTTAGAGGGTTGATAAGTTCTTTTCATTACTATATATTGTTTTATGTTATTATCTACTGTAATCGGGCTGCAAAAATAGGTACTTTTTTCAAATAAACCAAGAGTTAGCTCATTTTTAGTCAAAAGACTTTGGCTTTTTATTGTTTTAGATTACTTTTGTAGGCGAAAAGAAGAAGAGGCAACTCAATATTTACATTAAAAAGAAAATTAAAGTTATGATCAATGCACAAGACATCAAGAACGGAACTTGCATCCGCATGGATGGTAAGCTCTATTTCTGTATCGAATTTCTTCATGTAAAGCCGGGTAAAGGAAACACCTTTATGCGCACCAAACTGAAGGATGTGATCAGTGGCTATGTCCTTGAACGTCGTTTCAACATCGGTGAGAAATTGGAAGACGTACGTGTAGAACGCCGTCCCTATCAATTTTTATATAAAGAAGGTGAAGAATACATCTTCATGAACCAAGAAACTTATGACCAACACCCTATTGCTCGCGACCTGATCAATGGCGTTGACTTCTTAAAAGAAGAGATGATTGTTGATGTGGTTTCTGATGCTTCGACCGAAACCGTATTGTATGCCGACCTCCCTGTAAAAGTACAGCTGAAGGTCACCTATACAGAACCCGGATTGAAGGGCGACACAGCTACGAATGCCAGCAAACCGGCTACACTTGAAACAGGTGCTACGGTTCGTGTACCATTGTTCATCAACGATGGCGAGACAATTGAAATTGACACACGCGATGGTTCGTACCAAAACCGCGTCAAAATAGGCTAATAACCTTTTTAAAATAGAGAGACGGGAGCAATTCGCTCCCGTTTTTTTGTGCCTGTTTGCAATAATCGTGTATATTTGTGGGCGAAACACCTGCAATGCCGAAACACGACCTGTTTGGCTATTGAAAAAAACACTGTCATCTTAATTAAATATACAGTCATGCGCTACTCCGTCATTATTCCTGTCTACAACCGTCCCGATGAGGTGAATGAATTGCTGCAAAGCCTCACCTGCCAGCACTTCAAAAACTTTGAAGTGATTATCGTAGAGGATGGCTCATCCGTTCCCTGCAAAGCGGTGACCGATACGTACAAAGAGCTGCTCAACATCCGTTACTTCTCTAAGCCCAACTCGGGTCCGGGACAGACGCGCAACTACGGTGCCGAGCGGAGTCAGGGCGAATACTTAATTATCCTCGACTCAGACTGTATCTTGCCCGAAGGTTATTTCGAGGCTGTCGAAAAGGAGTTGCAGCGCATCCCTGCCGATGCCTTTGGCGGTCCGGACCGGGCGCACGACTCTTTTAGCGACATTCAGAAAGCCATCAACTACTCGATGACCTCCTTTTTCACTACCGGTGGCATTCGCGGCGGAAAGAAGAAGATGGATAAATTCTATCCACGCAGCTTTAACATGGGCGTTCGTCGGGAGGTGTATCAAGTGCTTGGTGGTTTCTCCAAGATGCGTTTCGGCGAGGACATTGATTTCAGCATCCGGATATTCAAAGGTGGATACACCTGTCGGTTGTTTCCCGGTGCCTGGGTGTATCACAAACGACGCACCGATTTAAAGAAATTCTTCAAGCAGGTACACAATTCGGGTATTGCCCGAATCAACCTCTACAAGAAATACCCCGAATCACTGAAACCGGTACATCTGTTGCCAGCCCTGTTCACAGTTGGCGTAGCCTTCTTTCTGCTGGGGGCGCCCTTCTGCCTTTACAGCCTCACGCCTATTGCACTGTATGCCTTGCTGGTGTGTGCCGACTCTACCTCGAGAAACCGAAACCTGCGCATCGGCATCTACTCCGTTGCCGCTTCCTTTATCCAGCTAACAGGCTATGGCACGGGGTTCTGGCGCGCTTGGTGGCAACGTTGCGTCTGCAAGAAGGGTGAGTTCGAAGCCTTCCAAAAGAATTTCTATAAATAACAAGAGCTCGTCACTTTGTCGCTCAAAATCAACAAACTATGGAAGATCGAAAAAAATTAAACATCAACCAGTGGGCAGAAGAAGACCGCCCACGCGAAAAGATGATGAAGAAAGGAGCAGATGCGCTGAGCGAGGCCGAGCTACTCGCCATCCTCATCGGTTCTGGAAACAGGGAAGAGACAGCCGTAGAGTTGATGCGTAGAATACTCTCTACGTGTGATAACAACCTCAATGAACTGGCGCGATGGAGTGTAAGCGACTACGCTCGCTTCAAAGGGATGGGGCCTGCAAAAAGCATCACCATCATGGCTGCTCTCGAACTGGGGAAACGACGCAAGCTGCAAGAGGCAAAGGAGCGCACCCTTGTGAATTGTTCACGCAGCATTTTTGAATTGTTCCACCCTTTGTTGTGTGATTTACCGCAAGAGGAGTTCTGGATATTGCTGTTAAACCAAGCTTGCAAAGTGATCGACAAAGTGCGCATTAGCACCGGAGGGATAGATGGCACTTATGCCGACGTGCGCTCCATGCTGAGAGAGGCCTTGCTGCAACGGGCTACCCAGCTGGTTCTTGTACACAATCACCCATCGGGCAACTGCAACCCCAGCCAATCCGACAGGCAGCTTACACAGCACGTTCAGCAAGCGGCCCGAACCATGAACATTCGACTCACCGATCATGTTATTATTGCTGATGATAAATTCTATAGTTTTGCAGACGAAGGACTCATCTAAGTGATTTTATTCTTATATTTGCACACATAAAACCCAACAACAATGACTAAATTTGAAATAGAAGAGAAAATAGTAGAGATGATTAAAACCGTGTACGACCCGGAGATTCCGGTAAACGTATATGATTTGGGACTGATTTACAAGATAGACGTTTCGGATAACAAAGAAGTGTCTATAGATATGACATTGACCTCACCTAATTGTCCGGTAGCCGATTTCATCATGGAAGATGTGCGCCAACGTGTGGGCTCTATTGACGGAGTGACCTCAACAGTTATCAATCTTGTATTTGAACCTCAGTGGGACAAAGAGATGATGAGTGAAGAAGCCAAACTGGAGCTGGGCTTTCTCTAACTAAGGCATAGACTAAAACAACACGAAATGAAGAACGTATATTTCCTTTCTGATGCACACTTGGGGTCGCGCGCCATTGAACATGGCCGTACGCACGAGCGACGACTGGTAAACTTCCTCGACAGCATTAAACACAAAGCTGCCGCTGTGTATTTGCTGGGGGATATGTTTGACTATTGGTACGAGTTTAAGTTGGTTGTTCCCAAAGGCTATACCCGTTTTTTAGGAAAACTCTCAGAGCTGACAGACATGGGTGTAGAGGTGCACTTTTTCATTGGGAATCACGACATCTGGTGCGGCGACTACCTCACTAAAGAGTGTGGAGTCATCATGCACTATGAACCACTGACCACCGAGATTTACGGAAAAGAGTTCTATCTGGCTCATGGCGACGGACTGGGCGATCCGAGTAAAATCTTTCATTTTCTTCGTGCCATGTTTCGCAATAAAACCATGCAGACACTCTTTTCTGCGCTCCATCCGCGTTGGAGCATTGACTTTGGGTTAAACTGGGCCAAGCACAGCCGGCAAAAGCGAGTAGATGGAAAAGAGCCCGATTATATGGGAGAGGATAAAGAGTTCTTGGTGCTCTATACTAAAGAGTACTTGAAAGGTCACCCCAGCATCAACTATTTCATTTACGGACATCGACACATTGAACTTGACTTGATGTTGAGCACCACAGCCCGTATTACCATTTTGGGCGATTGGATTACCTATTTCTCGTATGCCGTATTCGATGGAGTGGACTTCTTTTTTGAGAACTATGTAGAGGGAGAGACTCAGTTGTAAAACGACACAAAAACAGCGTGCCGGAAGTTGTTCTATCTTTATATTATAGGGCAACTTCCGGCACGCTGTTTTGTACATCAGTATTAATACTTGGCTGCTTTTGCTATACGTTTCGGAATATCGGTATTATCCATCTTGCCTTGAAACAGTTCAGAACCGGCACCAATGGCATAGACAGGAACATAACCTGCAGAGTGTCCGCCATGCCCCCAACTCACTCGAGCAATCTGGCTCATCACCTCCTTGGCACGCGCTGCCAAAGGTTCGCTTTTCGAATACAGGCTCTCTTCAAAGGCTACTTTGTTTTTCACAAAAGAGTTTTCAAATTCGTCACGAAGCACCTTTTCTTGCTCCCAGCTAATGGGCAGCTCCTTCCAAAAGCCCATCTCTTCACTGAGCAGTGTTTTCACATCACTCCAAGTCACCTTATTGTTTTTCGTCTTTCTTAACTCGCCTAGTTTAGCTGAAAGCACATTGATCGAGTTTTTTTGGTACTGAAGCGCTTTCAAGTTTAGGCTAGACCCTCCGGTGCCCAAGACAATGCCACCGGTTTCGTGATCGGCAGTGACTACAATCAATGTCTCTTTCGGGTGTTTCTTGTAAAACTCAACCGCAATCTTGATGGCATTATCCATATCTTTCACTTCGTCAAAAACGGTAGCAGCATCATTATCATGACAAGCCCAATCAATCTGCCCGCCTTCTACCATCAAGAAAAAGCCCTTATTGTTGTTTTTAGTCAAGAACGAAAGGGCACTCTCGGTAATTTGAGTCAGCGTCAAATCGCTTTTTTTGCTGTCTATGGCGTAAGGTAACGCACCGGTAGAGGCGCCTTCTTGTTGAATCAGCACCATTTTGTTGGTCTTTGGTGCTTTTGCTTTAAAGTCATCCACGCCTCTGGCTATGGCATAGCCTGCCTCTTCAATCATGGGGAAAATGCTGGGTGCCTCTTTCTTATCGGCAGTTTGTGTTGGCTTCAAAAAGCCTGCTCCTGCATAGAAGTCAAAGTTTGCTTTAGGCAAGTCGGTTGCTATTTCATAATACATGTTACGATCGGGTTGGTGTGCATAGAATGCCGCAGGGGTAGCGTGGTCTATGCTCACACTGGTGGCGATACCTACTTTCATTCCGGCTTTCTTCGCCTGCTCGGCTACTGTAGTCAATCGGTTCTTCTGTGCATCTAACCCAATGGCTCCATTATAAGTTTTGTGTCCGGTAGCAAGTGCAGTACCGGCAGCCGATGAGTCTGTAACTGAGTTTTTCGTAGAGAAGGTAGTAGCCATAGAGGCCACCGGAAATTGAGTGAACAACAACGACTCTACCCCAATGCGTCCTTGTTTTTCGGCCAGATACATTTCAGTACCATTCACTTGGTTCACTCCCATTCCATCACCGATGAAATAGAAAACATACTTTGCTTGTCCGTTGGCTACAACCGTAATCAGTACGAACACTAAGGCATAAATTAATCGTCTCATTTTGTTTTAAATTAGTTAAATAAAGGAAGAGGCAAAGATATCGAATTTACAATTAAGTAACCTTCTGTTTACAATTAATATCAGTTAAGAGATAAAAAAAGCAAGCCGAAGGACAGTAAATATGGTCCTCCGGCTTGCTTATAAGGTATTATGTTAAGCGCTTATTAGCTTAGGATACTCATTGTATCTGATGCAATCAACAGCTCTTCGTCGGTAGGAATAACCACTACCTTCACGCGTGAATCGGGAGTAGAAATTGTTACCTCTTTGCCTCGTGCTTTGTTGGCTTCGTGGTCAATCTTCACACCGAGGAATTCAAGCCCTTCGCATACACCAGCGCGACAAGTTTGTTGATTTTCGCCTACACCACCGGTGAAGAGAATCACATCTACACCGCCCATTGCAGCTGCATAGGCACCGATGTATTTCTTGATGCGATAGTAGTACATTTGTTCGGTCAAGATAGCGCGTTCGTCTCCGGCAGCAACGGCTGCTTCAAGATCGCGCATATCGCTGGCTCCGTTTCTCATACCGGCTACACCCGATTTCTTGTTCAACAAGTCAGAGATACCTACCGTATCCAATCCTTCTTTTTCCATGATGAAAGTTACTGCACCTGCGTCAATATCGCCACAACGAGTACCCATCATCAATCCTTCAAGCGGAGTCAAGCCCATCGTGGTATCAATGCACTTTCCGTCTTTTACGGCAGCAATAGAAGCTCCATTACCGATATGACAAGTAATCAGTTTCAAGCCTTCGGGTTTCACGCCCAAGTATTCGCATACGCGTTGCGAAACGTAGCGATGAGAAGTGCCATGGAATCCATAACGGCGAATACCGTATTTCTTATATAAGTCATAAGGAATGGCGTACAGATAAGCGTATTTGGGCATAGTTTGATGGAAAGCCGTATCGAACACACCTACTTGAGGCACGTTAGGAAGAATAGCGGTAATGGCATCCACTCCTTTCAAGTTGGCAGGATTATGTAGCGGGGCCAAATCATTGCAGGCAGCAAAAGCATCGAGCACTTCTTGGGTAAGCAATACCGATTTACTAAATTTCTCGCCACCATGAACCATGCGGTGACCTACCGCGTTGATTTCGTCAAGTGATTTGATGGCTCCAAACTCCGGGTGAGTTAAGGTTTCGAGAATAAATTCCACCCCTACTGTATGCTCGGGAATATCTCTTTCGAGTACTTTCTTATCACCATTTGACAATACTATTTTGAGGAACGAACCCTCAAGTCCGATTTTCTCAATTCCACCTTGTGCAATAACCTCTTTACTGCTCATGTCGAACAGTTTGTACTTGATCGATGAACTACCACAGTTCAATACTAAAATTCTCATATCTTGATTATGTATTATTTCGTGTTATTTAAAGCAATGGCCTGATTGGCAGTAATCGCAATCATGCGGTAAATATCTTCAATTGAGCAACCGCGCGACAGGTCATTGACCGGGCGTGCAATACCTTGAAGAATAGGCCCGATAGCATCTGCATTACCCAAACGCTGAACCAGTTTATAAGAGATATTACCAACTTCCAGACTCGGCACGATCAACACATTGGCTTCGCCTGCAATAGGTGAACCCGGTGCTTTACTGGCACCAATCGATGGAACCAAGGCTGCATCGGCCTGCAATTCACCATCAAGCAATAAATTAGGATCCAACGCTTTGGCCAATTTTACAGCTTCTACTACTTTATCTACCACTTCATGTTTTGCCGACCCTTTCGTTGAGAAGCTAAGCAACGCAACCTTGGGGTTTTCAATTCCGGCTACATTCTTTGCAGTGTAAGCCGTGCAAACAGCGATTTGAGCCAACTGCGAAGCATCTGGAACAGGAGTTACAGCCACATCACCCATCACGAGCAAACCGTTTTTTCCGTACTCGGGGGCTTTGGTCAACAACAACATCGCACCCGATACACAAGTAATTCCCGGCATGGTTTTAATAATCTGCAAGGCAGGACGCAGCACATCACCTGTTGTGTTTTTAGCACCAGCTAGCTGTCCATCGGCATCGCCGTTCTTAATAATCAGACAACCTAAATAAAGCGGATCAAGCACCAATTTACGAGCCTCTTCGATGGTCATCCCTTTCTTTTTACGAAGTTCGCACAACAATAGGGCGTATTCTTCTTGCTTCGGGTGATTGGTTGGATCAATAATGGTTGCTTTACCAATATTTCCCAATCCCCATTTCGTTGCCAATTCCATAATTTCGTCCGGGCTACCCAGTAAAATAAGATCGGCAACCTCATCTGTTAAAATAAGATTGGCTGCTTTTAAAGTGCGCTCTTCCGTACCTTCAGGAAGAACAATGCGCTGGCGGTTTGCTTTCGCACGCGCAACAATTTCGTTAATCAAGTTGTGCATAGATATTTAAATAGTTGTATATATTTCGATAGAACCTCTAATTGGCGGTACAAAAGTACACAATTTTGCTATATCTACATTGCAAAAATGCTGTTTTTATAGCAGAAAATCACAATTACACACTATTTAACACTCGAAAACGATTCAGCAAAGACTTAAGCCTTTAAAAGAGCAATTTAACACGCTTGCTTTATTGGTAAGATGACTTTTTACTATGCTATCAGCATCGTGATTTCTCACCGAAAAAAGATGTAACGTCTTTCCGAAAAACACATAGCCTGATTCTGAAAACTTGTAGTGTCTTTAACTACTCTCCTCTACGAATCAATCATTGCCGGTGAACAATAAGGACCTTCACTCACTCCGTAAGAAGAAGTTAAAAAACGAACTCATAGTATAAAAGGGAAATGGGAAGTGAGATTATTTTGTTACCTTTGCTTTGTTTTTTAAAATTCAATTAAAAATAGAATGATCCGTCAATGCGCTATTTTGTTTGGCTGCTTAGCTTTGGGTGAACTTATTGTCTACCTCACCGGAATAAAGTTTCCATCGAGTATTATTGGAATGTTATTACTCACTCTGTTCTTGAAATTAGGTTGGATTAAGCTGCATTGGGTACAAGGCATGTCAGATTTCTTAATCGCTAATTTGGGTTTTTTCTTTATTCCACCGGGTGTGGCATTAATGCTTTACTTTGACATCATAGAAGCGCAGTTTTGGCCCATTGTAATCGCATCTTTAGTTAGCACGCTATTAGTGCTCGTTGTTACCGGTTGGATTCATCAATTAGTACGTAAAGTAAAATGAGTTATTTTGAAAATGAATTCTTTCTCTTAGCAATCACCTTTGGCCTTTATTTCATAGCCAAGGTATTGCAAAAAAAAACTGGATTAGTGGTATTAAACCCAATCTTGCTAACCATTGCCGTGCTCATCCTCTTTTTAAAGGTGACGCACATCTCTTTTGAGACCTATAACAAAGGTGGGCACTTGATTGAGTTCTGGCTAAAACCTGCAGTAGTTGCCTTGGGCGTGCCACTGTATCTGCAATTGAAAACAATAAAAAAACAAATACTTCCCATTGTGCTCTCTCAATTGGGGGGCTGCATCGTAGGTGTTGTATCTGTAGTACTGATAGCTAAGGTCATGGGGGCCTCACAAGAGGTAATTCTTTCGCTTGCGCCCAAATCGGTAACCACGCCCATTGCTATGGAAGTAACAAATACATTGGGAGGCATCCCCTCGCTCACCGCCGCTGTAGTAGTTAGTGTGGGCTTACTGGGTGCAATTCTCGGGATAAAAATCATGAAGTTAACACGAGTTGGCAGTCCCATAGCACAGGGTCTCTCGCTCGGAGCGGCAGCCCATGCCGTAGGCACTTCTACAGCCATGGGTATCAGTAGCAAACATGGTGCTTACGCCAGCTTGGGATTAACACTTAATGGCATATTCACGGCTATATTAACGCCAACAATTCTCAGATTTCTGGGATTGCTGTAACAAAACAGGCTTATTTTTGTTATTATAAATATAATCACACATGAAAAAAATTATGATTGAATTCAAAGATATTACACTAAAGGATAAAGATTTAATTACTGCATACACTCAAAATAGTTCTCGTCGCAACTGCGATTTATCATTTTCCAACCTCTGTAGTTGGAGATTTCTATATGACACTCAGTTTGCTGTTGTCGATAATTTTCTTCTTTTCAAGTTTTGGGTCGGCAAAAAGCTGGCTTATATGTTGCCTGTAGGTACTGGAGATTTAGAAAAGATTTTAAAGAAATTGATTGAGGATGCCGATCAGGAAGGAGAACCGTTTTGTATGCTTGGAACCTGCTCTTACATGCGATGTGAATTAGAGTCGATTATGCCCGGGCGATTCCGTTTTACTGCCGATCGAGATTATGCCGACTACCTTTATCTGCGTACCGATTTAGCTACGTTGAAAGGGAAAAAGTTTCAAGCAAAAAGAAATCACGTCAACAAGTTTCGTAACACTTATCCCGATTACGAATACATACCCATCACTCCCGACCGAATACCCGAATGCCTAGAATTAGAGGCAGAGTGGTGCAAGGTAAACAACTGCGATCAGCAGGAAGGAACAGGTAATGAGCGTCGAGCACTGACCTATGCTCTTAACAATTTCGACGCGTTAGGCCTCACCGGAGGCATCCTACGTGCCAACGGAAAGATCGTTGCTTTCACTTTCGGAATGCCGATCAACGGCGACACCTTTGGGGTACATGTAGAAAAAGCCGACACGACAATTAACGGAGCGTATGCCATGATTAACTACGAATTTGCCAACCACATACCGGAGCAATACACCTACATTAACCGTGAAGAGGATCTCGGCATTGAAGGATTACGCAAAGCCAAACTCTCCTACCAGCCGGAAATTATTTTAGAAAAGCATATGGTTTGCTTGCAAGAGCAGCCTATACATACGAGTAGCCAATAATATGAAAAAAAAAGCAATCAAGGCATTGTGGAAACAGTGCTTTAATGATAGTGATGATTTTATTGATTTGTATTTCGACCTGCGTTACAACAATGAGGTAAACATCGATCTTGAAAGTGGAAAAGATATCATTGCCGCCATGCAGCTACTGCCTTATCCGATGACATTTTGCGGGGAAATAATACAAACCTCTTACGTATCAGGAGCCTGCACACACCCCGACTATCGAAGTAAAGGTGCCATGCGTGAATTGCTATCTCAAGCATTGTTACGGATGCTTCGCACAAAAAACTTAATCAGCACCTTGATTCCCGGAGAACCTTGGCTCTTCAATTATTATGCTCGTATGGGTTATGCCCCCGTTTTTCGTTATTCCAGAAAAGAGATAGGCACAGCGAGCGCTTCAAACGCTATTGACATTCGGGTGAGAAGCACTGTCGAGTACGAAGAAGAGGTTTATTTATATTTAAATAGAAAAATGGAAGAGCGCCCTTGTTGCTTACAGCACACGGTTGCCGATTTCAAAGTTATTATTGCCGAATTAGTTCGTACAAAGAATGCTATCTATATAGCCACACAAAATGAAGCAATTGCGGGAGTAGCCATCACCAATCAACAACAGCATACGCTAGAAGTACAAGAGCTTTTAACGGATAGCAAAGAAATTGCAGATGAACTGCTTTACCAAATGGGTCAGCTTACCAAAAGTGAACACATTACCGTGATCTCTCCTCCTACTAAGGAGATTGAGACTATTATCTTAGGTATGGCGCGGATTATCGATGCAAAATCGGTACTACAATTGTATGCTGCTGCTTACCCTGAAGAGGAGTTGAGCATCGAGCTAACCGATGAGCAAATTTCGGCAAACAATGGGTATTATTACCTGTGCAATGGAAAGTGTATGTGCAGCCAAGAGCGACTACCCGAAACACATATACGGCTGAACATCGGAGAGTTGTCTGAAAGAATACTTGCTCCGCTTCAACCGTATATGAGTTTGATGTTAAACTAAGCGTGATTAAAGGCCACTAAAGTCGACTTGATCGAAAACAAGAGAGGGAATACGCCAGGAGCTGGTTAGTCGCGGGTCGTTGCCTATCTCGGTTAACGAAGCCCATAACGTAATCATATTGCCCGTGACATTCATCTCTGAGATAGGTTGAGTTAGTTTTCCTTTTTCAATAAGGAAACCTTCAACTCCATAGGAGAAGTCGCCGGTGGTACTGTTGCAATTCCCCCCGTTATAGGCGGTTACCAAAATCCCATGATCTACTGCGGCTATCAGTTGCTCCAAGTTCTTGTTACCCGGCTTCATCACCAACACCGAAGGAGAGCTGATGGTAGGAGGCATATTCATTTTCTTACCGTTATAAGTATCGATGAAATAAGTTTTAAGCACGCCATTTTCGAATACCGAAACCGGTTTGGTAGCCACCCCTTCGTTGTCAAAGTAGCGTGCACCCGATGCTTGCAACAAATGAGGTTCATCGGTCAACGTTAGGGCGTTACTCCCTATTTTCACCTCTTGCTTATCCAGCAAGAAAGAGTTTTTTTGTTGTAAAGCCGAGCCGGACAGAGCAGTCATTACCGGTCTCAGCAATTGACCTGAGTTGAGCGCATCGACTACCATCGTATACTTACCCGATTTCACTTTCTGCTGACCCAATTTGCGTAGCGTACGCTCTAAAGCCGTTTTACCAATGTCCGTTTTAATTAGCTTGTCGAAGTAGATAGCCGACTCGTGCCACCCATCAGAAGGGCGCGCCTCACCCTCTCCTTTAATAGAGACACCTGCCGAGAGTGCATACCAAGTTCTGCTCGACTCGCCCTCGAAACCATTACTGGCCAGTTTATACGTAGCACTTTCTCCATCACTATACGAAGAATCGACAGAGATAATCCGCTCGTCCTTTCCCAACATCTCTTGAGCAATTGCTGTAGCCAATGCCACTTTATCATCGGGATTGAGCGTAGGCAGCTTGGCATCGGTTAGTTGCAAGTCGGGCTTTCCCCCTTTATAATAACGAGAAGCATCGGGAAGCACTCGAGCCGGATCTTTGGCCAAGTAGCGGGTGGCCTCAATTCCGTTTTTAATAAACGACTCCAGCTCCTTCTTATCCAACCGGTTGGTTGAATACATACCGTAGCGTCCATCTACATAGAGCGATATGCTCATCTGATTCTCTGAAGCTTGCTGCAAGCGATCCATTTTGCCGTCTCTCAGTTCAAACGAGCTGTTCGAACCCGAGGAGAGGTCTACTTTGGCTTGCTGACAGCCATTGCGAAGGGCATAATCCATAGCCCATTGCGCCAGTTTCTTATTACTTTCTGATATCATGATCTTTCCGTATTACACATTACTAGTTAAAATCAGCTTTCGCCGCCAACGGTGAGTTTGCTAACTAAGGCCGAAGGCATGCCGCAAGTAACCGGACACGACTGCCCGTCTTTACCACACGTCCAGCTGCCATTGTCAATCTTGTCGTTTCCGGCTACCATCGTAATATCGGCCAATGCTTTTGGGCCATTGCCGATGATGTTGACATCTTTAATGGGCTGCGTCAGCTTGCCATCTTCGATCAGATAGCCCGATTTCACAAAGAAGGTAAAATCGCCGGCACCAATTTGAACCTGTCCGTTTGTAAACTGATCCACAAAGATTCCTTTCTTGACCGATGCAATGATATCCTCCTCCTTCATGTTTCCCGGCTCCATATAGGTAGCACGCATACGAGGAATGGGTGGGTTACGGAACGATTCGCGGCGTCCGTTGCCTGTGGGTGCAATGCCATAATGTTTCGCACTGATGCGATCGTGCAGATAGCTAGTCAACACACCGTTCGTTACCAAATAGGTTTTCTGTCCTTCAACGCCTTCATCGTCAAAGTTTACTGCCCCACGGTTAAACGGAATGGTTCCATCATCAATCACACTGATGTGCTCATTGCATATTTTTTTATTCAATTGGTCGGAGAAGATGGAGGTGTTTTTACGGTTAAAATCGGCTTCAAAAGCATGTCCTATAGCCTCATGCAGCAAGATGCCCGATCCGCCGGCGCCCATGACAACAGGCATTTCGCCCCCTTTGGGCTTGATGGCTTGAAAAAGGATGGCTGTTTTATCAACCGCCTCCCGAGCGATCACATCGACCACCTCATCAGTCAGAAACTCGAACCCTTTGCGGTAAGAGCGTGAAGAGTAACTATTCTCAATCTGCCCGTTCTGCTCCATAATACACATGGCGCTCAACGTAACCATCGGACGGTAGTCATAATACATCACCCCTTCAGAGTTGCAAAAGAGGATATGCGAGGTTACGTCGTTAAGCGAAGCATTGACTTTATGCACCCGCTTATCCAGCGAAAACATCTTATCATTTAGCTTCTGCAGATAGGGCATTTTTTCTTTTATCGTCACCTCTTCCCAAGAAGAGGTAATGGCATAGTAGTTTTTTTTCAACGGTTTCTCTACCAAGCGTACCGGATAGCTACCTTGTTTGCTCGAAGCAATACGGGCAGCCGTACGAGCGACTTTCAGCATTTCGTCAAGCGTTACATTTTCAACATATGCATAGCCGCTTTGATCGCCTGCAAGCACACGTACCCCCATGCCAAAGTCGATATAAGAGTTACAACGATTCACTTCACCATCCTGCAAAGAGATGGCATTCGTAAACGTATGTTCAAAAAACAAGTCGGCATAATCTCCGCCTTTTCCCAAAGCGGCAGCCAACACTTTACGCAGGTCCTCTTCACTCACGCCAAAATGAGTCATTGCCGATGAGAGAGCGAACTTACCCCCAGCTCCACTTTCCAGCGAACCTTTCACTGCTGACGGAGCACCCAAAGCCGATCCGGCAGTCAATGAACCTAGCAATGCTATACTTCCTGTTCTCAAAAAATTTCGTCTATCCATGTTGTTTAATTATGAATGGTGAATGATCAATCCTCTTGCGTCAGCAGGCTCTCCAGCTCTTCACCGCTCAACCGAAGGTGAAATTGCCCCCGATAAGCAACCGATATACCACCCGTCTCTTCCGAAACGATGATGGCGAGCGCATCCGACTCTTGCGAAACACCCATCGCTGCGCGATGGCGAAGCCCTAACTCCTTGGGAATGTCCAAGTCATGAGATACCGGCAAAATACACCCGACTGCTTTGACCCGTTGTTTGCTGATTACCATAGCCCCATCGTGCATCGGACTGTTTTTGAAAAATATATTTTCAATCAATCGCTGGTTGACATCAGCGTTAATAGTCTCTCCCGTACGGACAATATCCTCTAACGGAACGTGATGTTCAATCACAATCAACGCGCCTACTTTCTGCTTACTCATGCTGATGCAAGCCATTACAATGGGCATAATACCCTCTCGCTCAATCTTCTCCTGCTTATTGCCTGTTAGGAAACGGATCAACGAACTGGCATGGTGATGCGTGCCCAATGTAAGCAGGAATCGACGTATCTCATCTTGAAAAAGCACAATGAGTGCCAACACCCCAACGCTAACCAGCTTATCGAAAATAGAGCCAAGCAGCTTCATTTCGAGTACCTGAGATACAACCAGCCAGATTAAGATAAACACCAGAATACCGGTGAACACATTGATCGATCCCGAGGCTTTCATCAGCTTATACGTATAGTAAAGCAAGAAAGCCACCAGCAGGATATCAATAAAATCTTTTATTCCAAATTCAAAAAACACTATTCATTGACGTTTTAACAGTTTACACCGGACAATTGAAAAACGCTTATTGTTTCAATTGAGATTTAAGCTTCTCCGTAATTTGTACAACCTCCACCGCCTCCCGAACATCGTGCACACGCAGTATATCAGCACCCTTCGTTAAGGCAATGGTATGGAGTACTGTGGTGCCATTCAGTGCTTCTTGCGCAGTGCCCCCCAGCAGACGGTAGATCATCGATTTCCGCGAAACGCCCACCAACAAAGGTAACTCAAAGATATTGAACTCTTCGAGATGTGCCATGAGCTCATAATTATGTTCCAATGTTTTAGCAAAACCGAAACCGGGATCAAGAACGATATCCTTTACGCCCAAATCACGCAGTTGTTGTACCTTCTTCGCAAAATAGAGGAATACCTCTTTTAGCAAACAATCGTAATGCACTTCAGTCTGCATACTTTGCGGCGTACCTTTCATGTGCATCATGATGTAAGGAACTCCCAGTCGCGCCACGGTTTCAAACATCCGATCATCCATCTCCCCGGCAGCAATGTCGTTAATCATAGCCACACCATACTCCTTCACGCACCATTCAGCCACATCGGCTCGAAACGTATCGACAGATACGATGGCATCGGGGTGGTTCATCTTCACAATCTCCAACCCTCGACGCAGGCGACTCATCTCCTCATCGGCCGAGATGTGTTCGGCATTGGGGCGTGATGAGTAAGCACCGATGTCAATGATAGAAGCACCCTCTTCCACAATTTGCCGAGCACGTGCAGCAATATCCGTTTCGGCTTGCATCCGGCTATTGGCGTAAAAGGAGTCGGGCGTTACATTGAGTATACCCATCACTTGCGGAGTAGCCAGATCGAGTAACCGTCCGTTCACATTCAGGTAAGTAGAAGAAGTATTTTTCATTCTTTTCATTTTACGGTTTGGATCCTACAAATGTAAATAAAAACAAGAACTATCTATCCTTTATTTAAAAATTAAACGAATATTTGCATAATATCTACACATAAGCCAACCCATTTCTCGGGATTATGCTTTATCTTTGTTGCAGATTAATCAGAAAACAGCCTATGACACTCTCTGCACTCTACCAGATATTCTTGGATTGCTCGGTCGTAACAACCGACAGTCGCCATTGTCCCGAAGATTCTTTATTCATTGCCCTTAAAGGCGATTCGTTCAACGGCAATGTTTTTGCTGCACAAGCACTCAAGGAAGGCTGTTCTTATGTGGTGATTGACGAACCCGACTATGCAGAAGCGGGAGACGAACGCTATATCATAGTCCCCGACTGCCTGCAAACCCTTCAACAACTGGCCAACTATCACCGTCGCCAGTTGGGCACACGGGTGATTGCCATTACCGGAACCAACGGAAAGACCACCACCAAGGAGCTTATCTCTGCTGTATTATCACAAGCACATCATATACTTTACACACAAGGAAACCTCAACAACCACATTGGCGTTCCGCTTACTTTACTTCGCCTGAAACCCGAACACGCCCTAGCCGTTATTGAGATGGGTGCCAACCACCCTGGCGAGATTAAAATTCTTGCAGAAATAGCTGAGCCCGATTACGGACTCATCACCAACGTGGGGAAAGCGCATCTCGAAGGTTTCGGTTCGTTCGAAGGAGTGATGCAAACCAAAGGAGAGTTATACGATTACTTGTGCAGCAAGGAAGATGCCACTGTATTTGTACATCACGACAACCCTTACCTAATGGAGATGGTACAGACCCGTAATTTATTACCTATCTTTTATGGAACGGATGAATCGCTCTACATCAGCGGACACACTACGGGGAACTCCCCCTTTTTAACATTCGAATGGAAGGCAGGAAAAGAGAGCCAGCCCAATGAGGTACACATGCAGCTGATTGGCGAGTATAATTTGCCGAATGCACTGGCTGCTGTTACCATAGGTAGCTACTTTGGCGTTGAGCCTCAACAAATAAACGAAGCATTATCTACCTATGTGCCACTAAACAACCGTTCACAACTGAAACAGACGGCTGATAACACACTGATCATAGATACGTACAATGCTAATCCCACGAGCATGATGGCTGCACTAGAGAACTTCCGAAACATGAATGCTTCAAACAAAGCCGTTATATTGGGAGATATGCGAGAGTTGGGCGTAGAGAGCGAAACGGAACACCAAAAGATTGTCGATTACTTGAAGAGATACTCCTTTGCACAAGTGCTATTGGTAGGCGAGCAATTTGCTGCTACTGCGCACAGCTTCAGATCATACGCAAATGCGCAAGAATTAATAGAGGATTTGCAAACAAGCAAACCACTAAATAGCACCATTCTAATCAAGGGATCAAACGGAATCAGACTAAATACGGTAGTCGATTATTTGTAGGAGACCGTTCGTCTTTTCTTATTCATTCGCGGTCTAATCACGAAATAGCCAACGATACTAGCCAGGCTGACTCCAAGCAGATTGGCTGCAAAATCCATCCAGTCTCCACCTCGGTAAGTGGTGCAATACGCTTGAAGTAATTCAACAGCTCCGCTAAACAGCACCGGACAAATAAATGCCCCTACCCAAGCATGCCAAACAAGCATGCCATTCCGATGTTCCCGTAAAAACTCTAACCATAACATGCCCGACATACCAAAATACATGCACACATGCGCTACCTTATCGATATACGGAATGTCATTGATCTCTACAGATGGAGGTTTGAAAAAAGAGAGGTAGATGACAATCAATATAATAGTAAGCGAAAGCGGGTATTTCTTAATATAATAGAGCATATGCAAATTAATTACAGGTAGGCCACAAATATAAGAAACATTTTCTATATTTGCAGGTTTTTAGTAGCTTAATTACATCAAATTGTAAGATAAACAGGGATTATGACAAAAAATGACAGGGCAAATTTCGGATCGAAAATGGGCGTTATCCTTGCTTCGGCCGGATCGGCGGTTGGGTTAGGTAATGTTTGGAGATTTCCTTATGAAACAGGCAATTATGGCGGTTCTGCTTTTATAATTATCTACCTGGGATGCGTTATCCTGTTGGGGCTCCCTATTATGGTGGGCGAGTTTGTTATTGGTCGCCGCTCGCGCACCAATGCGGCAGGGGCTTTTCGGGTATTGGCTCCGGGCACCCCTTGGCGATGGGTAGGACGCATGGGGATATTGGCAAGCTTTCTTATCCTTTGTTACTATTCGGTAGTAGCCGGATGGACACTGGAGTTTGTGGCAGAAGCCCTAACCAATAGCTTTGTAGGCAAAACACCGGCCGATTTCGTGGCATCCTTCGACGAATTCTCCACCAACTCTTGGCGACCTCTCATTTGGTTGGTGGTTTTTCTACTCCTCACTCATTTCATTATTGTTCAAGGGGTGGAAAAAGGGATTGAAAAGTCTTCTAAATTCATGATGCCTATGTTGTTTATCCTTATTGTGGTATTGGCGGGATGCTCAATGACCCTGCCGGGAGCAGAGAAAGGCATTGAGTTTTTGCTCAAACCCGATTGGAGTAAGGTTACCGGTCGTGTTTTTCTTGGGGCCATGGGACAAGCTTTTTTCTCTCTCAGCCTCGGTTTGGGATGTCTCTGCACCTATGCCTCCTATTTCAGCAAAGAGACAAACCTTACGCGTACCGCCTTCAGCGTAGGCATTATCGACACCTTTGTAGCTGTACTGGCCGGCTTTATCATCTTTCCCGCTGCTTTCTCGGTAGGCATCAAACCCGATGCAGGTCCCGGGCTCATCTTTATCACCCTGCCCAACGTCTTTCAACAAGCCTTTAGTGATGCACCTATATTGGCGTATCTCTTCTCTGTGCTATTCTACATCCTGCTTGCCTTAGCCGCTTTAACCTCCACCATCTCCATGCACGAAGTAGTAACGGCTTATCTGCACGAAGAGTTTAAGCTAACGCGAAAAAAAGCAGCCTGGATGGTGACCTCCGCCTGTATGGTTTTAGGCACGCTCTGCTCCCTCTCCTTGGGGGTGCTGAAAGGCGCTACACTCTTTGGCTTAACCTTTTTCGATCTGTTCGATTTTGTCACAGCCAAACTTATGCTCCCTTTTGGAGGGCTGTTCATCTCTATCTTTATCGGATGGTATCTGGACAAAAAGATCACTCGCCAAGAGATCACCAACGAGGGTTCACTGAAAGTACCCACTTACAAACTTATTGTTTTCATTTTAAAATATGTGGCTCCCATAGCCATCTCGCTGATATTTATTCATGAACTGGGGCTATTCAAGTGATGAGGTGGAAACGTTTCTTTTACTTCACCCGATCAGAACGACAGGGCATTATCCTACTTATCGTTCTGATTGTACTGGTAGGGGTGAGCTCTTTCTTCATCCCACCAAGGGAGGCGTCCTTTGTTAAGGACGAAACATTCGAAAAAGAGTACGCTGCATTTAAAAACTCACTTCAACAACAGAAACGAGAACGCCAAGCCACATCTAACAAACGGTTTCAACAGCGCACCGTTATACTTCGCCCCTTCGATCCCAACACGACCGATTCTATTGGTTTTCTGGAGTTGGGTCTTCCCCCTTGGATGGCAAAAAACATACTTCACTACAGAGCCAAAGGAGGGAAATTTCGTAAACCGGAAGATCTTAAAAAGATATACGGGCTCACGGAGCAGCAGTATGCCACACTTCTACCCTATCTGTCCATTGCTGAATCAGTCGAAGACAAGGTTCAACTCTATGTAAAGCAAGCGAAAGACACCTTGCTACCCGTCAAACATCCCATCGGAACGCTTGTCAGTCTAAATCAGGCAGATACAACAGAATTAAAGAAAATACCGGGTGTAGGAAGTGCTATTGCCCGAATGATTGTGGGTTATCGAAAACAGTTGGGTGGTTTTTACAAGGTCGATCAACTGGCAGAAATTCGCTTGAACGTGGACAGTCTACGCTCTTGGTTTACGGTAGGACCCGGCGAAACCCGACCAATCAATTTGAATAAAGCAAGCGTCGAATTACTGAAACGACACCCTTACCTTAACTTTTATCAAGCCAAAACCATTGTAGAACATCGAAAGAAAAAAGGAGCCTTAACGAATTTGCAACAGTTGAAATTCTACGAGGAGTTTACACCCGATGACCTAAAAAGAATCGCACCTTACGTCTGTTTTAAGTAACGCAAGGCGTGTTGCCTCTACCCTTATTCTACTCTTTTCTAATTTCACCATCGACCATGTGAATCGTACGGTCGGTAATTCGTGCCAACCCCTCATCGTGCGTTACGATCACAAACGTTTGCCCAAAACGGTTACGCAAATCAAAAAACAGCTGGTGCAGTTCCTCTTTGTTATGCGTATCGAGACTGCCCGATGGCTCATCGGCAAGAATGACCGAAGGCTGATTGATCAGCGCGCGCGCTACAGCCACCCGTTGCTTTTCGCCACCCGAGAGTTCATTTGGCTTGTGCGTTGCCCGTTCAGTCAACCCCATAAACGCTAAAATATCCATAGCCCGTGCCGTTGCCTCGCTGGTCGATGTACCGGCGATAAAAGCCGGGATCATCACATTCTCCAAAGCAGTGAACTCGGGTAGCAGCTGATGAAATTGAAAAACGAAACCGATGTGCTTGTTACGAAAAGCAGAAAGTTCTTTCTCTTTCATTCGACTCACATTGGTCTGCTCTATGCATACATTGCCTGCATCTGGCGCGTCTAACGTTCCCATGATTTGCAACAACGTCGTCTTTCCGGCACCACTAGGGCCCACAATGCTAACCACCTCGCCTTTATCAATCTCCAAATCAATGCCTTTGAGCACTTGTAAAGAGCCGAAACTCTTGGTAATTCCTTCTAATTGAATCATTTCTACAACCTTTTAATCACATATTCTGCCAAAAAACACCCAAATACAGCGGGCATATAACTCACCGTTCCACAGGTTGATTTTTTATTTCTCTCCTCATCAGTCAACAACACAGCGTTGGCATCTGCCTGCTCCGTGCTGAACACCACCGGTAGTTTGCGTTTGACACCCATTTTTTGCAAGCGTTTGCGCACCGCCTTGCTTAACCCACAATGATACGTCTCCCAGATATCGGCAAAACGCACCTGCGAGATGTCGCTCTTCGCACCTGCCCCCATGCTCGAAACAATTTTAATGCGTCGCTGCATAGCATGGGCTATCAAATAACACTTGGGACTAATGGTGTCAATGGCATCTACTATAAAATCATAGGTTGCGGCATCCAATAATTCGGGAATGTTGTCATCTTTCAAGTAAACAGGCAGCACCGTAAGCTTAAGTTCAGGGTTGATCTGTTTGTATCGTTCGGCTAGCACTTCTACCTTCTCTCGTCCGATAGTGGTTTGGAGGGCTGCCAGTTGCCGATTGATGTTGCTTGGTTGTACTGTATCGGCATCTACAAGGGTCATTTGCCCTACACCGGCACGACAAATCATTTCAGCAGCATAAGCCCCTACTCCACCCAGGCCTACAATCAGCACATGAGCCGAAGCCATCCGCTGCATTTTCTCTTCACCCAGCAGTAGCTGTGTACGCTGTTTCCATTCTATATTCATCATTTCTTTTTAAACCATTTATAAAACCAATGTCCTACTTGTTCATAAGTGGGCGATTCCTGTTGCTGACTCAGATCAGCGTAAGAGATCATCTCTTGCGGGTCGCCATACTGGTCCGGAAAAAGGACAAGGAGACTGTTGTTACTAAAATAACGAGTGATCTGGTGGGGCAAACGATCAAACGAAGGGTCGTAGGAGATGTAGCCTCGCCGAGCACTGACAATAACCAGCAGATGGTCGTAATTCACCTGTTTCGTCAATAGCAACAGGTCATCCCACGTCGACAGTTCCGAGAACTCTGAACGCACCCCTGCGTGATTCTTATTCATATACCCTTCCAGATAGCGTTGTGTATCGAGATGCGCAAAGAAATGTATTTTACATCCCAACTGGCTGCCCATCCGTGCAATTCGTTCTAACCATTTAAAGAAACCCACTTCGAATTCAGCTTTTGGGGGTACAGCCACAACAATACGGCGCAACGTATTTACTGGCATCAGACACTTTACAATCATCACTTGCTTATGCGTTCCCTTCAACAGGCTTTCGGTCATGTTCCCCAGAAAGGAGTCTACTAGCGTCGCTTTACGATGCAGCCCAATGACCACCTCCGATGCATTTACCTCTTTCAAGGTATGCACAATGCCTGAAGCAATATTCAGATCGAAACGGGTAACCATATTTAATGTTACACCGGCCGATGTCGCGATCATCGCTGCACGTTCTAGTTGACGCTTACCGTTCATGGTGTCACTTTGGGAAGTAGCGTTGTCATTGATTACATTCAAGGCTATGAAGCCCCCTTTCCGTTTTGGATTTTTCATGACCAAAGCCATTCCCATTAAGTTTTCAATGGTTTCGGGATTTGACACCGGAATCAAGAACTTCTCTTCCTCCAATTGCTCTGCATTCATCTCTTCACAATCCACTTTTACAGCCACCCTGCGAGCAGCACGTTCGGTTACAAAAGAACTGATGATACATGTAAAGAGAATCAGCACCACGGTGCCATTGAGCACATCGTCGTTCAATAATCGTTGTCCGTCGGGCAAAATAATATTATATCCCACCAGCACCGCAGCCAATGTTGCTGCAGCTTGTGCATTACTCAACCCGAACATCAACTCTCGCTCCAGCGAATTCATGCGGTAAATCTTCTGTGTTGCCCAGCAGGCTATCCATTTACTAATCATGGCCATTACCGTCATCACTAGAGCCACTTTGAGTGCGCCGCCGTGAACCAAGAGTATTCTGACATCGATCAGCATGCCTACGCCAATCAAGAAGTAAGGAATAAACAGCGCATTGCCCACAAATTCCAAATGATGCATCAATGGAGACACATGAGGAATAAGCCTGTTCAGTACCAAGCCGGCAAGGAAAGCGCCCAAGATGCCTTCCATGCCAATAAGTTCCATCAGTCCGGCTCCTAAGAACACCATGGCAAGTACAAAGATGAACTGCACCACATGGTCATCATACTTCCTAAAAAACCATCGCCCGATTCGTGGAAAGAAGAAGATGATCAGTGCACTCAAACCGACCACTTTGGCAACCAGCCACACCCAAAACAGATCCGAGTACTCCTCTTTAAACATACCGCTTATCACCGCCAGTACCAACAATGTCAAGGTATCCGTAACAGCCGTGCCACCCACAGCAATACTTACGCTGCGCTGCCTGGAAATGCCATACCTTATGACTATCGGATAAGAGATAAGGGTATGCGAGGCGTACATGCTGGCCAACAGTACCGAAGTGATAAACCCGAATTGCAAGATGAACACATTACTAAAAAAACCCAAAGTCATGGGAATAACAAAAGCCAGAAGTCCCAGCACAATGGCTTTGGTACGAATAGACTTAAAGTCTTCCATATTCATTTCCAGCCCCGCCAGAAACATAATATAATAAAGCCCTACTTTCCCGAAAAGTTCAAAACTACTATCTCGTTCCAGAATATTAAACCCATATTCGCCAATCATCACACCTGCCAAAATCATCCCAACAATATGCGGTATGCGCAATCGGTTGAGCAAAATGGGTGCAAACAAAATGATCACAAGTACAAGAAAAAAAATCCAAGTAGGGTCGGTTATAGGAAGTTTCATACCAAGGTCAAGCCATTGCATATCTTCTGATTTTATGATTTCTCTGCAAAATAACAAAAAAGATTTAGAGTGTACAAAAGAATCGCTGCTTCAATCCTGTATTAATGCGCAGACTACTACTTATCTTTACTCTAAGAGTTACATCAGACAACAATCAATGGTTTTAATTTTCAAAAACAGCATTCGGCATACCAGGCGTTCCTCCCGTAGCGTGAGCCGAGGATACCCAATTACTCTCCTTATCGGAAGCCAACCGAGGGGCCCGCTTTTCCAAAGAGACTCCTACACGTTGTTTGGATGGGTTCGTGTGTGCATCATCTCCAAAGTAGCAACGATCCATCACCTTACCTCCTTTAGAGCGTAATATCAAAACCCCACCTTTGTCGTTCAATGACAGAAAACGTTTCAATCCCACCAGGTTTGTACGCGGCACTTGGTGTTTAGCTTGCAACACTGCAACCGATGTCGATTGAGTAAAACAAATATAACTCTGGGGGGCTACACTCGATGGATTCAATGTGTCGTTTGTTAACGCGATAGAACCACCAATCATGATGGGCACTCCATTCAATGTGAGCTTCTCTAACTTCCAGCCCAACAGTGAAACAGCCTCTTTTGAAGCGTTGTAAAGTTCTACGTATTCAGCTCCATTTGTAGCATTGTGATACATCACCTCATTGAAAAGCAACGTTGCCGATTGTGGCCCATCCGGAGACTCCGGTTCTTCGGGCTCTGTAGGTTCTTCCGGCCTTGGTTCTGTTGTTGTTTCCACTCCATCCGTTATCCGTATATGACTGAATACAAAACCATTGCAACGGCTTGCAGTATAAAAGCAACGCACCCCTGCACAAACCGATGTGGTAAAGCCAGTATCCCATACCTGTTGCTCTTTGATGTATTCGGGTTCTTGCTTCAAACGCGTCC
>JAGOOC010000045.1 GCA_017992695.1 Bacteroides sp. | reverse complement strand
TAGAATAATTTCAGAACTAGCTTCTGACCGTAGAACTAATTTGTTTTTTTTGATATAAGAGGCTTATATGAATACCAATACAGCTTGAAAACGATTGTTTTCAAGCTGTATTGGGCTGTAAATAATTGCTTATTGCTTTTGTCTGTTCAGTTAGTATACGAGGTCTTTATTCCATGTTTTATACCAATTCGGATTATTTACACCTCCCGAAATAACCCATTCTGCAAATTCAGCATAGGCATTTTTGATGATCTTTCTCTCGGCTGGCCATCTCCAAAGCGAGTCTGATTGAGGTTCAGCGACAAGAATTCCCCAGCCTAAGTTATCCTCGCTAGCGTAATATTTATTGGTTAATGAACGGTCGTTGTTCTTTCCAAAATAGAAGGCTGTTGCCAAATCGCTTGGTTTATATCCAGGTAGATGAATCTCTTTTCTCTGTTGAGTCTTGTTGTCAGTGATAATGAAAATGTTAAAATCACTCATGGTTATTGATTGGATAGAAGCGCTCTTAAAGTTAATCTCTACATTGAACTTCTGAGTTGGTTTATGAGGTTCTGTTTTTACGGTATTGATATAGGTCGCTGTCGTTGCATTCTTATCAATTACTTTGTGCGCACTAGAGAATAGTGGAATCACTGTCATTTTTTGTTCGTTCTCTACTCCGTTGGCCTTAATCTTGAAGAAGTCTAAGTTCAACAAACTTGAGTTGCTGTATTTAACTCCATCAATGTGCGATGGATTGATTTCATCCAGTTGCAATCCCATGGATAGGTTGCTGAATGCACCCACTGCCATGACTTCACAATCATAGCTCAGCTTGGTGATGTGTTTCTTGTCTTTCTTAGTCTTGACATTACTGATACGTAACACTACGTCATTCATGTCATAATCACCATATAGTGGCCATTGATCTTCAAAAGCGTAGGTGTATATGTATTTATCATTGATTTCGATAGAACCGGGACTTTCAGGATTTCCTGCTGTTTCGGGGGTGTTTACTTCGCCTGCACAAGTAATAATGGTGAGGTTAGAGCCATTGTAAGTTGTCATTTTTACATCATCAGTTAGCTTGTATGAGCCTCCTACTGTGGGATGAGAATTCGATTCGATAACGAGATTTCCGCTATACGTAATGTGCCATGTGAAGGTAATTGTTGGAGATTTAACTAAAGAGCCATTGCCTGTTTTTCCACCATTGGTAGTGCAGTTTGATTGTAGGTTCATAGAGGTTTTGGCTTTCAGCATTGATCCATTGTTTAGCTCTATCTTCGTTTTGTTAAACTCCATGGTTTCGGCTATAATAGCCCCTTTCTCTTGTGTAAAGGTACCTCCTTCAAATTGGAACTTTTCGGCTACATTTATCTGGCAGTTATTTGTAAGTGTCGATCCCCAGCTCGTTTTCATTGTTTTAGCGTGAATGATACCATAGTTGTAGTTTTTTGCACCACCTAATGAAAAATCACCTACAGTCATTTCTGCATCTACTCCATTGTAGAACAAGCCAGGGTTGTTCGAAGTGCGTCCCGCTGTTAATTTACCAAGATTATATACTTCATTATTATTAGTAAGCTCAAGGTTGTTGGCAATGGTTGCTTCGCCACCCTTCATGATTGTTATTCCGGATGTTCCTACTAGAGAAATGTTATTCGCAATGATTTTTCCTCCTTTCATTACAATAATTTCTAATCCTCTTTGAACGGAGAAAGTGTCGAACGTCCAAGTTCCGGATATGTATAATTTAGCGTTAGAAACTCCATTATGCTTAAATACCCCATTGTAATTTCCGGTTATTTTGTATTCGCCATTGTCGAGTATTACAAGTTCACTCTTGTCTATTTCGATCGCTCTTGCCGGAATATTATCGTACGTGGGTACTTTAATTGTGTTATCGGCCCTAGTACCTGCTCCTGCTCTAGATTGAGGAGCGGTTGTTATGCTTGTTGCGAAATTACAATGAAGCACATCGCTCGATGAAGTAATGGGCACATACATCACCTCTTTGCGTCCTCTTGGGTCGGTTTGTTGCACATACACACCCTCTAGTCCTTTTAAATAAGTAATCGGGTTTGAATAAGGCTCACCCTTCTTGGCCACTCCTTTGGTTAGCGCGTTAGCGCTTTCATCGAACAGAGGGTTCTTATCAAACACCTCGACCAAATAATAATATTCGCCAACAAACTCATCGTTTGCTTCAATGCTGATTGATGCGGTCTTGATGGTTGTAGCGTCAAAGCTTGGGGGCGCTACTAGTTGCAGCGGGTTATCCAGCTTGTAATTCGGATCGTAAAGATCTTTGTCACTCTCTACGCAACTCATTGTTATAGATGTAATTGCAATAAATGAAACTGCGATAGATGTATTAAGTTTTAGCCTCATAACTATATGATTTAGTTGTTCTTGTTTCTATTGATCACAAAGGTATGATTATTTCTTATGCACTAGCCTTAAAAGAGTTAATAAAATTATGCGAATTAACTTATTTTATGGACAAATGAACAGAAGTGTCAACTTATTCGTTCTTTTGTGGTTTATATCGCTATTTGTTTGCCTATTAGTAAAATAGAAATCCATAAATCTGTCGAAATAGAGTTGTTAAAAGTATAAAGTTGTATTATGTGTCGGTGTGTTGATTGATGTTGATTACGCCTTATTGTGTGGAATATTTGAGAAGTGATGATTCTAAAAGTACCGCTAAAGAGCTGTTTTCGTTATTTCTCCTATGAGGCACGAGTTCATTTTTTCTCTTATTTCTTGGTTGCTCAATCCGTGTCCTAACAGAAACATGAGCTTAGTTACCGCACACTCGGGAGTGCTGTCATATCCGCTAATTACTCCGGCCTGCAAGAGCTGTATTCCTGTTTCATAACGCTCCATTTCTACTGCCCCCGACGAGCATTGAGTGATGTTCACCAGAATGATGCCACGGTCAGTTGCATTCTTCAGCTGCTTGATAAACCAAGGCTTTTGCGGTGCATTTCCCGACCCGAAGGTTTTCAGCACAACCGCTTTCAGTCCGGGCACATGAAGTAATGAGCTGATGATGCTCTCTTGAATACCCGGGAAAAGCGTTAAGATCACCACATTGGTATCGAATAAGTAGTGAGGCTTTAGCGGCTTAGTTGCATCCGAATGCCGAATGCGGCTTGGCTCATATTTCAGGTGGATGCCTGCGCGTGCTAGGGGAGGATAATTAAAAGAACGAAAGGCATTGAAGTTTTCCGCGTTGATTTTGGTCGTCCGATTGCCACGCATCAGGTGGTTTTCAAAGAAGATACAAACTTCGGGAACAATAGCTGTTCCATCTGGATTCTTGGCCGCAGCTATTTCAATGGAGGTGATTAAGTTCTCTTTACCATCGGTGCGAAGCATACCGATGGGGAGTTGTGAGCCGGTAAGAATAACCGGTTTGCTCAGGTTCTCGAGCATGAAGCTTAATGCCGATGCCGTGTATGCCATCGTGTCTGTACCGTGAAGAATGACAAATCCATCTACCCGATCATAATTAGCACTAATGATTTCTACCAATTTAGCCCAGTAGCGAGGCTCCATGTCTGAAGAGTCGATCGGCGGATCGAACTGTTCGGCAGAGAGGTGACAGTTAAATCTTTTTAGTTCCGGTACGTACTTCAGCAGTCGTTCAAAGTCGAAGTTTTCTAACGCACCGGTCTCCGGGTTTTCTATCATGCCGATAGTTCCACCGGTGTAGATTAACAAAACGGAAGGTGTGGATGCTGCCATAAACTAATTTAATTGTTAATTTTAGCTGCAAAGGTACAAAAAATAGTGTTACCCGTAGCTATTTACATTTCAAGCATTTCTTTCAGTTGGCTGATGGCTCTTTCGGCACTCTTCTCTTCGTCGAGCAACGTTACAAAACGGCTGCCCACAATGGCTCCAGCTGCGTGTTCGCAGGCCGCACTAAAGGTCTCCTTGTTCGAAATGCCAAAGCCTACCATCAGCGGATTCTTTAATTTCATCCCGGCAATTCGTTTAAAGTAATCTTGCTTTTGCTGGTCGAAGTGCTGTTGTGCGCCTGTGGTCGATGCCGAGGAGACCATGTAGATGAACCCATCGGTATGTGCGTCAATTTGGCGCACACGCTCTTCGCTTGTTTCGGGAGTGATGAGCATAATTACCTTAACGTTATAGCGCTCGGCAATCGAGCGATACGCTTCCTGATAATCTTTGAAGGGTAAGTCGGGAATGATCACTCCATCGATGCCACAGGCTTGACACTGCTGACAGAAGTTCTCGAAACCAAACTGCATGATGGGGTTGAGGTAGCCCATCAATACCAGCGGAATGCTGACCGTAGGGCGAATGTCACTCAGCTGATTGAAAAGGAGTTTGAGTGACATGCCGTTGCGCAGCGCTTGGTTGGCTGCATTTTGTATCACTACGCCATCCGCCATCGGGTCGCTGAAAGGAATGCCTATCTCTATCATACTTACGCCGTGGCGTTCAAGTGTTTCGATCACCTCTGCTGTGTCATTCAGTGTAGGTGCACCGGCACAAAAATAAATGGATAGCAGATTCTTCGGATGGTTGCTAAATAATTGATTGATTCTGTTCATGAGTCTATAAATTAATGGATTCGTTTGTTTTTTTAATTTGTTATTAGGTAGGTTTATTTCTTACGCTGTAAGTCGTTTAGAAATGCTTTGATGCTTTCCATATCCTTCAAACCGGGCTGTTGTTCAAAGCGGCTGTTGATGTCGAAACCTGCCAACTGCTCGTGTCTAATGGCTCTTAGCGCTCGAACGCTGCCTGCGTCAATGCCTCCGCTTAGCAGAAAAGGGGTGCTTCCTCGGTATTGATTCAGCAGCTCCCAGTCAAACTGCTTGCCCGATCCTCCGTGCTGTTCGCATAAGGTGTCGAAGAGCAGGTAGTCGCAAACGCCCTCGTAAGCCAGCCCGTTATCCAAGTCTTTGCTCCGGCCGATAGAGAGTGCTTTCATCACCTTCATGCCTTGGGCCTGCAGGGTTTTACAGAAGTCGGGAGATTCCTGTCCGTGCAGTTGCACGTAGTTTAAGCCATACTGTTCGGCACAAGCCATTATCGCCTGCTCCGTTTCGTTCACAAATACACCGACACGTTGAGCACTTGTAGGCATATACGCCGGAAGCTCCTGCACAAAGCGGGGCGATTTTGGGTAAAAGATGAATCCCATCATATCGATGCCTAGTGCTTCTACTGCTCTGATGTTCTCTGCTTGGCGCATGCCGCATACTTTGATTAACTTGTTCATGGGCTGTTTTAAAGTTTATTCGGTTATAATTGGTCGTTAGCCATTGGTGATAGAAGTCACAAACTCCCGCAGCGCATCACCCGGTTGCGGGGTTTTCATAAAGGTCTCCCCGATAAGAAAACCTCGAAAGCCTGCCTCGCGCAATTGCTTCACCGTTTCGGGAGCCGAGATGCCACTCTCTGACACCAGCAAGGCCTCTTTAGGCAACAGCTCGGCTAGGCGGAAAGAGTTCTCCACATCGGTATGGAAAGTGCCCAAGTTGCGGTTGTTGATGCCAATCATATCGATGTGGTCCGAAATATAGTTTAATTCATCTGCACAGTGAAGTTCTAGCAGCACCTCCATTCCTAACGCCTGTGCTTTAGCTGCCAATTCATGGCATTGCTCGGGCGATAGCGCTGCAGCGATAAGCAGCACCGCATCGGCCCCGATAAGGCGTGCCTGATAGAGTTGATATTCGTCGATGATGAACTCCTTGCGCAGGATAGGCAGGTCGACCAACGGGCGTGCCGTGCCAATGTCGTGCAGCGTACCCCCGAAAAACAGCTCGTCGGTTAGTATAGAGAGTGCCGAAGCCCCTGCGGCTTCATATGCCGGAGCAACGACCGCCGGGTCTGCCTGTTGCTGTATCCATTCTTTCGAAGGAGAGCGACGCTTAAATTCGGCAATGATGCCTGTAGGAGAGTTGGCCAGTGCCTGTTTCATGGAGCGCGTAGGAGGTAGGGCGAAGAGCCCCTCTTGCAGCTGCTCCAACGATACGAGTTGCTTTTGAAACGCCACTTCGGAGCGTTTGTTGGCTATAATGTCAGCTAAAATATCTTTCATAACAGTAGTCATTTACAGATGATGAGTCGTTAAGCATTGAGTTCAATAAACCGTTTCAGCGTTTGCAGCGCTGCGCCACTTGCCAGAGACTCTTGCGCCAGGGCAATGCAGGCAGCTAAACTCTTCTCGGGGCAGATGAGGTGTATCGCAAAAGCAGCATTCGCCACCACTGCGTTTGTCTGTGCAGGGGTAGCCGTACCCGTCATCACCCGGTCGAAGATGGCTGCAGCCTCTTTTATGGTGCTACCACCGTCGAGTGCTGCCTCGGTGCAACGCTCAAAGCCCAAGCTCTCGGGCGTATAGATCTTTTCGTTGCCCCGAATAGCCACCTTAAACTCGCCCGTCAGTGAAATTTCATCGTATCCATCGAGGCTGTGTACCACGGCAAACTTCGTCTCATTGGTCTGAAACGTATAGTTGTACAGGCGCAACAGCGGCAAATTGTATACACCGAGTAGCTGATACTTGGGCATGGCCGGATTAACCAACGGCCCCAGCATGTTGAAGAACGTGCGCACCCCCAATGCCTTGCGCACCGGCGCCACTGCTTTCAGTGCCGGATTGAAGAGTGGCGCATGCAGGTAGGCCAAGTTGCACTGCTCCATCGATCTGCGCAGCTTATCGATGTCGTTTGTGAAGCGAACCCCATGATGTTCCATCACGTTGCTGGCACCGCTAACCGATGTAGCACCGTAATTGCCGTGCTTAACCACCGGAAACCCTGCACCCGCCACTACAAACGAAGCAGCTGTGGAGATGTTGAATGTGTTCTTGTTGTCGCCTCCCGTGCCCACAATGTCAATCGCATCAAACTCGCTCAAGTCTACTGCAAGGCACATTTCGAGCAGTGCATCCCGAAATCCGCAAAGTTCCTCTACCGATATGTTGCGCATCAAGAAAACGGTAATGAGCGAGGCCACCTGCGTGTCGTTGTATCTGCCCTGTGCCATGTTTTGCAAGATGGTGCGCGCCTCGTTACGCCCCAAGTACTGATGTTCGAAGAGTTTATGTAGAATCTGTTTCATAGCTTCAAGAAGTTTTGGATGATGATTTTCCCTTGCGGTGTCAATACCGATTCGGGGTGAAACTGAATGCCATGCACATTGAGCGTGCGGTGGCGAAGTGCCATGATCTGCCCCTCTTGGCTGGTGGCGGTCACTTCCAAACATTCGGGAAAACCCTCGTGACTCACCACCCAAGAGTGGTAGCGCCCCACCAAGAGTTCGCTGCCCAACCCCGCAAACAGCTGCTCATCGCCATTAAGGGCGATGGGGGTTTGTATGCCGTGACACACCTCGGTGAGGTTGGTGAGTTTCGCCCCAAACGCTTCGCCAATGGCCTGATGCCCCAAGCACACACCCAGTATGCTTTTGGTGGCAGCATACCGCTCGATGATAGGCAGCAGCAATCCTGCCTCTTTGGGAACGCCCGGACCCGGCGAGAGAATAATCTTGTCGAACCGCTCCACCTCGTCCAACTCAATCTGATCGTTGCGGATAACCTCTACATGGTTTGCCCCAAGCTCTTTCACTACGTGAAGCAGGTTGTACGTAAAAGAGTCGTAATTATCTATCAATACGATGTTCATGGTTTCTTGATTTTTTAAGTTCATGGCTTCTTAATTCTTTAATTTTTCGGCCAGGTCTATCGCCTTTTTCAGCGCCCCCAGCTTGTTGTTCACCTCTTGCAACTCATACTCCTCTTGGCTGTGTGCCACAATGCCTCCACCTGCCTGAAACCACAACTCGTTGTTGCGGCTCACAAATGTGCGGATGGTGATGGCCTGATTCAGCTCCCCGCTCAGCCCGATGAATCCGATGCAACCCCCGTAAGCACCTCGGTTGTGAGGCTCTATTTCGCTGATCAGCTGCATGGCTCTCACCTTGGGCGCACCGCTCAGCGTGCCTGCCGGGAAGGTGTCGATGAAACTCTTCAACGGGTTGGCCCCCGGGTTCAGTATTCCGCTTACCCGGCTCACCAAGTGAATCACGTGACTGTAATATTGCGGTTCTTTGTAAAATACCACCTGCACATCGTGACAGTTTCGGCTCAGGTCGTTGCGTGCCAGGTCTACCAGCATCACGTGCTCGGCATTCTCTTTGGGGTCGGCCAGCAGCGCCTCGGTCAGCGCCTTGTCTTTCATGGCGTCTCCCGTGCGTCGGGTGGTTCCGGCTATGGGGTCAATGTAGGCGTGCTCGCCTTCGATTTTGCAATGCGTCTCGGGCGAAGAGCCGAAGATGCGGTATCCGCCAAAGTCGAAATAGAAGAGGTAGGGCGAGGGGTTGATGCTGCGCAGGGCGCGATACACCTTGAAGTCGTCGCCCACATAGGGCTGTATGAACCGGCGCGAGAGCACAATTTGAAACACATCGCCCCGCAAACAGTGAGCGATGCCTTGGCGCACATTGGCTTTGTGTTGTTCGTCGCTGATGGTGCTGGTTACCGGCCCGGTGGTGCTGAAGTTATACGACGCGAAATTTCGGTTTTCAATGGCCGACTCCAGCTCATCCAGTCCGCTTGCCTCTCCCTCGCTTAGCAGCTCTACCAGCGTCAGTTCGTTCTTGAAGTGATTAAATACGAGCACATACTTATAAAACAGGTAGAGCAAGTCGGGAGCATCGTTCTGCTCGTCGCGACTCTCCTTGATCGCAATCTGTTCAAAATACTTCACTGCGTTGAAGGTAGTGTAGCCATACAGTCCGCATACCTTTTTCTCTGCACCCTCTACCTTGAAACGGTCGATGAACGCATTCATCGCTTTTTCTACCGTGTAGGTTTCGGTCAGAGGCTCTTCTACCCGGCTGCCATCGGGCAGGGTAGTGGTTACCATGCCTCGGTTCACCCCGATACTAGCCAGCGGACAGAGAGCGATGTATGACATGGAGTTCTCTCCGGCATGAAAGTCGGCACTCTCCATCAGTGCCGATTGCGGATACATATCGCGCACTTTGAGGTAAATGCTTACCGGCGTGTGCAGGTCGCCCAGCACCTGTTTACTGTGTGTGGTATAGGTGTACTTCATTGCTCATTACTTTTTAGGTTCACATACATAATTCAAATAGGTTTCCATATCCTTGTCACCTCGCCCCGACACAGTGAGCACCACCACATCATCGGGTTTGAAGTTTAGTTTACTCAATGCCCCCAGTGCATGAGCCGACTCCAACGCCGGGATAATGCCTTCGAGCTTGGTTAGTTCATAAGCGGCTGCTATGGCTTCATCGTCGTTCACCGCCAACACGGTGGCCCGTTGCTGTGCAGCCAAGTTGGCGTGTATGGGGCCGATGCCCGGATAGTCCAACCCGGCCGAGATGGAGTAAGGCTCCTCAATCTGTCCATCTTCATTCTGCATCACAAACGTGCGTGCTCCGTGAATGATTCCCATCTTGCCCAGTTGTATCGTTGCCGCTGTTTGGCCCGTCTCTATCCCCTTGCCACCGGCCTCTGCCAGTACTATGCGTACCCGCTCATCGTCCAGATGATGGTAAATGGTTCCTGCCGCATTGCTGCCTCCACCCACACAGGCGATGAGGTAGTCGGGGTAGTCGCGCCCCTCTTTCTCGAGCAGCTGCTTCTTAATCTCTTCACCGATGACCGATTGCAGGCGCGCCACCATGTCGGGGTAGGGATGAGGCCCTACCGTTGAACCGATGATGTAGAACGTATCCGACGGATGACAACACCAGTCGCGAATAGCTTCATTGGTAGCGTCCTTAAGCGTCATGCTGCCCGAGGTCACGGGAATAACCGTAGCCCCCAGCATCTTCATCTTCTCTACGTTGATGTGTTGGCGTTCCACATCGGTTTGCCCCATGTACACGATGCACTCCATGTTCATCAGCGCGCAAACGGTAGCCGTAGCAACGCCGTGTTGCCCCGCACCGGTTTCGGCTATGATGCGTGTTTTGCCCATGTGGCGTGCCAGTAAGATCTGTCCCACGGTGTTGTTAATCTTGTGCGCTCCCGTGTGGTTTAGGTCTTCTCGCTTCAGGTACATCCGGCAGCCGTATTTTTCCGAAAGACGACGTGCCGGGTACAACGGAGAGGGACGACCTACATAGTCCCGCAGCAGCTGCTCAAACTCCTGTTTGAAGCGTTCGCTCTTCAGTACTTCGAGGTACGTATGCTTTAGCTCTTCTACACATTTGTGCAGTATCTCGGGGATGTATGCCCCGCCAAACTCTCCGTAATAACCATTTACATCTGCTTGATAACTTTTCATCTCTTTCTATTTTAATTTCAATTTAGTTCACTTCATTCTGGTCTCTCTTCGTGCTGTAAACATTGTTCAAACCAGAATCGCTGTTTGTGCTGTAAGCAGTGTTCGCGCGCTACGAAAAAACAAAAAGAGCCCTGTCGCAGGATGCGACAGGGCTCTTTTCTTGTTTTATATCTTTAGTTAGTATATATACATGAGCACTGCTCCCTTACGACTGTTGGAGTTGTAAGAGGTGCCACCAATATGTATTTGCTACTAAATTTTTCATCACTGATTGTTGTTTTAACGGCAGCAAATATAAGTACTTTGTTTGATAAAGCAAACACTTCTCCCGTTTTTTTTACTTTTTTCTTCGTTTTCCCCTAAGTTTGACTTAGTGAACACCGAAAACTTTAAACTTTCCCCCTATATTTGTTGTTTATTAGGATATAGTATTGAATGATTAAACAACAAAAAACAGTATGAAACAGAGAAAAGTATTAGTCTTTATTGGTGCGATTATTCTTAGTTTGTTATTGCTCTATTGGCTATTTATAGCCGAAGACATGAATGCGTGGATATCATGAAAACAATGAATTATTATCTTGTGCGTATCATCTTTTCGTTAATCATCGGATTGGTGCTCGTCTTTTTCCCCGATGTGGCCACGATGTATATTACGATCATCATCGGAGTCCTCTTTCTCATTCCCGGGCTGATTTCGCTTATTACCTACTTCGCCATCAAGCCCTCCGAGGGTAAAACGCTTCGTTTCCCGATCGAAGGAACGGGAAGCCTGCTCTTTGGTTTGTGGCTGGTGGCTATGCCCGAATTCTTTGCAAACGTATTGATGTTCCTTTTGGGCTTCTTGCTCGTGCTGGGTGGTATTCAGCAGATAGCCTCGCTGTCGATGGCTCGTCGCGCGATTACCGTTCCCGGAGGCTTCTATGTGTTGCCTGTGCTTATTTTAGTTACAGGGCTCATTACGTTGTTCAATCCGGAAGTTGCGCGGCAAACAGTGCTCATTATTATCGGTGTTACCTGCTTGGTTTATGCCCTCTCCGAACTGATGAATTGGTTCCGTTTCTCGCCCAAGCGTTCCGCCAAAATACACAAAGGGCACATTGAGGATGCCGAAATCATCGATAATTGAATTTAAGCAAATCGCTGATTCATTGATTTTTATTACACCTCATTTCTCTCTTCGTCGCTCTCGATAATGCGTGATAAATTAAACTGTTCGAGCGAGACGAAGGGAGATTGACGTGTTTCGCACGTCTCCATCAGGCAGTGTTCGCAGTGTAGTTTGTAGCACGGATCCGAGTGAATAGATACCTGTATCCGCTCTGAAAACCGCGATACAAGCGTGGTTTGCAAGCTTTCGCAAGCATCGTGACTCTCTACCAAGTTGTAATACCAAGGCAGGGTGAGGTCACAGTCAATGTATAAGTAGCTGCCGTATTTAATAATTTTGGTATTGTGCACATCAATCCAATCTTTCTTTCGATTCTCCTCCATGGTCTGCGCCATCTCTTGCAGCAGTTGGTCGTCGGCCTTGTCCAACAAGCTGGTGATGGTTTTACGCAAGATGCCGATGCCGGTAATGATGATGATCGAGCCAAAGATTAAAGCCAGCGCACTGTCAATCCACGCAATACCGGTATAGTAAAGCAGTAACAAACCAATCACCAGTCCGATGGTAGAGTAGGTGTCTGACTGTAGGTGCTTTCCCCCTGCCACCAGCGCTATCGAGTTGTGTCGCTTACCTATGCGGATGCTGTACCATCCCATCACGTAGTTCATGGCTCCTGTCACTGCCACCACCACGATACCGATGTCCAGTTTCCCGATCGTTGCCGGTTCAAACAGGCGCACGATACCCTCGCGCACAATCAGTCCGCCGGCTATTGCAATGAGCAACCCCTCTATCGAGGCCGAGATAAACTCCATCTTGCCATGCCCAAACGGATGCTGCTTGTCTTTGGGCTGAGCTGCCCACCGCAAGCTGTATAGGCTGATGAGGCCTGCTGTGACATTCACAATGCTCTCCATGGCATCGGTGAGTATTCCCACCGAGTTGGTGAGGTAGAAAGCCAAGAACTTGCCACACAAAATGAGTAACCCGAAAGCAACAATCCACTTCTGAACCCTTTGCTTAATGAGATCTTCGTCCATAAGATGCTGTTTCATACACAAACGTTTCTTATTATACTAATGTTTAAAGCGTTATTCCGAACGCCATGTACACTTTGTCGTTCACGGGCGATGCCGTAACCTGCACAAAGATGGGCAAGGCAAAGCTAGTGCTTATTTTTAATTCTTTCGATGCTTTGAGTGAAATTTCGGTGAGCCCCTTCACCTTTTCTCCGGTGTGCAGATACGATGCTGTTGTTGCGCCAATCGAGGGGGTTAGCGTAATCTCTGCCGGGCAAGCAATATCATACGCTGCGCTAAAGTAGGTCGAGAAACACTGCTTACCCTCCTCGTTTCTATCGCCTCCGGCAAACATGGTGGCTATCTCGAACGTCAAGGGCAACTTGGCCCCGAAGTCAACACACGCCATTCCTTCAAAATAGTGGTCGTCTTTGTAGTTGCCATAATGCCCACTCTCGCCTGCCCACCAATAATCTGTTACGCACAGCGTCAGCCATCCGAAGTTGTACCCCAGCGTGAAGTCTACCTCTTTGGCTTCAAGGTCGGTTATGCTGGTGTTTCCCCAGGCTTCGATAAAAAAACCCTTGTAACCCAGTTCCAGTGAGGGTTGAATGGATGCGCCCGTACCTTGATCGAACCCTCGCCAGAGGTATTTGCTTACGATATCGGCCCCTACCGATACTTCAAATTTATCTTGTGCAAGGCTTGTGGTTGAAGCAAGCATGGTGCATAGGGCTATTGCCGCTACTCGTACTGTTTTGTTCATCGTTTATTTTTGCTTATATATAAATGTAACTTTTTCCGTTCCGTCTATTGTGGTAAATAAAATCACTTTTCTCATTTTATCTTCTTCTGCAATTGTTTTTAGTTTTTTTGGTGGTATTACTGTGCAAATGTACATCATTTCGCGTTCCAAGTGGTAATGCTTCGTCTCTTTTTCTGCAATTTGGATGAAGTCTTCAATCCATGTAATGATAAAAGCTTTTATTTGCACATCGAAACCAACCGGACGTTTCATTTGTTTTATATACATCACCCCCTTAAAAAATACTGAATATGAACAATAAAACAGAAGCATTGAAAAGCGCCTTAGCAACGAATCATTTGGTTTTGGTAGAATTTTACAACAGTAGCGAAAGTCGCAATGCCTGGTTAGAGAAAGTAATAGAAGCTTATAACAAAGAAACAGGCAGACACATTAATGTAGTGATTGTAAATATGGATGAAAATGAAGAGTTAGTCAATGCGTATCGCGTGGCCATGGCACCAGCATTTATCTTGTTGCTACGAAAAAAAGAGTTGTGGCGCAAGTTGGGTAAACTAACGGTCGACGAGTTGCAAGAGGTGCTTAGTCAGTTTTAAGTGCATGAACGCACGAACGGGAAATGGAATGAAGTATGGGTATAAAAAAAGCCCATCTTCACAGACGAGCAATCTTTGTTAACCTTAAATCTAATACTATGAAAAACACAGTACAAAGGTAGCTACTTTGGCGAAAATAGCAAACTTGCAAACCTTTTTGGCCTGTTTTATAACAGGATTTAATAAATTAATGCGTGTTGTTAACAAAAAGGTCGCAAGCTGCTGAGAAACGTTCTACTTCTTCAGCAGTTGTTGCAACTGTTTCGGTTCATTGGTTGTGATGAACGCTACGTTATTGCCCATGAGCCACTTCATCTCTTTAGCATCGTTTACCGTCCATGCGTTTACCTTCAACCCCAGGCGGTGACACTCGTCGATCCACTCGGGGTGTTTGCGAAACACACTGTAATGATAATCGGGGCCGGCGCAACCCATCGCTTTGAGTTCGCGCGGGGTGAGCTTGCCGTCGAGGTTGAACACCGGTGTGCCGGTGGGTGCCAAGCGAATAAACTCTTGAGTGGCGTGAAGCGAGAAGCAGGGTGGAGGTGAAAAAGACTTTTTTTCAATTTCATTTCATTTATCGATCAAGGTGAGAGTACTGGGTGCTACAAAGATATAAAATAAATGGAAAACAAAAAATGTATGTCGGCTTACTGTATATTATATTATAGGAATACGTATCTTTGAGTCTCGAAATTCAATCGACCTATTAATTGACTAAAACCAGTAATCGTACGCTAATGGAACCTTTAAAGCATGAGTGTGGCGTGGCCATGATACGCCTGTTAAAACCGCTTGATTATTACGAAGAGAAGTATGGAACGTGGATGTATGGGTTGAACAAGCTCTATCTGCTGATGGAGAAACAACACAACAGGGGACAAGAAGGAGCCGGACTGGCTTGTGTGAAACTCGAAGCCAACCCGGGCGAAGAGTACATGTTTCGCGAACGGGCCATGGGGTCGGGGGCAATCACCGAAATATTCGAGGCCGTGCAAAGCAACTTCAAAGGGTTAACGGCCGAGCAACTACACGATACCAACTACGTGAAACGCGAACTTCCCTTTGCCGGCGAGGTGTACATGGGGCACTTGCGGTATAGCACCACGGGGAGGTCGGGCCTATCCTACGTGCATCCTTTCTTACGAAGAAACAACTGGCGAGCCAAGAACTTGGCGCTGTGTGGCAACTTCAACATGACCAATGTAGACGAGATCTTTGCCCGCATCACAGCCATCGGCCAGCATCCACGCAACTATGCCGATACCTATATCATGCTCGAACAGGTAGGCCATCGCCTCGACAGAGAGGTAGAACGCCTCTTCAATCAGGCCGAAACGGGTGGGCTGACGGGTATGCAGGTAACGCACTATATCGAAGAACACATTGATCTGGCCAACGTGCTGCGCACATCGAGCCAAGAGTGGGATGGGGGATACGTGATCTGCGGACTTACCGGAAGTGGCGAATCCTTCGCCATGCGCGACCCATGGGGCATACGCCCGGCTTTCTGGTACCAAGACGAGGAGATTGCAGTGCTAGCCTCGGAGCGGCCGGTGATACAAACGGCACTTAACGTGCCTTTCGAAGAGATCAAAGAACTACAACCCGGCGAGGCACTGTTCATCGACAAAGCAGGCAAGGTGCGTACCGCACAAATCAATAAAGCACGCGAAAAACAGGCTTGTTCGTTCGAGCGCATCTATTTCTCGCGAGGTAGCGATGTCGATATCTACAGAGAGCGCAAACGGTTGGGCGAAACCTTGGTGCCGCGTATCCTTACAGCCATTGACAACGATCTGGATCATACGGTGTTCTCGTTCATCCCCAACACGGCCGAGGTGGCGTTCTACGGAATGCTTCAAGGACTCGATGATTACTTGAACGAAGAGAAGGCGAGACAGATAGCCGATCTGGGGCATCACGCCAATATGGAGGAGCTGAATGCCATCCTGTCGCGTCGCATCCGTAGCGAGAAGGTAGCCATCAAAGACATCAAGCTGCGCACGTTTATTGCCGAGGGCAACACGCGCAATGATTTGGCTGCTCATGTGTACGACATTACGTACGGCAGCCTGCGCGCGGGTGTGGATAGTCTGGTGATTATCGACGACAGCATTGTGCGAGGAACAACATTGAAACAGAGCATCATCAGCATTCTCGACCGCTTGGGCCCGAAGAAGATTGTCATTGTGTCGTCGTCGCCTCAGGTGCGTTACCCCGACTATTACGGCATCGACATGGCCAGCATGAGCGAGTTCATCGCTTTCAGAGCGGCCATCGAACTGCTCAAAGAGCGCGAGATGAAGAGCGTGATCGAAGCAGCATACCGCAAATCGAAAGAGCAAGCCAACCTCCCCAAAGAACAAATGATAAACCACGTGAAAGAGATCTATGCTCCTTTCACCGACGAAGAGATAGCTGCCAAAATGGTAGAACTGCTTACCCCCAAAGGAACCCGAGCGAAGGTTGAAATTGTATATCAACCTCTCAGTGGCTTGCATGAGGCCTGTCCCGATCATCGAGGAGACTGGTACTTCAGTGGAAACTACCCCACACCGGGTGGCGTGAAACTGCTCAACGAGGCCTTCATCGACTACATTGAACAAGGATACCAATTTTAAATACGTAAAATCGTAAAAACAGAATCAGTGTGATGCGAAAAGTAACTTTAATCCTTAACGACGGGAGCCGATTTAGCGGCAAGTCGTTTGGCTACGAGAAGCCGGTGGCAGGCGAAGTAGTCTTTAATACAGCCATGACGGGCTATCCGGAGAGTTTGACCGACCCTTCGTATGCCGGACAGTTGATGACGCTCACCTACCCACTGGTGGGCAATTATGGCGTTCCGCCGTTCACCATCGAGCCCAACCGCTTGCCTACGTTTATGGAGAGCGAACGCATTCATGCGCAAGCAATTATCGTGAGCGATTACTCACAGGCGTATAGTCACTGGAATGCTGTAGAGAGTTTGGGAGACTGGCTGAAGCGTGAGCAGGTGCCGGGCATTACGGGTGTGGACACTCGCGAACTGACCAAAGTGTTGCGCGAGCATGGAGTGATGATGGGACGCATAGAATTTGACGACGAGGAGAAAGGTGGAAACACGCCAACCGAGAGCGATGCTGGTTATAACTACGATGAAGTGAACTTTGTAGACAAGGTAAGTTGCAAAGAGGTAATGACTTATACGCCAACCACCGATGCTCCACACCCAAGGGTGGTGTTGGTAGATTGTGGCGTGAAAGCGAACATCATTCGCTGTTTGCTTAAACGCAACGTGGAGGTGATACGGGTGCCTTGGAATTATGACTTCAATACGCTTGAGTTTGATGCGCTATTCATCAGCAACGGCCCGGGCGACCCCGATACGTGTGATGCAGCGGTGCAGAACATTCGCAAGGCGATGGAGAACCCGCAACTCCCCATCTTCGGGATATGCATGGGCAACCAGCTGCTGTCGAAGGCAGGAGGGGCTACGATTTATAAACTGAAATACGGGCACCGCAGTCACAACCAACCGGTGCGCATGGTAGGAACCAACCGTTGCTTCATCACTTCGCAAAACCATGGATACGCTGTAGATAACACCACGCTGGGAGCCGACTGGGAACCGCTATTCATTAACATGAATGATGGGTCGAACGAGGGCATACGCCACAAGAAGAACCCTTGGTTCTCGGCACAGTTTCACCCTGAAGCGGCAGGTGGGCCTACCGACACGGAGTTTTTGTTTGATGAGTTTGTTTCACTAATTGGTAAATAACAGCATGAAAGAGAAGATAAAGAAAGTGCTCCTGTTGGGATCGGGTGCACTCAAAATTGGTGAAGCGGGTGAGTTCGACTACTCGGGTTCGCAAGCGCTCAAAGCGTTGAAAGAGGAGGGCATTGAAACCGTGTTAATCAACCCCAACATTGCCACGGTGCAAACCTCGGAAGGGGTGGCCGATCAGATCTATTTCCTACCCGTGACTCCCTACTTTGTTGAAAAGGTGATTGAGAAGGAGAAACCGGATGGTGTTTTGCTGGCCTTTGGCGGACAAACGGCACTGAACTGCGGCGTAGCGCTGTATCGTGCAGGCACGTTCGAGAAGCACAATGTGCAAGTGCTGGGCACGCCGGTGCAGTCGATTATCGACACCGAAGACCGAGAGCTGTTCGTAAACAAGCTCAACGAGATTGACGTAAAGACCATTCAGAGCGAAGCGGTAGAGAACCTGATTGATGCACGCCGGGCAGCGGCCACGCTGGGTTATCCGGTTATTGTGCGTGCAGCGTATGCCTTGGGCGGACTGGGATCGGGATTCTGTGACAACGAAGCCGAACTGAATGTGTTGGTTGAAAAAGCCTTTGCTTTCTCGCCACAGGTATTGGTGGAGAAATCGCTACGGGGCTGGAAAGAGATAGAGTACGAGGTGGTGCGCGACCGATTCGACAATTGCATCACCGTATGTAATATGGAGAACTTCGACCCGCTGGGCATTCATACGGGCGAGAGTATTGTGATTGCTCCTTCGCAAACCCTGACCAATGCCGAGTATCACAAGTTGCGTGAGCTTGCCATTCGCATTGTTCGACACATCGGCATCGTGGGCGAGTGTAACGTGCAGTATGCGTTCGACCCCGAGAGTGAAGATTATCGAGTGATTGAGGTCAATGCGCGTTTGAGCCGTTCGTCGGCATTGGCATCGAAAGCTACCGGCTATCCGCTGGCCTTTGTTGCGGCCAAGTTAGGGTTGGGCTATGGACTGTTCGACCTCAAGAACTCGGTCACTCAAACGACGACTGCCTTCTTTGAACCTTCGCTCGACTATGTGGTGTGTAAAATACCGCGGTGGGATTTAGGCAAGTTTCATGGCGTAGACAAAGAGCTGGGTTCATCGATGAAATCGGTAGGCGAAGTGATGGCGATTGGTCGTACCTTTGAAGAGGCCATTCAGAAAGGCCTGCGAATGATAGGACAGGGCATGCATGGCTTTGTGGAGAACAAAGAACTGGTGATATCCGACGTGGACAAAGCGTTGCGCGAACCCACGGATAAACGCATCTTCGTCATATCAAAAGCTTTCCGTGCCGGATACACTATTGACCAAGTACACGCTTTAACCAAGATTGATAAATGGTTTCTGCAAAAGCTGATGAACATTGTGGACACGGCAGAGGAGTTGGAGCTGTTGGCTGTGGGCAACACTGAAGAACAGGCAGCATCGGGCACGAATAGCATTGCATCGCATGCACCATCGGCTATAGCCAATGAACAATTAAGCTACGAACTGCTTCGCAAAGCCAAAGAGCAAGGTTTCTCTGACTTCCAAATTGCTCGCGCTCTTGGCTCCGACAGCAACATGGAGGAGGCACTGCTGCACGTGCGCAGCTACCGCAAGAAGCATGGCATCGTGCCCGTAGTGAAGCAGATTGATACGCTTGCCGGAGAGTTTCCTGCACAGACCAACTACCTATACCTCACCTACAATGGTGTGGCAAATGACGTGACGTACTTGGGCGACCATCGTTCGGTAGTAGTGTTAGGTTCCGGGGCGTACCGCATCGGTTCATCTGTCGAGTTCGACTGGTGTGGGGTGCAAGCGCTCGAAACCATCCGCAAAGAGGGTTTTCGATCGGTAATGATCAACTACAACCCCGAAACGGTATCGACCGATTATGATATGTGCGACCGCCTTTATTTTGACGAACTCACCTTTGAGCGGGTGATGGATATCCTTGAACTGGAGAATCCGCACGGTGTCATCGTGTCGACTGGCGGACAGATTCCGAACAACCTGGCGTTGCGTCTCGACCATCAGCAGGTTCCTATTCTGGGTACTACCGCTCAAAGCATCGACAAAGCCGAAGACCGCGAGAAATTCTCGGCCATGCTCGACCGCATTGGGGTAGACCAACCGCGCTGGCGCGAACTGACCTCGCTGGCCGACATTAACGAGTTTGTTGAAGAGGTGGGCTTCCCCGTGTTGGTGCGCCCCTCTTATGTGCTCAGTGGCGCTGCGATGAACGTGTGCTCCAATCAAGAGGAGCTGGAGCGTTTCTTGCAACTGGCTGCCAATGTGTCGAAGAAACATCCGGTAGTAGTAAGCCAGTTTATCGAACACGCCAAGGAGGTAGAGATGGACGCTGTGGCTTGCAACGGTGAGATTGTGGCCTATGCTATCTCAGAACATATTGAGTTTGCCGGGGTGCACTCGGGCGATGCCACCATTCAGTTTCCTCCGCAGAAACTCTACGTGGAAACCGTTCGACGCATCAAACGCATCAGCCGTGAAATTGCTAAAGAACTAAACATCTCCGGTCCGTTCAATATCCAGTATCTGGCTCGCGATAATGACATTAAGGTGATTGAGTGCAACCTGCGTGCTTCGCGTTCGTTCCCCTTTGTGAGCAAGGTGCTTAAGATTAACTTCATCGAACTGGCTACCAAAGTAATGCTTGGCTTGCCCATAGAGAAGCCTTCGAAGAACCTCTTCGATCTGGACTACGTGGGCATTAAGGCTTCGCAATTCTCTTTCAGCCGTTTACAGAAGGCCGACCCCGTGCTGGGTGTCGATATGGCTTCGACGGGCGAGGTGGGTTGCATTGGCGACGATACATCGTGTGCGGTGCTTAAATCCATGCTTTCGGTGGGGTATCGAATTCCTGCCAAGAACATCTTGCTCTCTACCGGAACTCCGAAGCAGAAAATAGACATGATGGATGCTGCCCGCATGCTGGTAGACAAAGGATACAAGTTATTCGCCACCGGTGGCACACACAAAACGTTGATGGAGAATGGGATAGACAGCACATTGGTGTACTGGCCCAGCGAAAGCGGACAGCCCCAAGCGCTGGACATGCTACACGAGAAGAAGATTGATATGGTAGTGAACATCCCCAAGAACCTCACTGCCGGAGAGTTGACCAACGGTTATAAGATTCGTCGCGCAGCCATTGATTTGAACATTCCGCTGATAACCAATGCTCGGTTGGCAAGCGCTTTTATCCATGCTTTCTGCACGATGAGTATCGATGACATCTCGATTAAGAGTTGGGCGGAGTATAAGTAGGATGTAAAGGTGAAAAAAGAAGCAGATCGTTTGCCAAAATGGGGCAACGATCTGCTTTCTTTCTTTCCTCTACTTTACGCACTGATTAAGAACTTATCCCTAAGAATACTTCCTCGGGTATCTAAACAAAATGGCTAACAACGCCAATGTTCCCATAGCAAACGGATAATAGAGACTTCCGATAATGCTGATGGGAGAGATGCCGGCCAATCCCGAAGCCATCAGCAACTGAGCGCCATAAGGAATGATGCCTTGGATGAAACAAGAGAAAGTATCGAGGATACTAGCTGTTTTTCTGCGATCCAGGTGATATTTAGTCGCAATGTCTTGTGCAATGGGACCTGTGGTGATAATTGCAATGGTATTATTGGCTGTGCAGAGGTTAGCTATACTTACCAGAGCTGCAATACTGAGCTCGGCTCCACGCTTTCCTTTTACATGGCGCGTTAGTTTATAAATGATAAAATCAATGCCTCCGTTGTAACGGATAATTTCGAGCATCCCTCCGGCCATCAAAGTGATAATAATGAGGTCGCCCATTCCTGCAATACCACTGCCAGCCGCCGCAAACCATTCGAAGATACCGAAGCTGCCTGTGACTACTCCAATAACAGCCGTACTCACAATGCCAAGCAACAGCACCAACATCACGTTCATTCCGGCAATGGCCGTTCCCAAAACGATGAGATAGGGGATCACCTTGACCCATTCAATCTCTTGCATCAAAACAGGTGCAGTAACAGAAAGTCCTTGCACAACGTACACCCCCAACACGATAATAGCTGCAGGAACCACAATCAGGGAGTTGACCTTGAACTTGTCGCGCATCACACACCCTTGCGTTCGGGTAGAGGCAATGGTTGTATCTGAAATGAACGAAAGATTATCGCCAAAGAACGAACCACCCACCACGATAGCCACCATGAACGGGAGATCGACCCCCGTTTTCTGAGCCAACCCCACGGCTACGGGGGTGAGGGCAACAATCGTTCCCACACTGGTGCCAATAGAGAGTGAGATGAAACAGGCTGCGATGAAGATGCCTGCCAACAGCAGGTTATCGGGCAGGATGCGAAGCGTCAGGTTTACCGCAGCATCGATAGCCCCCATCTCCTTGGCACTGTAGGCAAAAGCCCCTGCCAAGATGAAGATCCACACCATCAGCATAATGTTTTTGTTGGCAGCACCCACCGAGAACTGATAGATGCGCTGATCGAGCTTTGTGCCACGCGTAATGGCAATGGCATAGCACGAAGAGATTAAGAAAGCCACAGCAATGGGTACTTTATAGAAATCGTTGACGATGATCGACGTAAGCAGGTAGAGGCACAAAAAGACAACCAACGGACTCAGCGCCAACCAGCCTGAAAGCTTTACCGGGCTCATTTCTTGATTCATAGAGGTGATGTTGTTATAATT
>JAGOOC010000017.1 GCA_017992695.1 Bacteroides sp. | reverse complement strand
ATGGAGAGAATGCGCAAAGAGAAAGGAGGGAATATAGCGATTAAGAAACTGAATATAAACGATGTACAATCAATGAATTGATTAGCCGTACTTGCGCAATTCCTTGTTTGTAAAAGAGCTATTTTAAGAGTTAGTTAAATAGGCACTTTTGGAATGTAAGAGTACGTACTTTTTAGTCCCAAAAGTACGTACTCTTGCACACAATAAGAGGGGAAGAGGAAAATGCAGTTAACAATGTTAAAACAAGTGTCGGCAAGAATAGTTCCCGTATTGTTACATCGACGTATGAGACTTCGAATATTATCATGTATCTTTGCAAGTAGAATCATAAATTCTTCTTGCATGAAAAACATCATTCAAAAAATCAGAGAAGTCTATCCGGTTTCTGACGAAGCGCTTCAAGCATTGCAGGCAGAAATGGAGTTAAGGCATTATCCCAAACACACCCATATCGTGCAATCGGGTGTAACAGACCGTCTGGTTTATTTTATTGAAGAAGGAGTTACGCACTCCGTATTTCATCACAACGGACAAGATACTACTACTTGGTTTAGTCAAGAGGGTGATATAACCTTCGGCATGGATTCGCTATATTACAAACAACCCTCTATAGAGAGTGTTGAAACACTTTCGGATTGCAAAATATACGTCATTCCTATCGATAAGTTGAATAGACTATACGAAACATACATCGACATAGCCAATTGGGGGAGAATTCTGCACCAGAATGTAAACAAGGAACTCAGCCATCTTTTTGTAGATAGACTGCAACTTTCGCCAAAGGAACGATACGAACGGTTTAATCAAAACCACCCCGGATTGATCAATCGAGTTAAATTGAAGTATGTGGCCACTTTCTTGGGCATCTCCATTTATACACTCAGCCGGGTACGTGCTAAAAAATAGAGCATTATTAACCCTTTTTGCTTTGGAGCAAAAGAACTTCGTTTCGCATGCCGTATCTTTGTCTATTAAAAATATTCACTAAGTAAAACAAACAAATGTCTAAAATTAGTTCAGCAGCTTTTGCAGACACCAAGCCACATTATGATCTTTTGGATGGACTTCGTGGAGTGGCTGCTCTTATGGTTTTATGGTATCATGTATTCGAAGGCTACGCTTTTGCCGGTAATACGGCTATTGAAACGTTCAATCATGGCTATTTGGCCGTCGATTTCTTCTTTCTTCTTTCGGGTTTCGTTATTGGTTATGCTTATGACGACCGCTGGGGTAAGAGCCTTACCCTGAAAGAGTTCTTTAAGCGACGGGTGATCCGTCTTCATCCGATGGTCATCATGGGTGCCGTTCTGGGCGTTGTTGCCTTCTGCATGCAAGGCTCGGAGCAATGGGATGGAACGCCTATCGCCCTATCCATGATCATGCTCTCGATGCTTTGCACTATCTTTTTCATTCCTGCCCTGCCGGGTGCGGGTTATGAAGTTCGTGGAAATGGCGAAATGTTCCCATTGAACGGTCCTTATTGGTCGTTGTTCTTTGAGTATATCGGTAACATCCTTTATGCCTTATTCATTCGCCGTTTGTCAACGAAGGCACTCACGGTACTCGTCGTATTATTAGGAATAGGATTGACATCGTTCGCTATCTTCAACGTCTCGGGCTATGGAAGCATAGGCGTGGGTTGGACACTGGACAGCGTGAACGTTTTAGGAGGAACTTTGCGCATGCTTTTTCCCTTCTCGATGGGTATGCTCTTGTCGCGCAACTTCAAACCGATGAAGATAAGAGGCGCATTCTGGATCTGTTCGGCAGCCTTGATTACCTTGTTTGCCATGCCGTATTTTGAAGGAACAGAACCCTTTTGTACCAACGGCATTTACGAGGCATTTTGTGTGATCGTAGCCTTCCCTCTCCTGCTCTGGATTGGAGCTTCGGGAACAACAACAGATAAAACGTCAACTAAACTGTGTAAATTATTGGGAGATATCTCTTATCCGCTCTATGTCATCCATTATCCGGTGATGTATTTGTTCTATGCGTGGTTGATTAAAAATCAGTTGTTTACTTTCGGTGAGACTTGGCAAGTTACGTTGTGCGTGTACGCAGGTTGTATAGTGATTGCTTACCTGTCCTTAAAACTGTATGATGTGCCGGTGCGAGCCTATCTGGCCAAGCGTTTTTTAAAGACATCCGTTAAAAAAACAACATCATAGCAATCTTATCAGCGATCGGCCAATCGACCTGTCACTGATAAATTAAAACTAGTAGGGAAGCGGGATACGTGCTGAAAGAGCCTGTTGCAGACAGAGCGTCAGTACTATCCCGTTGCCTCTGTTAAGCTGATGCCGTTTTGTAAATGGGTCTATATCAACACGCTTAATTTAGTTCTTTATTTTCATTTTATCAAGAGAAAATACTACCTTTGTATCAAGTGATCAACTGTATCAAGTGATCAACCGCTCTTTGATTGTAGTACAGAAAAACCTTTTTATCATGAAACAGGTCCGCAAATCAACCACCGCATTACTTCTCAGCTTTTTAGTCATCACCATGAGTATGCTCTCGTGTGCGCGTAGCCCCAAAGAGATTATTCCATCAGTGGCATTTGCCCCCTACGTAAACGCTTATACTGGCGGAATGATATCGGCCTCTTCGCCCATACGAATTGAGCTGACACAAGAGCAGTCGATGGTCGATCTGAAACAAGAGATCAAGGAGAACCCGTTTCGATTTTCGCCCTCGGTAAAAGGAAAAGCCTATTGGGTGAACAGCAGCACCATCGAGTTTATGCCCGAAGAAGGGGCCTTGCAACCCGGAGAGTTATACGAAGCAACCTTCCATTTGGGCAACTTCGTGCAAGTAGAAAAAGAGCTCAAGGAGTTTAACTTCTCGTTTCGCGTACAAGAAAACAACTTTGCCTTGCGGTTGCAACCGATAGAAATTATAGCCGGAATGCCCCACGAAGCTCTTGTTAAAGGTGAAATACGTTTCAGCGACAAGACAAACCGCGAACAGGTAGAACAAATGCTAACCGTGAGCAAAGCCGCCAAAGTAACAGTGAACGCCACAAGAGATGCCACCACGTTCGACTTCACCATTGAGCAGGTCAAACGAGAAAAGGAGGATTTCGAGCTCATTCTCACCGCCGATGGAGCCCCAGCAGGCATTAACCACAAAGTAAGCGAACGGGTAACGATTCCGGCCAAAGGAAGTTTCCGTTTTCTATCGGCCGAACGAATCGATCAGCCCGAGAACGGAATAGAGGTGGTATTCTCAGATCCCATCTCGTTGCTGCAAGACCTCAAAGGGCTGATTGAACTGCCCGAACTTTCGGCAGCTATCTTCGAAGTGAAGAACAATAAGGTTAACATCTACTTCGAACCCACCCTACTTGGCAAGGTAACGCTGAACATTCATCAGGGCATCAAGAATTTTGAAGAGAAGCCGCTGGGCAACTCGCACTCCATCGCATTTGGCGAACTAAACCTGAAGCCGCAGGTGGAGATGAAAAAGCCGGGAGCCATTATCCCCGATTCCAAGAATCTGATCATCCCCTTTCGCGCGGTGGGCTTGTATGCCGTAGATTTGAGCGTTATCCGCATCTTCGAAAGCAACGTGCTGATGTTTATGCAAACCAACTCGCTCGAATCGGGCAATGAGCTGCGACGCTCGGGCCGATTGGTGTACAAGAAACGCTTGGTGCTGACCGATGATCCAACCAAAGAGGCGCGTCGATGGGAAGATTACTCCATCGATCTGGCTGGAGTGATCAAACAGGAGCCGGGTGCCATTTATCGCGTGGTGCTTTCGTTCAAACAGGCCTATTCGGCCTATCGGTGTGGCGACGGGATTACCGCACAGCAGACCTTCGGCAGTGATGATACGGGAGAGAAAGCCTTCGCTTCGGGAGGCCTGACAAAGGTGGCCGAGCAGACACTCACCCCCGAAAACGAGGCAGACTGGGACACCCCGCAGGCCTACTATTACTACACCGGTGGTGAGCAACCCGATTGGAGTCAGTATAAATGGGAAGAGCGCGATAATCCGTGCCACCCCTCCTATTACATGAACTCAGATCGCTCGGCTGCCTGCAATGTACTCGCCTCCAATCTGGGGATGACGGTCAAGCGAAACTCGCTAAACAAGCTGTGGGTAGCGGTCAATAACCTGATCGACACGCAGCCGGTGAAACACGCCACAGTCACCGCCTATAACTTCCAGTTGCAACCCATTGCCCAAGCAGAGAGCGATGGCGACGGGTTTGCCACACTAGAGCCAAAGGGCGTTCCCTTTATCATTGTAGCCGAAGCCGCTAAACAAAAGGCTTATGTAAAGGTAATCGATGGCGAGGAGTTATCGGTAAGCCGTTTCGACGTAGGCGGCAAGGATATCCAGAAAGGCTTGAAGGGCTTCGTTTACGGCGAACGAGGCGTGTGGCGACCGGGCGATACCCTCCACATCTCGTTCATGCTCGAAGATCGAACGAAGAGAATACCCGACAAGCATCCTGTAGCATTGGAACTCTACAATCCAAGAGGACAGTTTTACACCAAACAGCTATCCACCACAGGGCTCAATGGGCTTTACACCTTCCACGTATCCACACAACCCGACGACCCCACCGGAGTGTGGAATGCCTATATAAAGGTAGGAGGAACCGCTTTCCATAAACCGCTACGCATAGAGACCGTGAAGCCCAATCGGTTGAAGGTAAACCTGCGCCTGCCTGTTGCCATTATTAAGGCTGCCGAGAAGAAACTACCCACTACCCTTTCGGCCCATTGGCTCACAGGAGCCACGGCCTCCAACCTCAAAGCAACCGTGGAGCTGTTGCTCACGAAAGCAGAAACGCAGTTCGAACGCTATCCGCAGTACCGTTTCAACAATCCTGCCACCAGCTTCACCGCAGGCAAAGCGGAGCTGTTTACCGGCACACTCGATGCTAGCGGCAACGCATCATTCTCACTCAAACTGCCCGAAGCCGGCAATGCACCGGGCATGCTACGCGCCAACATCACCAGCCGAGTGTTTGAACCCGGAGGCGATGCAAGCATCAGCACGCTGACCGTGCCCTACTCTCCTTTTGCTGCCTACGTAGGTATCAACCTGAAAGAACCGAAAGGGCGATACCTAGAGACGGACAAAGACCAAACCTTTGACGTAGTCACCGTAAATGCCGAGGGGCTTGCCGTAGACCGTGCCAACTTGGAGTATAAAATCTATCGCATCAGCTGGAACTGGTGGTGGAGCAATGCCAACGAGTCATTTGAAACCTACATCAACAGCAGTGCCTACACCCCCGTAGCCACCGGGCAGCTGAGCACGCAAGGCGGAAAGGCACAAATTCGCTTTCGTGTAAACTACCCCGACTGGGGGCGCTACTTAGTCTACGTCAAAGACCGAGAGAGTGGACACGCCACCGGAGGAACCATCTATGTAGACTGGCCCGACTGGCGCGGACGCTCGAACAAGACAGACCCCAGCGGCATCACGATGCTCTCCTTCTCCATCGATAAAGAGAGATACGAGCCGGGCGAAACGGCAACCGCCATCATCCCTGCTGCAGCCGGAGGACGCGCCTTGATCGTTCTAGAGAATGGATCGGAAGTGATGCATCGCGAATGGATCGACGTGTCGCCCAAAGGCGATACCAAGTATCAGTTTAAGGTAACGCCCGAGATGGCGCCCAATGTATACCTGCACGTGAGCCTGTTGCAACCTCATGCGCAAACGGTAAACGACCTACCCATCCGCATGTATGGCGTGATGCCTGTATTTGTGAGTAACCGCCAAACGGTGCTCGAACCGCAAATCAGTATGCCCTCCGTGCTACGCCCCGAGACACCATTCACCGTGAGCGTAAGTGAAAAGAGCGGCAAACCGATGACGTACACCCTGGCGATTGTAGACGATGGGTTGCTCGACTTGACCAACTACAAAACACCCGACCCGTGGAACGATTTCTACGCACGCGAAGCCCTTGGCATACGCACGTGGGACATGTTTGATAGTGTATTGGGTGCCTTTAGCGGCAGTTACAGTGCACTATTCAGCACCGGTGGCGACGAGGCACTGAAACCATCGGATGCCAAAGCCAACCGCTTCAAGCCGATAGTGAAATTCTTCGGCCCCTTTGCCTTGGGCAAGGGAAAGAGCCAAACGCACCGCATCACCCTACCCATGTATGTAGGCAGTGTGCGCACCATGGTCGTGGCAGGACAAGACGGCGCTTACGGCGAAGCGGAAAAAACAACCCCCGTGCGCACGCCGCTCATGTTGCTATCCACCTTACCCCGTGTGCTGAGCACGCAAGAAGAGGTGTTGCTACCTGTCAACGTGTTTGCTATGGAAAACAACGTGAAAGAGGTAACCGTTTCGGTAGCCTCAACCTTGGGCAAGGTGCAGCTGGCAGGCGCCCCACACCAGACGGTTCGCTTTGCCAAGACGGGCGACCAACTGCTCTTCTTTCGACTAAAAACCGGTGCGAAGACTGGCAAAGAGACTATCCTCCTTACAGCGAGTGGTGGCGGACAAACCACGAAAGAGACCATCGAAATAGAAGTACGCAACCCCAACCCCGCTATTACCCTGCGTCAGAGCAAGTGGATAGAGAGCGGCCAACAAGCCGAACTAACCTATGCCCTACAAAGCACAGCAAACTCGGCTATAGGTGCAGCCTCGAACAAGCAGGCAGGTGCTACAGCAGCAGAGAGCAGCATTCGACTCGAAGCATCGCGTCTGCCATCAGTCGACCTGAGCCGCCGGATGGATTTTCTCACTGACTACCCCCATGTTTGCACTGAGCAACTCACCTCTAAGGCCTTGCCCCTGCTCTACCTCGCCCGGTTCAAAGTCCTGACCGATGCAGAGACCAAAGCCACGCAAACCAGTATTCAGGAAGCCATCAGGCAACTGTATGCACGCCAACTGCCTAATGGCGGATTCGTATACTGGCCGGGAAATGCAGCAGCCAACGAATGGATAACCTCCTATGCGGGTATGTTTCTAGCCTTGGCACAGGAAAAGGGATATGCAGTAAACGCCTCCGTGCTAGAGCGCTGGAAGCGCTTTCAACGCATGGCGGCACAAAATTGGAAACCGCTGAGCGAAGCACAAAACAAGAAACCGCTAAGCGGAGCACAGCGCACCGACTACCAACAGACAGCTATGCAACAGGCCTACCGCCTATACACCCTTGCGCTGGCAGCATCGCCCGAGCCGGGTGCGATGAACCGAATGAAAGAGATGACCGATCTATCGCCTCAGGCACGCTGGCGACTGGCAGCTGCATACGCCTTAAACGGCAAAATGAAGCCGGCAGAGGAGTTGGTGTATAAGGCACAAACCACCGTTGCCCCCTACTCGCCCAACAATCCCGTTTACGGGTCGAGTGGGCGCGACGAAGCAATGATCTTGGAAACCCTGCTGCTGATGAAGCGTAACCAACAGGCACTTACGCAGGCTCAAAGGGTGTCGAACAACTTAGCCAACGAAAGCGCATTCAGCACCCAGTCTACCGCCTTCTCGCTATTGGCCATGGGCCGACTGGCCGAATCCATGTCGGGCACACTTCACTTCACTTGGACGCTTAACGGCAAACAGCAACCGGTAGTGAAATCGGCGAAGCCCATCTACACTGCCTCCATCGCTACATCGCCTCGAAACGGCGTGGTAACAGTGAAGCAACAAGGAAGCGGTGCATTGAAAGTAGACTTAATTGTGCGCACACAGCTGTTGAAGGATACCCTCCCTGCTCTGTCGAACAACCTCCGCCTCGATGTGCGCTACACCGACCTTAACGGAGCCGCCATCAACGTGGAGCAACTGAAGCAAGGAACCGATTTCCAAGCCGTGGTAACCGTAGCCAACGTAAGCGGTACAACCGACTATACAAACGTAGCACTGACGCATATCATTCCTTCGGGATGGGAGATATACAACAAGCGACTAGCCGGACAAACCGCTTCACTAAATTACAGCTACCAAGATATCCGCGACGACCGTGTGCTCACCTACTTCGACTTGCGCGAGGGAGAGTCGAAGACGTTCACCGTTCGCCTGCAAGCCACCTATGCCGGTGAGTTCGTGTTGCCTGCCGTACAGTGCGAGGCCATGTACGATGTAAACGCACAAGCACGCACCAAAGCCGGGCGCATAAAAGTGAACAGATAAAAATGACGATGAAGTGATGAAGTTTCGAGACTTGGTACCCGCTACTAAACGGGGCAAAACAGTAGCAGCCATCGGGCTGTTGCTGTTGGTTTGGTACCTCTGCTGCCTGCCCCGAGAGCTGTTTCGGGTGCCCTACGCTACTGTTGTAGCCGATCGGCACAATGCCTTGCTGGGCGCACGCATCGCTATCGATGGGCAGTGGCGTTTTCCACCACGCAGTACCGTTCCACCCAAAGTAGAAGCCTGTCTCATCGCTTTCGAGGATCATCGCTTTCGCAGCCATTGGGGAGTCGATCTGCTCGCCATTGGGCGCGCTACGCAGCAGAACCTGAAAGCTAAACGCATAGTAAGTGGTGGAAGCACCCTCACCATGCAAACCATCCGACTGGCACGCGGAAATACCGACCGCAACATCGGCGAGAAACTCATCGAAATGATTTGGGCTACTCGGCTCGAGTTCAGCCATTCGAAAGAGAAGATATTGGCGCTTTATGTCTCACACGCTCCCTTTGGCGGCAATGTGGTGGGGCTTGATGCGGCCGCATGGCGCTACTTTGCCCATTCGGCCGAAGCACTTTCGTGGGCCGAAGCCGCTATGTTGGCCGTATTGCCCAATGCGCCTGCGATGATTCACCTAACCAAAGGAAGACAAACCTTACTTCGCAAACGAAATAGGTTGCTGGGTGAGTTATATAAACAAGGAACCATCGATCAATCGACCTACGAGCTTGCGCTTGCCGAACCACTTGCGCAAGAGCCTCGCCCTTTGCCCCAAACGGCCCCACACTTAGTCGATCGGTACTATCAAACCCAACAAGGAGCATATCATCAATCGACCATTGACCGTGAATTACAACTGCAAGTAGAGGCGGTGGTAGAGCGGTGGAACAGGGAGTTCATGCGAAGCGACATCCGCAACTTGGCGGTGGTCGTGGCAGATGTAGCACAAGGTGAAGTGCTTGTTTATTGCGGAAACACGCACCTCAACAAACAGTTGTCCGGCAATCAGGTCGATGTCATTCGGTCGCCCCGAAGCACAGGGAGCATTCTTAAACCGTTTCTCTACAGTGCCATGCTGTCCGAGGGAGCGTTACTGCCCAACACGCTGGTGGCAGACATACCGATGAACATCAACGGTTTTACACCGCAAAACTTTAACCAGCAGTTCGAAGGTGCAGCGCCGGCTTCGCAGGCCATTGCTCGCTCACTCAACATCCCCACGGTAAGCATGCTTCAGCATTATGGCGTACCCAAGTTTTATAGTTACTTGAAAAGATTAGGACTTACTACCCTTACCAAACCGGCCTCGCACTACGGGCTCTCACTCATTCTGGGTGGTGCCGAGGCAACACTATGGGAGGTAACAGAAGCCTACCGAAAAGTAGCTGCAAGTCTTCTGCCCGAAGCTTCTGTAACAATGCACACGGTATTGCATCAAACGGAAGAAGAAGATGAGCGCAATCACTTGAAAGTACATTCGGATCGTGATGCAAACACTAATCGCCATGCAGCCATAGATCGCGGTGCAGCTTATCAAACACTCTTAACCTTGCGCGAAGTGAACCGCCCCGACGAGATCGATTGGCGCTTGCTCTCCTCTATGCAGCCCATCGCTTGGAAAACGGGTACCAGTTACGGCTTTCGCGACGCCTGGGCGGTAGGCATCACCCCTCGCTATGTGGTGGGTGTATGGGTAGGCAACGCTACAGGCGAAGGAAAACCCGGACTGGTGGGTGCACGCACTGCCGGCCCTGTACTGTTCGATATCTTCAACCTCTTGCCCCCATCGGCTTGGTTTGCACAACCTGCAGGTGTATTCATCGATGCCGAAGTGTGTCGCCTATCGGGTCACCTGAAGGGACGATTCTGCGAAGAGACAGACACGATGCTCATTCTCCCTGCAGGGCTAAAAACGGAGACTTGCCCTTACCATCATGCCGTAACCTTATCGAGCGACGAAGCTTTCCGCCTTTACGAAAACTGTGCGCGCACCGAGTCTACCGTGCAGAAAAGTTGGTTTACGCTGCCCCCCGTACAAGAATGGTATTACAAACAGCAACACCCCGAATACCGTCAGCTTCCTCCTTTTAAACCAGGTTGTGGCGAGGATAACCACCAACCGATGCAGTTCATCTACCCACCGGCCAATGCGCGTATTCGTATGCCCAAGCAATTGGATGGAACAGCCGGACAGCTTACCGTCGAATTAGTGCACACCCATCCACATGCCACTATATATTGGCATCTCGATGATACGTACCTGATGCAAACAGCCGATTTTCACAACGTATCGTTGTTGCCTACTCGGGGCAAGCATAGCCTCACGGCAGTAGACGAAGCGGGAAACACACTCTCGACCACCTTTTATATAGAGTAACTCACCTATTGATATACAAAACAGATGAAATTTAACGTAAACAGACAAACATTACTTCTCACTGCCGGCCTAGTTTGGCTGATAGCAGGAGCCAACATTTTACGGGTTGGCTTGCTGGTAGGATTCGACAATCCACAGCATTTTCTCCTCAAAGCGGTTCAGGCAACAGTGGTGTTTCTGTTGTTCTTCTTCCTCATTTTTAAGAGGTTGTATGGAAAGCACACGCAACGCATCGAGCAGAAAACAGATCAAAGCTGTCCGTTTGCATTCTTCGACGCCAAAGGATGGGTTGTCATGGGCTTTATGATTACGCTTGGATTCACGGTGCGCAACTGGCAGTTGCTCCCCGACCGTTTTATCTCCGTTTTTTACACGGGACTGTCCTTGGCACTCATGCTCACCGGATTGCTCTTCCTTCGCTATTGGTGGCAGAGGCGCACAATCAACTAAGAGCTAGCAGAAAAAAGATAGTTTTTATCAGATTTGTGTTACCTTTGCAGCCTAAACCTATACAACGACGCTTAACATTGGATTCAAGAACATGAAGAAAGTTTCTTCACCACTCGTATCACTGATACCTATCCTTTTCTTGGTGGCACTACTGTTTGCTATCATAAGCACATTTGGTAGCGATGCGCTTGCCGGTGGCAGTCAAGTAGCCCTGCTAACAACCACGGGTGTTTGCGTATTTATCGGCATGGCCGTATATCGCATTCCGTGGAAAGACTACGAACTAGCCATTACCAACAATATCTCGGGCGTAGCTACTGCTATCATCATCTTGCTCATTATCGGTGCGTTGAGTGGCACTTGGATGGTGAGCGGCGTAGTACCTACGCTGATCTATTATGGCGTACAAATCATTCATCCCAGCTTCTTTTTAGCCTCCACATGCATCATCTGCGCACTGGTATCTGTCATGACGGGCAGCTCGTGGACCACCATTGCTACCATTGGCATTGCGCTCATGGGCATAGGCAAAGCACAAGGTTTTGCCGACGGGTGGATAGCCGGAGCCATCATTTCAGGAGCCTATTTCGGCGATAAAGTATCACCGTTATCGGATACAACTGTGTTGGCAGCATCGGTTACCGACACGCCACTGTTCAAGCACATTCGTTACATGCTCATTACCACGGTGCCTTCGCTTGTTATTACGCTCATTCTATTCACCATAGCCGGGCTCACGCACGAAATTGGTGATACCACGCACATCGCCCGGTTTGCAGCTTCGCTCTACGGTAAGTTTCACATCACTCCGTGGCTATTGTTGGTTCCGGTAGCCACAGGCGTACTCATAGCCAAACGAGTGCCATCCATCATCACGCTGTTTCTATCGACTGCGATGGCGGCTCTGTGTGCAGTCATCTTTCAGCCCGAACTGCTGCACGAAATTGCCGGAAGCGTGGGGCAAGGAGTCGACTCTCTTTTCAAAGGACTCGTTATGACCCTCTACGGCAGCACCAGTCTGCATACGGAAAGTGTGGCACTAACCGAGTTGGTGGCTACACGCGGCATGGCGGGAATGATGAATACGGTTTGGCTCATTCTCTGCGCCATGTGCTTTGGTGGTGCAATGACGGCAAGCGGTATGCTGGGCAGCATTACCTCCGTTTTTGTGCGCTTTATGAAGAGTACAGTAACCTTGGTGACGGGTACGGCTTGTTCGGGTATTTTTCTCAATCTGGCCACGGCCGATCAATACATCAGCATTATTTTGACCGGTAACATGTTTCGCGATATCTACGAGAAAAAAGGTTACGAAAGCAGACTGTTGAGTCGCACCACCGAAGATGCGGTTACGGTAACCTCCGTGCTCATTCCGTGGAACACCTGCGGCATGACGCAGGCTACCATATTGAGTGTGCCTACTTTGACCTACCTACCCTATTGTTTCTTCAACATCATCAGTCCGTTAATGAGTGTTGTCGTTGCCGCCATAGGGTATAAAATCGTGCGAAAGAGATGAAAAATATGCGCTAAGGCTTGTTTTTCAATAAACGAACAACAGTATTCAATCTAAACCAATACGAATTATGAAGAAGTTTATTGCATTAGTCACCTTAGTATTGATCAGTGCTTCGACCCTGATGGTAGCACAAGAGTCATCAAAACAGTCGCGTAAAGAACAAAGAGATGCTAAACGAGCTAAGATGAAAGCCGAAGAGAGTGTGCTCAATGCGTTTTCTTATGAAGAGGCTGTACTGGCCTTGAAGGATAAAAAGTTTGTACTCGAAGCCGATCAAGTGATCTTTCGCAACGGACGGAGTGCTTTCGTATCAGCTACAACCAACTTTGTCATGATGAACGAACAGCGCACCACTGTACAGATTGCGTTTAACACCTCATACCCGGAACCTAACGGCATTGGTGGGGTAACCGTAGATGGTACTGCATCGGACATGAAGATCAGCACGGACAAGAAAGGAAATGTAAACTGTAACTTCAGCGTGCAGGGCATTGGTATTTCGGCTCAGGTTTTCATCTCATTAACCAACGGCGGAAACAAGGCCATGGTAACGGTGAACCCTAATTTTAACTCGAATACGCTTACGCTAAACGGCAATTTGATTCCATTAGACCAGTCGAGTGTTTTCAAAGGACGCTCTTGGTAAATAACTACTCGTAGTTTTATCGTTAATAACTCGACGATTCTCCACTGCAAATTGCGCGAAAAAGTGTACATTTGCAGTGGAGTTTTTTTATTCGAACCATTTATGAGAGCATATATCATTGCAGACAACCAAGATATCAGCAAAGCAGGAATGATGTTTCTGCTGAGCAGACAGAAAGAGGTATCGTTGATACTCGAGGCAGACAACAAGGCGGAGTTGATTGCAGCGTTGCGCTTGCACCCCACGGCAGTGATTATTCTGGATTATACGCTATTCGACATTACCGGTGCAGAGGAGCTGATGGTGGTGCAACAGCGGTTTAAGGAGACCGACTGGTTGTTGTTCTCGGATGAGCTGAGCATGAGTTTTCTGCGGCAAGTACTATTTAGCAGTCGCGCGTTTAGCGTGGTGATGAAAGAGGGCTCCAAAGAGGAGATACTAACTGCCTTGCAATGTGCAACACGAAAAGAACGGTTTGTTTGCAACCACATTAGCAATTTGCTGCTCTCCAACAACGGGTCAACCACTACCCTGCCTACTACAGCCCCTATGGATCAGCTGCTTACTGCAACCGAGAAGGTTATTCTCAAGGCCATCGCATCGGGTAAAACCACTAAAGAGATTGCTGCCGAGAAAACGCTCAGCTTTCACACCATCAACAGCCACCGCAAGAATATCTTCCGCAAACTGGGTGTTAACAATGTGCACGAAGCCACCAAATATGCCATGAGAGCCGGCATTGTAGACTTGACCGAATATTACATTTGAATCTCTCCACTACCCACACAGATTTGCGCTCCCTCGTCGTACACTACTCCGAACTGCCCCGGTGCTATGCCTTGCAGTTTTTCGGATGAACGAACACGTATGCCATCGGGCTCTTGAATGAGTTGCCCCTTGATAAACTCGGGCGTGTGGCGAATCTTGAAGGTAACCGCTACCTCTTTATTATCCTTTGTCCACGGGTTTTCGGTGATAAAGTGAAAGTTGGGCATCCTGAACTCGTACCCATATTGCGTAGCTACATCGTAGCCGTGAGACACGTAAACGATATTCTCTTCCACACTTTTCTTAATCACGAACCACGGACCGCCACTCAGTCCCAACCCTTTGCGCTGACCGATGGTGTGAAACCAATAACCGTGATGGGTACCTATCCGCTTGCCGGTCTCGAGTTCGATGATAGCCCCTTCGCGTTCGCCCAGAAAGCGACGAACGAAGTCGTTGTAATTGATCTTTCCCAAGAAACAGATGCCTTGGCTGTCTTTGCGTCGGGCACTGGGCAAGCCGGCTTGCAAGGCCACGTCACGCACCTCATGCTTCATCAGGTTACCCACGGGAAACATCAGTTTGGATACTTGCAGGTGGTCTATCTGTGCCAGAAAGTCGGTTTGATCCTTGAGCGGATCGCGAGCCGTGCCCAACCACGTTTTACCATCGCGCCGCACGGTGGTGGCATAGTGCCCCGTAGCCGTTAAGTCAAAATGCTTGCCCACACGCTCCTCAAAGCAACCAAACTTAACCAGCTTGTTGCACATCACATCGGGGTTGGGGGTGAGTCCTTGCTTAATCTTGTCAATGGCATAGGAAGCTACGCCCTCCCAATACTCGCGATGAAGATCGACTACCTCGAACGGTAAACCATACTTGCGCGCAATGGCGGTAGAAAGTTCGATGTCTTCCTCGGCCGAGCAGTCCATGTACTCGGCACCCTCCATACCTATCTTAATGTAAAAAAGAGAAGGACGAAGTCCTTGCTCACAAAGGAGGTGTACGACAACCGAGCTGTCGACACCTCCGGATAATAAAGCAGCTATATTCATGCTAATACCTATTGAAACAGAGGCAAAGGTAGTGATATATCAGGCAACAAGCAATCGCACATTAAAGGCATTTTTATACCATAATTGTGGTAGGAAACAGAAGTATTTCTTACATTTGTAACCGAATGTGCAACGCTAAGCTGATAACAATAAGCCGTTAACGATATGAAAACAAGAAACATACTACTCACTCTTACCCTGTTCATCACCACGCTACCCGGCCTCACCTCGTGTGGCGTAGATCGCTGGCAAGAGTATGCTGCCGAGACCGAAGTAGACCAATGGATCGCCGAAGTAATGCGTGAGAACTACCTGTGGTACAAGGACATGCCCAAAGAAAAGGAACTGAATTTCTTTATAGCACCCGATGCTTTTCTCAAAGCGGTGGTCTCTAAAGAGGACAACAACACTTCGTATATAGACACCCTTTACAAAGAGCCGCTACCAACCTACGGGTTCGATTATAGTCTCTATCGGGTAGCCGATAACGACACAGCCTATAACGCTCTGGTTACTTACGTTCTGCCCCAATCGCCTGCCGCGGCTGCCGGATTAAAGCGTGGAGACTGGATTATGCAGGTAAACGACAAGGTAATCACTTCAAAAAACGAATCAAAGCTATTCGAAACGGGCTTGGCATTAAGCTTGCAACTGGGCGCATACACCGTGCAAGCTGACCCCGAAACGCAAGAGCAAGTAGGCATAGTGGTGAAGAGCGGAACCGCAACACTGGGCGCCGCAGCAGTTGTAGAGGACGACCCCGTGCATCATCACCAAGTGATCACTACCGCCAACGGCACAAAGGCAGGCTATATTGTATACAGCCACTTCACGGCCGGAACGGCCACCAACCCTGAGCAATACAACGACCGCTTGAGAACCATCTCGCGCGAATTTGCCGAGGCAGGGGTTACTCACTTGATTCTCGATATGCGCTACAACAGAGGAGGCTCGTTAGCGTGTGCACAACTGCTGTGTGCGTTGGTAGCACCCAAAAGCCTACTGGGAAGCCCTTTGGGTAGTTTGACATACAATGACAAACAAGCGAGCAAAAATAGCGCGCTGATGTTTGATTCTCAACTGATTGGATCGGGTAGTAACTTGAACATTACGCAAGGGTTCATCCTCTCTTCGGGCGAAACGGCAGGTGTTTCGGGGGTTCTGCTCAACCTATTGTTACCACTTGAACGGTGGGCATTGGTAGGTAGCAGCGTTTCTTGCAGCGGTGTAGCTACCGATCGTTTTGACAATCCGCAGGGTACATGGTCGCTAAACCCGGTGGTCTGCGAAGTGTTTAACAGCCTAAAAGAATCGGGACGTGGTGGCAGTTTTACTACTGCTCAAACGGTAAACGAAACCACCGACCTCTCCAAATTCCTCCCTTTTGGTGATAAGAACGAAGCACTACTTGGCACAGTTATCGGACTGATTGACGGAACCATTAAGCCGACTAAGGCAGTTGCCCAAACCCCTTCGATGAAGGTAAAAGAGGTAATTCATACGCCTAGCCGAAAGACGAAAGAGAATACAACACTTTGATATTTTGTCAAGAGCAGTTTTACGGATTATTAAAACTTGCCGCCAACGCTTAAGCAATTATTAAGCATTCGTCAAGAGACACCGCGACTCCTTTCGAGAGGCACCGCGACTTTGGTCGAATGCTTATTGCACTTCGACCGAGAGATTACTTCTTTTCATCGCCGAGAACGGTTCATTTCGACCGAATGCACGGTTCATTTCACCCGAGAGAACCGTTCATTCCACCCCTGTACAGCGTTTTCAATAAAAAAAGGGAGAGGCTGCGCGCCTCTCCCTTTTACGTTGGTTTACCGGAATCTATTGAAGGATTATGGTTACAAATATAACACATCCAACACCGAAAAGCAAGCTTTCGGGCTATTTCTTTTTGAAGAATTTATCGAAGAATAGAATTTGATAGTCGATTGAATTGTTCCAATACGCACCGTTGTGTGCACCGGGGCGGAGAATGAAGTCGTGATCGATCTTGCGCGCAAGCAAACGTTGGTGCAAGCTTTTGTTCACTTCGAGAAAGAAGTCGGCCTCGCCACAATCGATAATCAAAGCTAAATCGCCATTCTCGATGGTGTTTGCCAGATTAATTACGGTGTGCTCGTCCCAACGTTTCTTGTTGGCAGCAAACTCGCCCAACTGCTTGGCCATCTCCCAGTTTTGTGGAAACGGGCGAATATCGACACCACCACTGGTGCTTCCGGCTGCGCCAAACACCGCTTTGTTTCGTATGGCATTCCACAGTGCACCGTGCCCGCCCATGCTCAGGCCGGTTATAGCACGCGCTTTGCGATCGGCAATGGTGGCATAATGGGTATCGATATAGGCGATAAGCTCCTTAGAAACAAAGGTTTCGTAGCGATATCCGGCATCCATTGGGCTATCCCAGTACCAACTATTTTTGCCATCGGGGCACACAAAGATAAGACCTTTTTCATCGGCTATCTGTGGCAGTTCGGGCTTTACGTTGATCCATGTTTTTGCATTCCCGCTATATCCGTGTAGCAGATAGACCACGGGGCTTGCCACGGGCTTCTTGCCCAAAGCAGCGTCAGGGGCTATAACAACGACTTTGATCTCTTTATTCATGGAGGAACTCTTTACCAACAACGTGTCTACACGAGCGGCATAGAAAGGGGTTGCCAACAGCAGTAGGCAAAGGATAATGGTACTTTTTCTTTTCATTCGAAAGGGGTGTTTTAGTGTTTTTTAGTGATGTTAACCTGCATGGCATTGTTATATGTTATCAGTCGAACGGTTTTCATCATTGTATGCTTTATGGGTTTACATCGACAAAAATAATAGATAAAAATGAGATTCAAGTACTTTTAGGTATATTTGCGCGTAACTAATAGCATAAACAAACTATACCTATGAAACGAGTTTTAGGACTATCTCTCCTTTTGAGTTGTGTATGGGCAACGATCCTTGCACAACCTACCCATCAAATCAAAGGCACGGTGATTGAAAAAAACAGTCGTCAACCGCTTGAGTTCATTAATGTACTGATCGTTGGCATGGGCCGTGGCGCCACCACCGATGCACAAGGGCGTTTCAGTATCGACGCCGTGCCGGTGGGCATCTATCGGCTTCAAGCCTCAGCGGTGGGGTACCAAACGGTGCTTACCCCCGAGTATATAGTCTCCACACGAAACTTAAATATAGACATTGAGCTGCAAGAGACCCTCACCGAACTCGAAGACGTAGTGGTGACTGCCTCTCCTTTCCGGCGAAGTGTTGAAGCTCCGTTGGGGCTGCGCTCCATCGGTGTGCAGGAGATCGAGAAAAGCCCGGGTGCCAATCGCGATATCTCGCGCATTGTGCAATCCTATCCCGGAGTAGGCTTCTCGCCTGCGGGCTATCGCAACGACTTGGTGGTGCGTGGTGGCGGACCGTCGGAGAATCGTTTTTTCTTGGATGGCGTAGAGATTCCGAACATCAATCACTTCAGCACGCAAGGTGCATCGGGCGGACCGGTGGGCATCATTAATGCCGATCTTATCCGCGAAGTGAACTTCTACACGGGTGCGTTTCCTGCCAACATGGGCAATTCGCTCAGTTCGGTACTCGACTTCAAACTGCGCGATGGCGACATGGAGCGCAACTCACTCAAGGCAACCTTGGGTGCTTCGGAGGTGTCGCTCGCCTCGAATGGGCATTTGGGTAAAAAAACCTCCTACCTCGTGTCGGTACGTCAATCTTACCTGCAATTCTTGTTCGATTTGCTGAAGTTGCCCTTTCTGCCCACCTTTACCGATGCGCAGTTCAAACTCAAAACACGCTTCGATGCCAAGAACGAACTCACCGTGTTGGGGCTGGCAGGCATCGACAACATGCGCCTCAACACCAAGCTTAAGGGCGAAAAAGCGGAATACATTCTCAGCTATCTGCCCAAAATACAGCAGGAAACCTTTACTGTAGGGGCGGTTTATCGTCACTATGCCGGGGCACACGTGCAAACGCTCGTGGCCAGCCACAGCTTTATGAACAACCGCAACACCAAATACAAGAACAACGAAGAGAACAAGCCTGAGAACTTGATGCTTCGCCTGCGCTCGGTGGAACAAGAGACCAAGCTGAGGTTCGAAAACACCACCACCTTTGGTCCGTGGAAAGTCAATGCAGGGGTCAATCTCGATTACAGCCGGTACACTAACACCTCCTTTCAGCAGGTGTACATCGAAAATCAACCCAACAGTTACGATTACCACACGGCACTCGACCTGATCCGTTGGGGCTTGTTCGGCACAATAAGCTATGTGTCGCCCGACGAACGTTTCACTACCTCGCTCGGGCTGCGTGCCGATGCCAACAACTATTCGTCGCGCATGAACAAGCTGTCCGACCAGCTCTCACCACGCCTGTCACTCTCCTATCGCCTTGTTGAACAACTCTACCTGAGCGCAAGTGCCGGGCAGTACACGCAATTGCCCCCTTATACCGCACTGGGCTTTAAAGGCAACACCGATCAATTGCTGAACAAGCGACTAAACTACATGCGTGTGAGCCAATACAGCATCGGGGGCAACTGGCACAATGCTACGCTGGAGTTTTCGGCAGAAGGGTTCTACAAACAGTACGACAAAGTGCCCTTCTCGATTGAAGACGGTATTCCGCTTGCTTGCAAGGGCAATGATTATGGGGTAATAGGGAATGAGTTGCTCATCTCGACTGCTCAAGGGCGTTCGTATGGCATGGAGGTGATGGTCAAATGGATCGTGGCCCGCAAGCTGAATATGGCCTCGGCCTTTACGCTGTTCAAGAGCGAATACCGAAAGGACAAGCAGAGCCCCTACATCGCCTCGGCTTGGGACAATCGCTACATCTTCAACCTGAGCGGAACCTACAACTTTGCTCGCCACTGGAGCTTGGGCATGAAAGCAAGTGCTATCGGGGGTGCGCCTTACACACCCTATGACGTAGATAAATCATCACTGAAAAGCGCATGGGATGTACAAGGACGCGCTTATTACGATTACACCCGGTACAATACCGAGCGTCTGCCTGCCTTCGGGCAACTGGATGTGCGGGTAGACAAAACATTCTACCTGAAGCGCTGTATGCTGGGCTTCTACATCGATCTGCAAAACGTAACAAAGAGCACCTTCAAGCAACCGGATATTCTCATGAGCACCGGCATCGTGGAGAACCCTGCTGCCGCGCCGGCCGAGCAGCGTTACAAGATGAAGTACATCGAACAAAATGGCGGCACCTTATTGCCTACTTTGGGAATTACAATAGAATATTAATCGTTCAGAACAAAAACAAGCTCGCTGTTGTTATAGGCGAACATGGCAGTACAGAAGGGAGTATTGCCTTGTACAGCAGCGTAGCAACTCACTTATTTATATTAACTTAAAGCACTTTACAAATGAAAAAAGTAATTTTATTGGCAGCCATCGCAGCTGTTTTGGTTTCTTGCCAATCAAAAACAAAGAAAGAAGCCGTATCTAAAGTGGATAGCTTAGCTATGGAAGTTATTGTGCCCGAGTTAGAAAACCTTGAGGTGTTTGAAGGTACACTTCCTGCAACCAAAACCAGCCCGGCTGTTAATTATGTATTGACACTGGATGTAATGACTGGTACGAATGACACCGTGTATACTCTTGACATGACTTACTTGGATGCCAACCACCAGCCAACTGCAAACAAGACGACAGTAAAAGGTAAGCCACAGATGATTCATCACCTGATGAAGGATGCAAAGAAGAAGCCGTTAGTAGCAAAAACAATGAAGCTGACTCCTGCCGATGGAAGCAATCCTGTATACTTCGCAGTGACCAATGACTCTACATTGACGCTGATGAAAGACAGCTTGCCAAAATCAATTAAGGACCACGGGTTGAAGATTATTCGCGTAAAAAAACATTATCAATAAAGGGAAGGTAAAAACACTTCGGCGTGTTGCTTTAAAAGATATAACTGCTTTCTTTTAAAGTTGTTACGTCTTTGAAAAAAGCTGTTCTGTCTTTGCAGGAAAATTGTTACATCTTAAATAAAAAAAGCTGCTACGACTTTCTTGAAAAGACGTAGCAGCTTTTTTCACTCTCCTCTTTCTATCACTTCATCTTCTCGTAATAAGGCAAGCGGTCGAGCGGTACGTTGATCGTCATCACTTTGGGGCCTTTGAACGTTTTCCCTTCATCATCCCTCCACTTCCCTTTGGGCAGCACTACTGTGCGCGATGTACCGGGCGTAACCATGGGTGCAACCATGTACCGATCGCCCAGCATAAACTGATCTTTACAGTCAATGAATCCTTGGTGGGGATAAGCGTACTCCATGTTGCGCACAATGGGCTCGCCCGTTTGTGAGGCGTGTTTGGCCTGTTCCAAAATGTAGCTACCCATTTGTTGATGCAGTTGGGCAAACTTGGCACAGATGGCACTGTTCTCCTTACTCAAAATACGCCACGGAGCTACCGAGAACTGCATCATTGGCATCATTGCGTGAACCTGACAGGAACGAACAATGAGCTCTTCGTCAAACTTCTCGATGTTCAAGAAAGCACTGAACTGTCCGCCACCTACCATATCGGGGCAGGTATAGGCGTAGCCAAGCAGTCCGGCTGCTGTCATATCGGGAATAAGCAGTTGCGTGGCACGCCACGAATAATCCTTATCGCCCAAGCGTTGCACCAAGGCTTGTCCGCCCTGTTTCCACGCAGCGCGCAACTCGTTGTAGGGGAAGTCGAGCCCGATAGCCGCCCACTGCTCCATGTAGCGATTGGCGTTGGCGCTCTTTTCGTAAAAATCGTATTCGCCATCCATGTAGCTCACGTCGCCACCGTCGAACTTAAAACCATCGATGCCATACTTGGCTTGGTTTTCGCGCAGTTGCTGTTTGAGGTACGCCATCGCTTCGGGGTTGGTAACGTCGTAGCAGGCACTGTAACCGTTCCACCAGCGAATCATGGCCGCCTTGTTCGACCCTTTGGCTTTGAGCAGGTACCCTTTCTGTTCCAGCAGCCGAAACTCCGGACTGTCGGCCGATACATAGGGAGCCACCCACAGCATCACTTTGAAGCCCATCCGGTGCAGTTCATCGGTCATCGCCCGTGGATCGGGAAACTTCTCGGGTTTAAAGTCGAAGTTACCGTAGTACTTCTGCCAGTTATCATCGACCATGAACACCCCTTTGGGGAAGCCATGGGCAACTGCCTGGTGGGCATACTCCAGGATATCGGCTTGATTCTGGTTATACATCAGTTCAATCCAAGTGTTGTATTGAGGTAGCGAGAAGAAAGACTCCTCGGGGAGATTGCCCGAAGGGGGAAAGTGCTTGGCAGAAGCAGCCAGATAGGCCTCCTTCAAAGTGGTACCTGCTACGATGGGTGTCAGCTTTTCATAATCAGAGCTAATCATTAAACGCCCCTCCTTCACCTCGAAGCGGAAGGGGTGGTCAGACCAAAGGTAGCGACCTTGGGAAGAGATCATCAACGGCACAACTTGATTGTTGAGGTTGTTGCGTGCCATATCCTGCCTATTGAGTTGATCGGCATAAGGCATCTGATGCCCCAGAGCAACCAAACCTCCCCACCAGCGTTCGTTCTTCAACGGTTCAATGACGGATTGATAAGTATGCTGCGCCTTCACATAGGGCGCGTAGGCTAATAGGATAGCCAGTAGAAGTAAAGTAATTTTTCGTTTCATGTTTAGTTTGTTAGCCAATAGGGAGCTAAGATACAAAAACAAATTTGCATCCCTATGGCCTATATACTAAAAAAGAGTACTTTTGTCAAATGAAACAAATCATACTCATCACCGGAGGAGCACGTTCGGGCAAAAGCAGCTATGCCGAGCGTTTGGCACTCAGCCTCTCGCCTCACCCAGTTTACATGGCCACCTCGCGCATCTGGGACGAGGAGTTTCGTCAACGTGTACAGCGTCACCAAGCCGATCGCGGCGCAGAGTGGACCAACATTGAAGAGGAAAAAGAGTTGAGCCGCCACAACGTAGAAGGGCGAGTGGTGCTGGTTGACTGCGTAACGCTGTGGTGCACCAACTTCTTCTTCGATCTTGATGCAAACACGCAGCAGGCACTCGAGGAGGCGAAAGCAGCCTTCGACCGCTTGGTAGCGCAAGAGGCAACCTTCATTTTTGTTACCAATGAAATAGGGATGGGAGAAACCTCTGCCAACGATGTGCAACGGAAGTTCACCGATATGCAAGGCTGGATGAACCAATACATCGCCCAACAAGCAACTAAAGTCATACTCATGGTATCGGGCATAGCGGTACCTATCAAATAAAAACAGACCGAACAACATGAAAGCATTTACCATTGTAAAACCCAATGAGGAGATAAAGGAAGCATTACTAGACAAAATCAATAACTTAACCAAGCCGAAGGGGTCGTTGGGGGTGCTCGAAGAGTTGGCACTGCAAATCGGCATGATACAGCAAACACTCAGCCCAACGTTAGCGCATCCGCAAAACATCATCTTTGCGGCCGATCATGGCATTGTAGACGAGGGCGTAAGCTTCTCGCCCAAAGAGGTGACGTGGCAACAACTGAGCAACTTTTTGCACGGGGGAGCCGGGGTCAATTTCCTCTGTCGGCAACATGGTTTCACCTTGAAGATTGTCGATGCAGGGGTAGATTACGACCTGCCGCTTCACGAACAAGGAATCATCCATAAGAAAGTAAGGAGAGGATCGCGCAACTACCTGCATGAGGCAGCCATGACGGAAGAGGAGATGCATCGTTGCATCGAACACGGAGCCGAAGTGGTGCGCTGTTGTCATGCAGAGGGAACTAACGTGATCAGCTTAGGCGAGATGGGCATCGGCAATACCTCCTCCTCTTCACTATGGATGAGCTGTTTTACCGAGACTCCGCTCGAAGCCTGCGTAGGGGCCGGTAGCGGACTGGACAATGCAGGTGTCCGCCATAAATACAACGTGCTGAAACAAGCCTTGAACAACTACCGGGGAGATGGCAGCACGTTAGACCACATACGCTATTTCGGCGGGCTGGAGATGGTCATGGCTATAGGGGCCATGCTACAAGCTGCCGAACTGAAAATGGTGATACTGGTGGACGGGTTTATCATGACCAACTGCATACTGGCTGCCTCGAAACTCTATCCGGAGGTGTTGAGTTACGCCATATTCGGGCATCAAGGTGACGAGATCGGGCATAAATTGATACTTGACTCCATGAATGTTAAACCCCTGCTGAACTTAGGGTTACGACTTGGCGAAGGAACAGGTGCCATCTGTGCCTATCCCATTGTTGACTCGGCCGTGCGCATGCTCAACGAGATGGATAACTTTGCGCATGCTGCAATCACCAAATACTTCTAACGCCACTTAAAGAACTACTTCAATAACATGAATAATGCATTGGCTGCTTTTATCTTTTTCACCCGCTTGCCCTTCTGGAGAATACGCGAAGTACCGGCAGAGAGTTTCAAGCACGTGGTTCCCTATTGGCCCTTGACAGGATGGCTCACCGGGGGCATTATGGCAGGTGTGCTTTGGCTTACCTCGCAGGTGTTACCTTTGCATGTAGCTGTGCTATTGGCCATGAGTAGCCGACTGCTGATAACCGGAGCGTTGCATGAAGACGGACTGGCCGACTTCTTCGACGGGTTTGGCGGTGGCACTACCCGCGAGCGCACCCTTGCCATCATGAAAGACTCTCACATGGGCAGTTACGCAGGCATCGGATTGATTCTTTACTTTCTGCTCTCGTGGGGACTGCTCACATCGCTTCCGCAAACACTGCTCTATGCCGTGTTGCTCACGGGCGATGTTTGGGCGAAGTTCGTATCGGCACAGCTCATCAACTTGTTGCCCTATGCTCGCAAAAAAGAAGAGAGCAAAGCAGGAGTCGTTTACAACCGAATGTCGATCGGTGAAGCGATTATAGCCACCTGCTGCGGATGGTTACCCTTCGTGTTTTTCTTCCCGTTGCAGCCTTGGCTGTCGGTGGGATTACCCATATTCACATTCACCTTGCTTGTTGTGTTCATGAAACGACGGCTGCAAGGATACACCGGAGATTGCTGCGGAGCCTTGTTCCTGCTCTGCGAACTCTCTTTTTATGTAGGAACAGTCATAACCTATACATTATGGAAGTAACACTTATCCGTCATACAGCAGTCGATGTGCCGCTGGGAGTCTGCTACGGACAGACCGATGTGCCTTTAAAGGAGAGTTTTGAACAAGAGGCCCTTGTCGTTGCCGAGAACCTGCGCAAGCAAATCATGGCCGAAGGTGTTTTTGATGAAGTATATACCAGTCCGCTAAGTCGGTGCACACGCCTCGCAGTAGCTTGCGGATATGCCGATGCCTTACGCGACGACAGATTGAAAGAGCTTCATTTTGGCGAATGGGAGATGCAACGGTTTGATGCCATCCGCGACCCTCGCATACACGAATGGTTCAATGACTATTACAACGTAGCCACTACAGGTGGCGAATCATTCATGATGCAATATGAGCGTGTAGCAGCCTTTCTGGATGAAGTAAAACAGCAGAGCTGCGAGCGTGTAGCTGTATTTTCGCACGGTGGCGTGTTGGTTTGTGCACAAATTTATGCAGGCGTCGTTGAGCGCGAACAAGCATTCGAGGCATTGACGTCGTATGGAGGAATGGTACGAATCACCATTGACTGAGTAATCACCATAGACTGAATAAAATCACCAGTATCAGCATCAGCCACTCTGCCCGTTGGTTGATGCTGACGGCCTGTTTCATATCTTGGCTTGTCAACCTACGTGCGTTTGTACCGATAAATGGTTTCCATACCTCCTTCCCAAAATACGGATGTGGCCCCCCAAAGCGACAGTTCAGGATGCCGGCCAAAGCTGCTTCGGGGTAACCTGAGTTGGGACTTGCATGCTGTGAACCGTAACGAAGCACAAAACGGCAACATGAAAAGCGACCGCTAACGATGATCATTAACAAGGAAGTGAGGCGAGCGGGGATGTAATTCGCAACATCATCTAGGCGAGCGGCTACGCGGCCAAACAGCAGGTAGCGCGGATTTTTATACCCAACCATCGAATCGAGCGTATTCACCATCTTATAGGCCAACATGCCGGGCACGCCCAGCAACAAGTACCAGAAGAGCGGAGCAATCACTCCATCACTCAAGTTCTCGGCCAATGTTTCGAGCGCTGCAGTACGCACCTCTTGTGCAGAGAGCTCGGAGGTATCGCGCCCCACAATGCGTGCTACTTGCGTACGCCCTTCTGCCAGCGAGCGGTCGACAGCTTCAAAAACATCGCGTACCTCGCGCACCAAGGTAGTGCCGGCCAAGCAATAGAAGATAAGCACCGTTTGAACAAGTATGGAAAATACAGAAAGTACAGATGCGAGTACAGGCCATCCGGTTAATGTAGCTACCCAGCCAATGAGTTGAAACAGTGCAACCGTTAGCAAATAGATGGAAACAACAAGGCCTATCGTCATCACTCCTCCTTTGAAGAGGAGAAATCGTCCGCGATTGAGTCGATGCTCAAAGAAGGATATAAGTTTGCCGAAACCCACCACCGGGTGGGGTAACCAAGAAGGATCGCCCAACCAGCGATCGAGCCCGAAAGCTAACAACAAGGGCAACAACAACGGCATCTCCAACAACGGCATCTCCATCAACTGTTGTAAAATCACTCCGACATCCATTGCATGATGGCTTTAATCAGTTTATCATTTTCCTGCTTGGTTTGCGTTGCCACACGAAAGAAACGATCGTCCAACCCTTCGAAGTTCGAAGCATCCCGAATCAAGAGACCATGCTCGCGAACAAGATACGCTTTCAAAGCAGAAGCCTTACCGAAACGCAGACAAGCAAGCATGTAATGTGTATCGGTGGGCCACACCTCGATGCAACCCGAGGCTTGCAGTGCATCACGCAAACGGGCAGTCTCTTTGAGGTAATCGTCCATCGAAATACCGGTGAGCACATCGTGACGGAGCAGGTATAGTCCTGCTTCAATGGCCATTTGATTGACCGACCACGGCATGCGATGGGTACGCAAGTGAGCAAGCAACGATTCATCGGCAGTAATATACCCCAACCGTAAACCGGGAATGGCATAGCGTTTCGTGAGCGAATGCAGCAGCAGTACGTTGGGAAACTGAGCTGCCTCGAACACGCTAAAGAGTGGTTTTGTCGTAAAATATTCGTAAGATTGATCAATCACAAAGCAAACACGCGGATGCTGTTGGATATAGACTTCGAGCATCTCCTTGCAGTGCACCTCACCCGTGGGGTTGTTGGGGTTGCACACCCAAAGCATCTCTATCTTTTCATCCAATGGTTCCTGGAGTGAATAAAGTGAGGAAATTTGATGCCCGTGCATGCGACAAGCATCGGCATACTCACTGAACGTAGGCATCAGGATAGCCGTTTGGCTACGCCGAAAAGCTTGCGCAATGAGGTAAATGGCTTCTGTGGCACCGTTTGTGACGCAAACTTGCTGTGAGGAAACACCGTGGCGTTCAGCCAATCCGGCTTCAAGGGTATAGGGCTCCGGTTCGGGATAGCTGCTGATGCCATCCATTTGTGCACAAAGATGTGCCTTGAGACCACTCAAATCCACGCTAGGATATACATTTGAGCTGAAATTGCTTGTTATCGTATGCCCCAATTTATAGGCATCGTCTCCGTGTCCATCAATCATGTGCTTGTAGTATTTCGTAGATGAGCGGCATATTAACGTGCGCTCGCACGTGTGCAGCCAACTTGTCGTATTGTTCCTCTTTAAACGCTTTATAGTCGAAGGGTCTCTCTTCCAACCGAGCAGCAAAGGGTTCGAGCAGGTAATCAATGAAGGAGGCATTGTCAAGAATGCCGTGAATATAGGTTCCCATGCAGGTTCGGTCTACGAAATACCCATCGGTGCTTCCATCTGTTAAGTCGTTTAGGGGCGAAGGTTCGACACCTGACACGGGCGCAGTTTGCCCCATGTGAATCTCGTATCCTTCACAGAGCACCGTCGAATCACGAAAACGGAATTTCACCTGTCGCGTTACCTTCTCGCCCAGCATCTGCGTGCTCACGGGCAACAGTCCAAGTCCGGGCAAGCGTTCTATATCGCCCTCCACGTGATCGGGATCACAGACCTCCTGCCCCATAAGCTGATAGCCACCGCAGATCCCCATCACGGTAGCCCCGTTTCGATGGGCTTGAAGCACGGCTGCCGCCACACCGTTGCGCCGCAGTTCGTAGAGGTCGGCCAACGTGCTCTTCGAGCCCGGCAGCAGTATGATGTCCGCTTTCTGCAATTCATCGGTATTGTTGGTGTAGAAGAGGTGCACGCGCGGATCGCGTTCAAGCGCATTAAAGTCGGTAAAGTTGCTCAAGTGTCGCAGCAACACCACGGCCACATTGATCTTGCCGTGAGCTGCCTGCATTTGTTTGGTTTGTAGGGCTACGGAGTCTTCTTCTTCGATGTATATTTCTTTGTAATAGGGCACTACGCCCACCACGGGAATGCTGCACAGCTCTTCGATCATCGTCACACCGCTCTCGAATAGGCGCAGATCGCCACGAAATTTATTAATTAAAATCCCCTTCACGTGTTTCCGTTCTTGGGGTGTTAACAGCAAAACAGAACCGTATACACTGGCGAACACACCGCCACGGTCGATGTCGGCTACCAGAATTACATCCGCCCCGGCATGCATGGCCATGGACATATTCACCAGATCAAGCTCTCGCAGGTTAATTTCGGAGATACTGCCCGCACCTTCCATGACTACGGGATTGTAACGTGCGTTCAACCGATCGAATGCACCGTTTACTTCGGCCCGCAACTCCTCGCGCCCCTCCTTGCGGAAGTAGCTGTAAGCAGTGCTATTGCCTATCGGCCGACCGTGAAGTACAACTTGTGCTACTTGGTCAGACGATGGTTTCAACAACAACGGATTCATATCGGTGTGGCACGGAACGCCTGCTGCTTCGGCCTGTACGGCTTGCGCACGTCCGATCTCCAACCCCTCGGGGGTAGCATAGGAGTTTAGTGCCATGTTTTGTGCTTTGAAGGGGGCAGGACGATAGCCGTCCTGCAAAAAAATGCGGCAAAAGGCAGCGGCAATAATACTCTTACCAACATCGCTACCTGTTCCAGCCAGCATCAAGGGGTGTAATTGATTCATGCTCATCTTTACTATTTGATTGCAAAGATAGCATGTTCCATTCGGTTTACCTGTTCAATTCACCCTTATTTAACAATTAGCGAAACGTTTTATCAATTGCTTCTTTGATTAAACCTTCCATCACTACATACCCTTCGGCAGTAGGATGCACGCCATCTTTGGTGTATTGTTCGTTTAGTGCTTTGTTTGCTCCGGTGACCATTTTAGCATAATAATCTACGTAAGGAATTTTATTAGCTTTCGCATATGCTTTGATTCGGGCATTCAATGCCTGTATCTTTTGCGGCACATTGGTGATGGAAAGATTCCAATCGAAAGCAGCAGCAGGGAGAACGGAAGTCAATATCACTTTGATCTTGTTGGCTTTAGAGAGTTCGACCATTGATACTATGTTTCCAAACGTGCGGTCTTCATTGTATGCACCGGTATTCTCGGCCACATCATTGGTACCTGCATTGATAACAACCAACTTGGGCAACAAGTTAATTACGTCTTCGCGAAAGCGCGCCAAAAACTGATAAGAGGTTTGTCCGCTGATGCCGCGACCAACATATCCATTGGTTTGAAAGAAATCGGGATGTGTTCTTACCCAGCCTTCGGTAATGGAATTACCCATAAAGACTACTCTTTTTTCACTCTTTGCAGGTTTAGGCAGCTCTGCATTGGCTGCTGCGTAACGACCAAAATTCGCCCAATCTTTGTTTTGGGCATTAACTCCAATTAAGAAGGAGCTTACACAGAGAATTACGATTAATCTCTGCCAAGTAAATGCATTCATTTTCATGCTGATTTTAGGTTTACCATAGGTTTATGCAATAGACATAAGAGAGTTGCAAATGTACACAAAAAAACGACTTTACAAGCGTGCTCAATAAAAATAAAAATCACGCCAACAACTTCACCCATCAAGATACCAAAAGTTTGTTTCTTTTCCGGTACTTGCCTAAAAAAAGAACAATCTACAGAACATTTTCGCCTATTATTCCATTCTATTAGTGAGAGTTAGATTGTTTCACTTTTAAAAACTTTACGTATGGATAATGTTATTGATAGAAATGTACCTATTGCAGATGAAAACATAGCACCCCATGGACGACCTGCAAAGAATAAATTTGGAAACTGGAGCGACGGAGTATCAAAAACGATACACGACACAGCAGATGATCCTGAGAATCTGACTCCCGAGGAGAGAGAAAAACGGATCAAGGAGATGGAAGAGATTATTAAAAATGAAATCGAGGAATAGGATAAGCGGGTGTCATTCTTGTATAGATATGACACCCGCTTTTACATGAATGGGTACTTCAACCCTTTATTTTGCATATTTCTTCACCATTTCTAATAGCTGACTGCCATACTTCTCGGCACTTTTTTTACCGAAATAAGGAATGCCAAGAAGCGAAGCAATATCAGTAGGCAATTGGTTCACAATGCCCACTATGGCCTTCTGCTGAATGACCGTATAGACAGGCAGTCCTTTTTTGGCAGCCTCAGCGTTGCGCCAAGATATAATTTCTTTGTAAAGTTCGGGATGAGAGACGTCGGTTGGTACTTCTATTTTCTGTTGACTGTCAGCTTTGTTGCTACGCAGCGAGGTGCGTTGTGCGCCTGTAGTTTTCGGCGTTGTACTCTCTTCTTCGAACGAAAGCATAACGGCAGCTTTGTGTTTTAAATAAGCGGTAACACTAAACCCTTCTTTCTCAGTAAAAGAGAGCGTACCTCGTTTTAGATGTACCGATTCTCGTAACCCATGCATGGTTTCAAGAAACTTCTTCTTCAACTCCTTATTGTCTGTTTGAATCTTTGTGTCTGCCATCAGTGGAAGCAACACATTTACCAGCTGCGCATTGAAATAATGAGCACCCGAGACGATGCGTTGATGCAACATGGCATTTTGAGCATAATCGGGGGCTTCGGTTATCAATGTGGAGTATTGTGCGTGAAACGTATCGGCTACTTTGCTTATTTTGGTTTTAAAGAGGCCATCGGTGTCCTTGTAACGTTCCAGTAGCTTGGGGTACAGCCGATAGAGATGTTCGTCGAGCAGACGAAGCACTTGCGAGAAGTGCTGTTCGATGCGTTTAAAACTAAACTGCTCGCACAAGAGTTCGTAAAAGTAGCTCTGTTCTAATGTACGTAGTCGCTCTTCATCGGGTGTCTGTGCTTCGACGGTTCGACTAAAATCGTCAATTTCATCATTGCTAATGATTGCTTCGGCATTTAATGGTGAGCTCAACACCATTCCTTCAAGCGTTTTACAGCGACTGAGCGCTACGTACACTTGCCCGTGAGCAAACGAAGCATTGGCATCAATAATGGCACGTTCGAAAGTCAGCCCTTGACTTTTATGTACAGTAATTGCCCATGCCAAACGAATGGGGTATTGTTTGAACGTACCTTCCACCTCTTCGGAAATCTCCTTGGTTACGGGGTTCAGGGTGTATTTGCTGTTTGTCCATTCGGAACGTTCAAGCAGAAAAGTTGTTTTGTCTCCATTGCCACGTACCGAAATGGAATCCTTACTCACCTCAACCACATGTCCAATTTTTCCATTATAGAACCGCTTTTCAGATGAGGTATCGTTCTTGATAAACATAATCTGCGCACCACGTTTAACCGTAAGCACCTCATCGGCTACGTAAGCCGACTCGGGGAAGACACCTTCAATACTGGCCCGAAAGCTAAATGAACGTCCGGGCAGTGCCTCCAACTGGCGTTCGTTGTATCGTTGCGCTTGATTATTGTGCGTGGTCAGCCGGATGTATCCCTCCTCTTCGCTCGGACGGAAGTCAGGCAGATAACGCTGGTTCAGCTCATCCAAAACGGCAGTGTCGACCTGTTTTTCACGAATTCTATTCAATAGATTGAGAAACCTGCCATCGGTTTGTCGATAAACCTTTTTGAGTTCAATGGTTACATATTCTGTATCGCGAAGTGAGCGGCTACCAAAAAAGAAAGAGGTAGCATAATGGGGGCTCAAGAGCTTCCACTCCTCGTCGCGCACCACAGGAGCCAGTTGCTGTAAATCGCCTATCATAAGAAGCTGCACACCACCAAAGGGTTTATGCCTATTACGATAACGTCGCAATACCCCATCAATGGCATCGAGCAGATCGGCTCGCACCATACTGATTTCATCGATCACCAGCAAGTCCATGCTGCGGATGATGTTTAGCTTGTCGCGTCCAAACTTGTAATGCGCCTGTGCCGAGTTGAATGTGGTATCGGGTATATGAGGCGCAAAAGGTAATTGAAAGAAGGAGTGTATCGTCACTCCTCCGGCGTTGATCGCTGCAATTCCGGTGGGCGCTACCACCACCATACGCTTGGGCGATTGCTCTTTGAGGCGTCTGAGAAATGTCGTTTTCCCGGTTCCGGCTTTTCCGGTTAGAAACAGATGTGTGCCTGTGCTTTCGATGAACTTCCATGCCAATTGCAGCTCGTGGTTGTCTTCCATGAATGTGATTTACTTTATATTGAGAAACAAAGAGACTATTTCATCGATCCGCCCATAATATCAAGCAGTTCGTTGGTAATGGTCTGTTGGCGCGTTTTGTTGTACTGTTTGGTCAACTCTTGAATCAACTCATTTGCATTGTCAGTAGCTATTTGCATGGCCATCACCCGGGCAGCATGTTCCGAAGCATTAGAGTCGACAGCAGCGGTGAAAATCTGCTGACAAAGTACTGTAGGAATCAAGTTGGCAATGAGCAGTTCGGCAGATGGTTCTACGATGTAGTCACTTACCAACTCTTCGCGTTCATCACTCTGAGATACCGACTTCAAGTCAATAGGCAGGCAACGTACGCGAAGAAGCTCCTGCACACCCGATGATTTAAAGTGATGATAAACCAGATCGACCCGATCAATCTCTTTGTCGAGATACATCGCCATGAGCTTCTCGGCCAGTGCGGCTGCTTCCAGGTAAGAGGGTTTATCGGCCAACGTCTGAAAACTTCCTTGTGAGGCAAATCCCATCTTATTCGATGCCTCTTCCACTTTACGCCCTATGGGAAAGATGAGAATATTATCCTGCCCCAGCTCACGATACTCAGCTACCGTTTGAAGAAGCATACGCTGAACATTGGCATTGTATGCACCACACAAGGAGCTGTTGGATGAAAAAGCAACAACAGCCACCCGCTTCAACTCACGCTCAACGACAAAAGGCGATTGGACGGGCAAATCGGCGCTGAGAAAATTAGTCAGAATTTTAGTTAACTGTTGCTGGTAAGGCAACATATTCTCAATGGCTTCCTGCGCTTTATGTAATTTGGCCGAAGCCACCATCTTCATTGCTGAAGTGATTTTTCGGGTACTTTGCACCGAATTTATTCTGGTTTTTATTTCCTTGAGTGAAGCCATAATCAATTACGAATTAGATATGAATTACGCAAACTGCTTAGCCACCAACGTGGCAGTCTCTTTGATTGCACGCTCTACTTCGGGGGTAATTACACCCGTTTTCAACACGTCAAGCACGTCTTTTTGATGGTTGAGTGCAAGTAGTTCATGAAAAGCCCGTTCAAAATCTTCAACCTTATCGAGTGGCACGTTGCGAAGCAAACCGTGCGTACCACAGTAAAGAATGGCAATCTGTTTCTCTACTGCTACAGGGCTGTACTGACGCTGTATCAGCAAACGGGCATTTTTTTGTCCTTTATTAATAGTCAATGCAGTAACGGGGTCCATGTCGCCACTAAATTTCGAGAAAGCCTCAAGCTCTCGAAACTGTGCCTGATCTATTTTAAGTGTTCCGGCCACTGTCTTCATGGCTTTGATCTGTGCATTACCCCCTACGCGCGAAACCGAAATGCCGACATTGATTGCCGGACGATTGCCTTGGTTGAAAAGGTCGGTATCGAGAAAAATCTGTCCGTCGGTAATCGAAATTACATTTGTAGGAATATAGGCCGATACGTCACCTGCCTGCGTTTCGATGATGGGAAGTGCAGTAAGCGACCCCCCTCCTTTAACCAGGTGGCGAATGCTTTCGGGTAGGTCGTTCATCTCGCGAGCCACCTCTTCTTGACTGATTATTTTTGCAGCACGCTCCAACAAACGAGAATGCAGGTAAAAGATATCTCCCGGATAAGCTTCACGTCCGGAAGGACGGCGGAGAATCAGAGAGACTTCGCGATACGAAACCGCCTGTTTAGAGAGGTCATCGTATACAACCAATGCATCACGGCCGGTATCACGGAAAAACTCACCAATAGCCGCTCCGGCAAAGGGAGAGAAGTACTGCAAAGCAGCAGGATCACCTGCTGTAGCAGCTACCACCACCGTATAATCCATAGCACCGTGTTGACGCAAGGTGTTGACAATAGAGGCAACGGTAGAACCTTTTTGCCCAATGGCCACGTAGATGCAGTAAACCGGGTTCCCAGCTTCAAAGTTTGCTCGCTGATTAATAATGGTATCAATGGCAATCGCTGTCTTTCCGGTTTGGCGGTCGCCAATAATAAGCTCGCGTTGTCCGCGACCGATGGGAATCATCGCATCTATCGCTTTGAGACCTGTCTGTAAAGGTTGATTCACCGGTTGGCGAAAGATAACTCCCGGTGCTTTGCGTTCAAGCGGCATCTCGTAGAGTTTTCCACCAATGGCTCCTTTACCATCGAGCGGTTCGCCCAACGGGTCGATTACTCGGCCAAGCATCCCCTCTCCTACATGAATAGAGGCAATGCGCTTAGTGCGCTTTACTACAAAGCCCTCTTTAATGCGATCGGTTGGTCCAAGCAATACGGCACCCACATTATCCTCCTCGAGATTCATCACAATGGCTTTGATGCCATTATCGAACTCGAGCAACTCGTTTGCTTCGGCATTTCGCAGGCCGTAGATACGCGCCACGCCATCACTGACTTGCAGCACCGTACCAATCTCATCCAGCTGTATACGGGTATCGATTCCCTCAAGCTGCCGACGTAAAATGTCGGATACTTCGCTTACTTTTATATTTTCTGACATGACTATACAATTCTTTTGTTCTTATCAATAAATTGTTGCTTCACTCGCTTCAATTGCGTAGCAATGCTGGCATCGAGTCGGTAATCGTTGATATCGAAGATAAAACCACCCTCAATAGAGGGGTCAACGACTGTACTCATCTCCATACGAACATGCAGCATGTGTGCAGCCGTTTCTCGAATACGCTCTTCGGTTTCTCTATTTACCGGCACAGCAGTAGTGAGTTTGCCCACACCGATGTGCTTAAGCTTGCGATACAGATCGATATACATCAAACACATGAATTGAAGGTATCCCTCGCGTTTTTGCCTCAACACCAAACTGATAAATCGGTTAAACTCCCTAGACGAAGGCTGATCGCCGTCGGCAGCTATACAAATCAGCGCATACTTTTCTTTCAGTTCAAGAATGGGGCTGTCCAGTGCTTTGCGCAAACTAGGCTCCAAGAGAAAAGAGTAACTCAGCATCTGACATTCGTCGTAGATCCGGTCTTCCACCCCTTTGTCTTTGGCATATTCAATCAGCGCTTTAGCATAACGCATTGAGATGACTCCTACTTCCATATTCTATTAATTCTTATTCAACACCTCTTCGAGCATCCGGTCAATCATTTCCATCTGCTCACTCGTTTCATTCAGATTTTTACGGATGACCTTCTCGGCAATATCGACCGAGAGCATCGCTACCTGGCGACGAATGTCGCGAATGGCATCTTCCTTTTCTTTCTGAATTTGCAGCTTCACCTCCTCCAGTTCCTTCTGTCCGGCTATCGCTGCCTGGGTGCGGGCTTCGTGAATAATTTTTCCACGCTCCTGCATGGCCTCTTTCATAATACGTCCCTGCTCCCGGTTAGCGGCAGCCATAATCGCATCACCTTCTGCTTTGAGTCGCAGCAATTGGGCGTTAGCCTCTTTGGCAACCTCCAATGACTGATCAATGTACGTTTTACGCCCCTCTACCATCTTGATGATGACAGGAAAGCCGTACTTCGCCAGTATACCGAACACAATGCCGAACGTAAGGAACATCCAGAATATCAGACCACTTTCGGGTAATAACAATGACATAGGCCTTTTCTTTTTTTATAAAAAGAGAATTAACAAACAAACAACTAAAGCTAACAGCGCCACACCTTCGACCAATGCAGCAGCAATAATCATACTCATACGAATATCTCCCGATGCCTCCGGCTGACGTGCAATACCTTCCATGGCCGATCCGCCAATCTTACCAATACCGATGCCGGCTCCGACAACAGCCATGCCTGCTCCGATAGCAGCACCCAATTTACTCAATCCTACTCCAGCTGTAACAGCTTGCAATAACACGGTTAGTAACATAATCTTCTGTTTAAATGGTTTATATTTCTATTTTTTCTTTTTCATGTTTAGTTTCTTGTGCCAAGCCGATAAAGACGGCAGATAACATGGTGAACACATAGGCTTGAATGAAAGCCACCAACAGTTCAAGGATATTCATAAATACATTGAACACAACGGAGGCCACAGTAAGCGATCCGTTAATTGCCGGGCCCATGCTGGCCGATATAAAAACAAGACTTGTAAGCACCAGTATTGCCATGTGTCCGGCTAACATATTGGCAAAAAGACGAATCATCAACGCAAACGGCTTGGTAAAGAGGCCAAAGAGTTCGATAAATGGCATCATAGGGATGGGTACCTTGAGCCACCAAGGCACATCCGGCCAAAAAACCTCACGCCAATAGGTACGTGTTCCGAAAAGGTTTACAACCAAAAACGTACAGATAGCCAACACCATGGTAATGGCGATATTGCCCGTTACGTTGGCACCACCGGGAAAGATCGGTATCAATCCCATGATATTATTTATAAATATAAAGAAAAAGGCAGTAAGCAAATAGGGTGCAAATTTCTTATAGTTGGGACCTACACAACTTTTTATCACATCGTCATGCACCATCATAATAAACATCTCCATCAGCCCAATGAAACCACCCGGAGCCGACGCACTTTGCTCGCGCTTGCGGTACCAATGGGCCACACCCAGAATGATAGCCAGTAAGATCGCACTGTTCATAAACAACGAAAGGGTTACTTTCGTGATCGATATATCGAAAGGACGAACCGCCTCTCCTGTTGCGTCTTTTTCGATCAACTTCCCTTCATATTTGGTGCCGGCGGGTGCAATGGAAAAACCTTCGTAAGTTCCTCCATGCTCTTCAAGTCGAGACGAGAGGAAGGTATGCCAACCCGACATGCTGCTATAGACAATAATGGGCAAGGGAATAACAATAGACTTATCTCCAATATCGGTCATGTGCCATTCATACGAATCGCCGATGTGTCCGAAAACAATCTCTTTCACATCCACCTCGTTGGTTTGTTGGTTGATGCTGTCTGCAACAATCCCCTCTTGCGCCCGAACGGGCAAACCGCAGAATATCAGCGCAAACGTGATTCCGACTATACTATAGCGCAACTCTTTCATACTTCTTTTCATTTCTTTTTTAACTTCTCGTTCCTTTCGAAAACGAAAAAAAACCAGCTTTCAAAAATCAAATAGCACAGGTAGAAGACGATAAACGTCAACATAAACACTACGGCCGAATGTGGAACGAGCATAGCGTAAATGATAAGCAACGCTATCGATAAAATGAGCTTCAACCCCTTCATTCCCATAAACAGCATCACCATCCGTTTGGGGGCATGTCGACGGCAGAAATCAAGCAAAAAAACAGAACCGATGCCATAAAGATAAAAGTAAACCGGAATCAGCGGGTAAGCCTCGAAGTAACGTCCGGGCACGAGATTCTGCAAGACCACCCCTCCTACTACACCTAAGAACAGTGTCAGCAGCGTGATGTAAATCAGAAACTTACGTTGTGTGATGCTTATACTCATGTTTTTTCTATTTCCCGATTTCTCACGAAACGCAAACAGAGGCCTCTCCGTTGCTCATTTCTACAAAACCACTATGAATATCAAGTGTATGCTCCTCGCCTTCTACGGTGATGTAGCTTACTTTACCAGCCTTCAGTGACGATACAATGGGTGCGTGATGAGGCAAAATAGAGAATGTACCCATCGTTCCAGGAAGCGTTACGCTCTTTACTTCACCGTTAAATATCTCTTTTTCGGGCGATACAATACTTAGTTTCATGATCAATCGTTTTTCAATTACACTTGTACTTGTTTCAGCAACTGCTCGCCTTTCTCGATAGCCTCTTCAATGGTGCCTACGTTGAGGAACGCCGATTCGGGCAAATAATCGACTTCGCCATCCAGAATCATACGGAAACCTTTGATCGTATCTTCGATTGCAACCATTGCTCCCGGCACACCGGTAAACTGCTCGGCTACGGTAAAGGGTTGAGATAGAAAACGCTGTACACGACGTGCGCGGTTCACCACTTGGCGGTCGGCATCCGATAACTCTTCCATACCCAGAATCGAGATAATGTCTTGCAACTCTTTGTGGCGCTGCAAAATCTGTTTCACACGCTGAGCTGTCTCGTAGTGCTCTTGTCCCACTACATTAGGATCAAGAATGCGAGAGGTAGACTCTAACGGATCAACAGCCGGATAAATGCCCAACTCCGTAATTTTACGGCTAAGCACTGTGGTAGCGTCAAGGTGGGTAAACGTTGTAGCAGGCGCAGGGTCAGTCAAGTCATCGGCAGGCACATAGACCGCCTGCACCGAAGTAATTGATCCTTGGCGAGTCGAAGTGATGCGTTCTTGCATCATTCCCATCTCGGTAGCCAACGTGGGTTGATAACCAACAGCCGAAGGCATGCGCCCCAGCAATGCCGAAACCTCGGCACCTGCTTGGGTAAACCGGAAGATGTTATCAATAAAGAAAAGAATATCACGGGCTCCCGATTCCGAACCCATATCGCGAAAAGACTCGGCTACCGTTAAGCCCGATAGTGCCACCGAAGCACGAGCACCCGGAGGTTCGTTCATCTGTCCGAACACGAGCGTAGCTTGTGACTTCTCCACTTCACTGTAATCAACAGTCGACAAATCCCACTCACCCCCTTCCATTCCTTTTTTAAAGGCTTCGCCGTAACGAATAACTCCCGAACCAATCATCTCGCGCAGCAAGTCGTTGCCTTCACGCGTACGCTCTCCTACTCCGGCAAAAACAGAAAACCCGTTATGCTTCTTGGCAATATTGTTGATCAGTTCCATGATGAGTACCGTCTTTCCAACACCTGCACCGCCAAACAATCCGATTTTCCCCCCTTTAGAATAGGGTTCAAGCAGGTCGATTACCTTGATTCCGGTAAATAACACTTCTTGCACCGTAGTTAAATCTTCGAATTTCGGAGGGTCGCGGTGGATAGAATAGGCCCCTTGACGGCTAAGTTCTTTCATCCCATCAATAGAGTCGCCCACCACATTCATGAGCCGCCCTTTGATCTGTTCGCCTATCGGCATGGTAATGGGGCCACCTGTCAAATAAACCTTCATACCTCGCTGAAGTCCGTCAGTACTGTCCATGGCTACGGCTCGCACCGTATTTTCGCCAATATGTTGTTGTACCTCAACAATCAGTAACTTGCCATTTGATCTTTTTATCTCGAGTGCATCGTGAATACTGGGCAGTATTAAGTCCACTTCGCTACCTTCAAAGTACACATCGACCACAGGTCCAATTACCTGAGATATACGACCGATAATTTGTGACATAAGCAAATCTATTTATAGTTGTATTTTCTAAATTCGTAGTTGGGTTAGTTGCGGCTTTAGCTATTATATGAATAAGAAAGCGTTGAGCAATGAGTTTTGTTCGCTTTCTCGGACAAATAGTAAAATCAATCAACGTTACAAATGTAGTCAAAAAACGTTATGGATGCACTAAGTTTTCCTTTTTTTATCTAAGATAACATTCCTTAGTGTAAAACCGCAGATGAATCAGTTGCTTAAACAACAGACTTGCTTGCTGTTAAGGATTATCTGTATTCAAATATCAATTTGTGAAAATATGTAACTTATTTACAGCAAACACTTTACGTATTTTTGAAAAAGTCGTAAAGTGTGTTTCCAAAAGACGAAAAACATGTTCCAAAAAGACATAAAGCATGTTGCAAAAAGACGTAATGTCTGTTTACCTAGGGTAGAGCTTACTTCTTTTGCATATCCTGATACCACAAAAGCTTCTCGTAATAGCTCTGATAGCTGCTGTTACTGCCCCATATATAGGTAGAAACACCGGTAAAACCATCCATTGAAACCATCTTTCCGCTACCCGTAGCGTATGTATTGTAGTTCAAAAGAGTTGTTTCTTTGTAAATCACGGCAGCATCATAGAAACGTTTCCAGTTCTGATAAGCGGGAGTGTCGCCTACAGTTGCCTTCATAACTTGATCCATATCGTAATAGTTGCGTTCTCGAAGTGGATCATAGCACAAAATTTCCATTCGATTAATGCCGGGTTGAGAATAAATTGATAACTCACGAGTGGCACTTGCCAGTGCATCCAATTTATTGCTTTGAATGACAGACATGGAAACTCCACCTACCCAATTGTCATCGGAGGGGAAAGCTCCTGTGTATTTATTCTTATAGTAATCGAAGTAAGCCGAAGCGATAGAACTTGAAAGAGTATGTGTTTCAGGAGCAGAAACAGCAAACAGGGCAGGAACTACCATCTGATAAGGAGCACCCGGACCGGGAATCTCGGTAGGAGAACCGATAAAGTAGTCGGCACAATCGCGCAACTCATAAGCGACCTCGATCGACTGCATGTAGCAAGCATCAAAGAGCAGAAAATCGAGCCGAGGTATTGATTTTAAAACGGTGTGTAGCTCGTCAATATTCAACCGCTTATCCATGGTTCCTTTGTTTTCATCTTGTCCAATCCAACGCGTCTTGGTATTCGAATAAGGAATCCAGCCATCTCCATGCGACCACAAAACAAGACCATAACCTTGGGCCGGGAAATGATCAACGGTATAGGTAAACACCTGTTCCATTTCATTTATTCCTACCGAGTTGCGCGAAGCTTCATACGTTTGAATCGTGTCTTTGATAATCTCCCCGTTCGAGTTTCGACAAATCCGAATCAGTTGGGAAGTGCCGCCATCCCTACGGTCCATGTACACAATCAAGTTATTCTGCTTCGTATCAACCGTTTTTATCCCCTCGAGCATTTCATCCAAATCGGTTAACGAAAAAGAGGTTAGCGAATTGTCGGCTAGCACATAGGCAAGCACAGTACGATTTGCCAACTCGGGTGCAGGATTGGGATTAGGAGGTTCGGGAAGCTCGGCAGTTGGTCCGCATGCCCAGAATAAATTCATCAGGCACAGACAAAGCGCAGTCGTTTTGAATTTCATAAGCGCAAGCATAAAAGGGTAGAACAAAGCATAAAAGAGTGGAACGCTTAACCTACTCTTCGGGTTTTGTGAAACGGAACTTTTCACTGTTTATTTTGTCTAAAACATTCGTTTTATTCTTTTTATACTTACTCATCATTTTCGACGCTTCTTTTTCGAGCTTGCTTTTGTTTTCTGAAAAGTAAATCATGCAGGTGCGATTGGGTTTACTCATTTCAAGCTCCAAGTAGTTTTTCAATTGATAAGAGTACAAATCACGATGTGGCAAAAAACCATGTTTATCCAGACGTATGCTGTCGAGCAACTGAATGTCGGTGTAGTAAACCACTGTATCGGTAAAAGAAGCCGAAATACCAAAGGCATAAACCGGCTTATTAGAAGCACTTTTTTTGAATGAGAAAGCAGAGCACATAGTGAAAATGAGTGCAACTGCGGCTAGTATTTTTACGTATTTCATCAGTTAATAAGTTAATATGTTGCGACAAAGGTAACAAAAAAAATGAATAAAGAAAATCCATGTAAGTACATCTTTTTAGTCCTAAAGCTAAAGGATGTCATTTACATGGATTCCATTCTTTTTCGAAAACTGAATATCGTCTTATCCCAAGTACGATTTGAGCAATTTGCTACGATTACTTTGTCTTAATCTTCTGATTGCTTTTTCTTTAATCTGACGAACGCGCTCACGTGTGAGACCAAACTTATCGCCGATTTCTTCTAATGTCATTTCTTGTTGTCCGATACCGAAAAACATCTGTATGATCTCTTTTTCTCTATCGGTTAACGTAGAAAGAGCTCTATCAATTTCCTTCGCAAGAGATTCATTAACCAGCGCGCGATCGGCCATTGGCGAATCGTCATTGACCAACACATCTAGCAAGCTATTGTCTTCTCCTTCCACAAAAGGAGCATCTACCGAAATATGACGGCCGGATACTTTCAGTGTATCAGTGATTTTTTCAACTGGAATATCTAATTCGTCAGCCAACTCTTCTGGCGATGGGCGTCGTTCATTTTCCTGCTCGAATTTAGAAAAGGCTTTGCTTATTTTGTTTAGCGAACCTACTTGATTCAGCGGAAGACGCACAATACGCGACTGTTCTGCAAGTGCTTGCAAAATAGACTGGCGAATCCACCATACAGCATAACTGATGAATTTAAATCCACGTGTCTCATCAAACTTCTCGGCAGCCTTTATCAGCCCTAAGTTGCCCTCATTAATTAAGTCGGGCAGACTCAAACCTTGATTTTGGTACTGTTTGGCTACAGATACGACGAAGCGTAAATTGGCACGTGTCAATTTTTCTAGTGCTACACGGTCACCTTTGCGAATGCGTTGAGCGAGTTCTACCTCTTCCTCCACAGTAATGAGGTCTTCACGACCGATTTCCTGTAGATACTTGTCAAGAGATGCACTCTCTCTGTTAGTGATACTTTTGGTAATCTTTAGTTGTCTCATTCTTATAAAACAGATTTGGAGTGCAAAGTTACAAAAAACTATCCATTAATGAACCATCTTGTCATAACTTTCTCTCTTAGTTATAGTGATAGAACAATAAAGAGTGCCGACTAGTTGACGATCAGCACTCTTTTTCACTTTCCTTTATTCGATTTAGGAGTTCATGTGTTATTCCTGGCTCAAATCAATCGCATAATTGGCACGTTTGCCCGACGGGAACATACCGGTAAGGAATAGTACCTGGTCTGGAGACTTCACAGCTGCCTTCATTACTTCCTCTAGGTCGCTCACCTTACGCATCGGTTGGTTATTCACTTTCAGAATAATAAATCCTTTGCGAATACCGGCTTCGCCCATTTTACCGCCACTTACCCCGGCGACCTCGATGCCATAGCCTAGGTTGAGCTGTTTCTTCACTTCAGGTGACATTTCCTTGAAGGCAGCACCAAGAATATCCATTCCTGCCTCTTTTACAATCTTCGTAGTGCCTTGCTCGTTCTTCAACGTAATGGTTACACTTTTCTCTTTCTTATCACGAATCAATTTCACTGTTACCTTATCGCCCGGACGATGAGTAGCCAAAGCCTCTTGCAAATCGGCAAAGGTACGCACTTTTTTACCATCGATACCCACAATAACGTCGTCAACTTTGACATCGGCACCGGCTGCAGAACCACCTTCAACTACTTCGGCAATCAACACGCCATCAACAACGCCTAGCTCTTTGGCTTTCTTCTGCAACTCTTTGCTCACCTCTTCGCCCATATAGCGATCATTGGCAAGCGAGCTACCTTTAATGCCTAATAAAGCACGTTGTACAGTTCCAAATTGTTTCAAGTCAGCCACAACCTTAGTCATGATACTTGTAGGGATAGCAAAGCCATAGCCAGCGTATGCGCCCGTGGGAGAAGAAAGCATGGCATTGATGCCGACCAATTCTCCTCTAGCACTGACCAACGCACCACCACTGTTACCTTGGTTAATGGCCGCATCGGTTTGGATGAACGACTCAATACCTCCGCTTGCGCCCAACGAACGAGCTTTTGCACTTACAATACCAGCGGTTACTGTTGAGGTAAGGTTAAACGGGTTACCTACTGCCAACACCCATTCGCCTACTTTCAACGCATCCGAATCGCCAACCGGAATGGTCGGAAGATCATTCTCTTCAACTTTAATCAATGCAAGGTCTGTACTTGGATCGGTACCAATGATGCGACCTTTAAACTCGCGATTATCGTTCAGTTTCACACTAATCTCATCGGCCCCATCAATCACGTGATTGTTGGTCACAATGTATCCATCTTTCGATATAATTACCCCCGATCCGAAACCAACGCGCGGTTGTGCTTGAGCCTGCTGGCGTTGTCCGCCTCCACGTCCTCCGAAGAAGTATTCGAAGATGTCCATTTCACCTCCCTGCTGAGCTTGACTTTTAGCCAATTGAGTCGATTTAATATGTACCACTGCGTGCAACGAGCTTTCTGCAGCTTGTGTAAAATCGATTGGTTGAGATTTAGTTGCGTCATACGCAGCAAGACGTACATTCGAATTTTGCTCAAACACTTCATTGTAAGATAAATCACGGCTATCTGATCGCGTCAAGCCATAGGTAGTAAGACCAGCAACACCTGCACTAAGCAAAACGATAGCTCCTACTCCAAGAAATTTCTTTGTTGTTTGTTTCATATCTTTTTATTCTTTGTAAATTTGTTAATATTCTATTTTCATTTAACATTATCGACGTTAAAATAACGACAAATATCAATCACTTATTCTTCTTGTCATTCTTTTTTGTCCTCTTTTAACAAGGTGTACCCACTGGTTAACAGCGATTAACGACAGAGGCTGACAAATTGACATTCTACACTACACGCACGCCAATACCCGGTAGGTCATTAAGCGTTATCTTCCCGTTGACCACCTCCATTCCCTTGAATCTATCGTTCGAGATCAGCAGGTTACCATCCAGGTCGGCAAAGTCAACAGCCGGAGAGAGCTGTGCGGCTGCCGAGCAGGCACACGAAGTCTCTGTCATGCACCCTATCATCACACGCATACCCAGCCCTTGCGCCAATGTCAGCATCTTCCAAGCTTCGCGCATCCCCGTACATTTCATCAGTTTGATGTTGATTCCTGTGAATGCTCCTCGCAGTGCAGCTACATCACACAAGCGCTGCAAAGACTCGTCGGCAAATACCGGAAGCGGACTTTGCTGGGTAACCCAAGCGATATCGTCCAGTTGCTCTTTCGGCATCGGTTGCTCAATCATCACAATGCCTTGGTCTTTCAGCCAGTGAATCATATCGAGTGCGTGGTGCTTATCCTTCCATCCTTGATTGGCATCAATGGCTATCGGCAGGCTACTCACCGAACGTATCGTTTCAATCATCTCCTTGTCATTCTCGCGCCCCAGCTTCACCTTTAAGATGTTGAATTGCCCGGCTACTTCCAACGTCTTCTCGCGCATCACCTCGGGCGTATCTATACCAATTGTAAAGGTGGTAGAGGGAGCTTTCTCTTTATTCAGCCCCCATATCTTATACCAAGGAGCACCCAGTAGCTTGCCCACCAAGTCGTGCAGCGCAATGTCTACCGCAGCTTTTGCAGCCGTATCGCCCAGGCTGATACCATCTACATAAGTCAGAATGTCGTCTAGCTGAAAAGGATCGTCAAACTGCTCCAAGTTTACTTTCTTCAAAAAGGCCATCACCGTATCCACTGTTTGTCCCAGGTAGGGAGGCATAGAAGCCTCTCCATATCCGGTTACTCCTTCGTATTCAATCTCTACCTGCACATCAGGGGTAGTCGAGCGCGAAAACGAAGCCACGGTAAACACATGCTTCAGTTTCAATTCATAGGGAAAGAATTTCAGTTTCATCTTTCCGCCTCTCCCCAATCGGTTGATGGAGAAAGCGGCAGGAACAGTTTCGGCTGCCAGTGCTTGGCGAATGGTAAGCCCTGATCCGATAGCAGCCAAGGCGGCTGTTTTAAGAAAGTCTCTGCGGTTTTGCATAATAGGTTAACTTATTAGATCATTTATAGTAAGAGTTTGTCGCAGTGGTATTTAGCCCTGCCTGCTTGTTAATAAAAGGAAGCACGCGCCCGGCAAAGAGGAGACGCCCCAAGTTAAAGGCATCATACTCCTTGTCGTTGAGATTAAAACTACTCACGTGTACATCGCCTTGCGAATGAATAAACTGCTGATTGCCCACGTAGATACCCACATGAACCACTCGTTCTGGCTTATCCGAGGTCGCCTTCCGTCCAAAGAAGAGGAGGTCGCCGGGCTGCAGGTTGCTGCAATCGGGAGTAATAGCCATCCGTTCGCCTACGCGAGCCTGTTGCGAGGCATCACGCGGAATGATGATGTCGTGCATAAATAAGACAGTGCGCACGAAGCCACTGCAATCGACTCCTTTCGATGAAGTGCCGGCCCATAAATAAGGAATACCCATCAGCGAATAAGCGGTACGAATGATACTGCCTGCATCCTGTTTTAGTTCTTTGCGCCATGCGTGCTCGGGCTTGGAGATGGAGGTCGGTATATAAGCCTCCCTCCCACCGGGGTAAGTTACTTTGTAGAATTTCCCTTTCGTTCCCTCCCACTTCAGTCGGTCGCCTGCCACCACATCAGATACCGTTTGGGCATTTAGGTGTGGCTTCTCATAGGTAAAACCGTAATGCGAGGTAACCACAATCTTCTCGGCCTTGTTCCATTGGTCGTATTCGGCTTTGGTCATGGGGTGAATGGCCGTGCGGTGCACCCACCCCGTATAGTCGTCGGGGGTTTGAATCTCGAACCACGATTGGGTTTGCAAGAGCTTGACCGGCATACCTAGCAACGCCTGGGTAGTCATTTCCGACGAGAAGTCGGCTTGCCTCCGAAGGTTACAGACCGACAGATCTACTACCCCGTATGGCTTATCAGTGGTCGTACCGGCAGTTAACGATTGTTTTGAGCCATCTGTCGTTTGAGCAAAAATAGATGCAGACACAAACCACAGCGCAAGGAGGAAAATATACTTCTTCATGAAATAAAAGATTTGGAAGTTTTGTGGAAAAGCAAAGATATAAATAGTTTCTGTTTTTGAGATTTATTTTCGGCAATTTTAATTGATGAAAAGATTTAGTTTATGAATAAGGGCTATGTATAGTCGGTACAAGATGGGTATAAAATTAGCAATCACAGTTCGCACCATGTATATTATTTTTGCCTAAAAACAGATAAAAAGTTTCTCCAAGGTAGCACATAACGGAAACCCAGACACAATTATTTGAATAGTGTCTAATTCAAAGACTTATCCATTTGTCGGATCAACCAATTTTTTTTTTATCGTTTCGAATAAAAAAGCAGCCCATTGTGTCGGCAATAACGATTAAAAGTATAAAATTCTTGTTCAGTAAAAACACTTCCCATATAACGAGAAAGCGCTAGTTTGTAAAAGCTTATAGGAATGGATGTGAAAAAAACTTCTTGATTCAATTTACATAACTTTCCCTCAACACTTTCTGCCAAGACGTCCGGTACTTGCCAGCTTTTCATTCCTCCTTTCTTATCAGGCAACGAGAGAGAATCATCGGCTATCAATGTAGTTATGCTATAATAATCATCGTTGTAGCAATGATTCATCATAGCTCCCAAAGAGCGAGTTGGAATAACTGTTGGATAAGATGAAATTAAATATAGATAACCACTATGTCTATGCACAACAGCCGTTGTATGAGGTGGGCAAAACTAATTGATCAGTTACTTTGTATTTTGAAATATAACCGAGTCTCTTAAAGCGAGTCTTTCGATACGGTCATATCCAATTGATTTTGAAAGATCAAGGATATGTAAAATGCACATAAAGTCAGCTTAAGAAAGCAAGTTTTCCTATCGTTCTCTTTGTTACTTTACGTAGAATTCAAAAGATGTTAATTGAACATCACCGATGACAAACAGCAAATGCTCCAATATAGACCATAATACATTCAATTTAGATAACTTATCTCGTATTTGCTACAACTACTTTTGTCTCATAAATAAATGAAACCATTATAGCGGATATAGAGACCCCACAATGTAAAATAAAATAACAAAAAAGGTATTATTGATGCTGAATATTTATCCAATTATATGTAGCGAAGCAATCACTTCAATGTTGTTACATTCATCTCATACATCAAGTAGTTTCAATTAAGTGGCTTGCTATGTGTTCCTGTGTATAACAGACACAATTCAGCAGTTTCTTATCTATAATGGGAATTCAATAATTCAGATAAAAGCTAAACACTATAAATTAAGATGGTAAATAAATTAAAAACAAGCCTTTTACTCTTGACTGTATTTTTCACCAATAAGGCATTTGCCCAAAGCAATATCCTTACACTACAAGAATGTATAGAGATAGGTGTAAAAAACAATCTTTCACTCAAGGGGCAAGGCGAAGATATCCGTAAAGCTCAGCTGGAACAATCCAAAAGTCGAGCTAAATTGTTACCGGTGATAAATGGATTCGGTAACTTCATGAATAACGTAGTTGTTGGTACGTCGGTTAGTGACGGTTCTGGTATGGGAGCCATGTTGGGCATAGAGATGCCTTACATGGTATCGAAAGGGTTGAGATATAACACCTCGGCAGGAGCACAAATAGCAATGCCATTATATAATCAGACGCTCTATAGCAGTATATCGATAGCTAAAAAGATGAAAGAGCTCAAGCAGTTTTCATACGAAAAAGCAAAAGAAGATATAACAGTGGAGATCAGCAAAATATATTTTCTGGCACAAACAATGGTGGAACAGGTTAAGTTAATCGATGAGAACATTAAACGTCTCAGCGCATTGGTTGAAATAACAAATGCATTTTATGACAATGGCATGGCTATGGATGTCGATCTAAAACGCGTCAATATAAATCTTGAAAATCAGGCAATTCAGAAAGCTAATTCCGAAGCTATGTACCAACAGCAATTGAATTTATTGAAATTTATGTTGGACCTACCGATGGAAGCTGAGTTTTCTTTAACACCAGTCAGTATAGATTATGTGAACACCCCTAAACTGATTGGGGTATCAAGAAATTTAAACGAATTTAAAATGTTGTACTTTCAAAGAGACATTATTGATAAACAGAATAGAGCAATAAATCAAGAATACATACCGACTCTTTCACTTGTCGGACAATTGGGCTATACCAATTATACAGATCATTTTGAGAACTATTTTCATTCCAATAAATCTAATAGCTTAAACAAGTGGCACAATTCATTTTACTGGGGCGTGTCGCTCAGAGTTCCTATTTTCGATGGATTTGACAAGCGGCTGAACAGAAAAAAGGTAGATATCGATTACATAAAAGTTCAATACCAGATAAAAGATACGGAGCAAAAAATGGAAACTCAATATAAGAATGCGATGAATGACTGGACGAATAATTACCGTAACTTTAATAAACAAAAAGAGAATCTCTCATTGGCTCAAGATGTATATAGTGTAACCGCAAGCAGGTATAAAGAAGGAATAGTGTCTATGACTGAACTGTTACAGGATGAAATGAGGTTGACCGAAGCTCAGCATAACTTCATCAATGCGAGTTATAATTGCAGGGTAACAGAACTAAGTCTGCTTAAATTAACAGGAAAATTGGATCAACTTTCTAACAAATAAACAACCAAAAAATTAAAACATATGTCAGTATCAGAAAGTCATAAAAAAGAATATAAAAAATTGAGAAGCCTGAAAACTGGACGCTGGATTCTCAGTGCTGTCGGACTTGTTATTATAGGAATAGGATTATATTACTCCATTGATCTATTTATTGATTTTAAACAGAATGAAACAACGAATGATGCCCAGATCGAGCAATATTTGTCGCCAATCAATGTCAAAGTTCCCGGTTATATAAGAAATGTATACTTCACCGAACACCAATCTGTGCAAAAGGGAGATACGCTACTTGTCATTGATGACAGCGAATATAGAATCAGGCTAAAAGAGGCTGAAGCTTTCTTAAAAGATGCCACTGTAGGCTCTGAAGTATTGGATGTCAGTATCCATACATCACTTAGCAACGTGGTTGTATATGATTCAAACATTGCTGAAACAGAGGCTCGATTGAGAAAGCTGGAGACAGACTACAAGCGATATCAAAACCTCTTGGAGCGAAACGCAACCACGCCGATACAAGTAGAGCAGATCAAAACCGATTTGGATGCGACTAAAGCTCGGTTGAGCGCTCAGAGACAACAACAGATAAGTGCTCAGTCATCCTTCAACGAAGTTTCAAAACGAAAAGGGAACTCAGAAGCAAACATACTTAGAGCATCTGCGGCTGTAGATATGGCAAAACTTAATTTGTCTTATACGGTAATTGTAGCTCCATGTGACGGTTATCTAGGTCGGAGAACCTTGGAAGAAGGACAACTAGTGAATGCTGGGCAGAATATGACCTATATCATACCCAATACAAAAAAATGGATTATTGCAAATTTTAAAGAGACACAAATAAGCAATATACATATCGGAGAGGAAGTGGAAATAAAGGTTGACGCTTTTCCTGAAAAAGTATTTAAAGGCAAAGTATCTGTGATATCGGGTGCTACAGGTTCAAAATACTCTCTCGTGCCCACAGACAATTCGACAGGTAACTTTATAAAGATACAACAACGTATTCCTATTCGGATCGATTTTGAAGAATTATCGGACGAAGAAAACAAGGCATTAGCTGCTGGAATGATGGTAAAGGTAAAAGTGAAAATAAAAAAATGAGAAAATCAAATTCCCCTTTTCACAAATGGGTCTCAAAACCATTAGGAATATTCATCTTTTTCCTGATGTTTTTCCCCATACTATTTATTAACGGTGCCTATACAAGTAATATTGGAGACATGGTAAGTGGGCTGGGTATTATGACAGAACACATACAGTTTTCGAGTTTTGCTACAGCAGTAGGAATGGCTGTTTTTACCCCATTGACTATTCGGTATCTAGAGATACAACGCCCCAAGGCTGAATATCTAATTGGTCTTTCTTTATTGGCTTTATTCAGTTTTTTTTGCGCAAAAACGACGTCAATCCCTTTGCTTATTTTCTGTAGCTTTTTTACAGGATTCGTGCGAATGATATTAATATTCAATACATTATTTAGTTTATTGGGCTACATTTCAGGAAAAGATATGCTTTCAGCCATCAAACCAAGTCCTATACCCGTTTCTCCTGATGTTGAAGACAAAATGGACAGAGTTAAGGCTCAAGGATTACCTTTTCTGTATCTTTTCTTCCTGACAATAGGACAATTAGGATCTTTTTTCACTGCATGGCTTGCATACGAATACGAATGGCAGTATGTGTATTATTTCATGATAGGACTGGTACTGACATCTCTTATCATTGTGGAAACTACCATGATATATCAAAAGCGGTTAATAACCTCTAAATTATCATTTACCAAATTTGCCGATTTCGTTACTGCCTCGCTAGTGCTCCTATCCTTTTGTTTTATTCTTATCTATGGAAAAACATTTGATTGGTTCGATAGTCTTTATATCCGAGTGGCATTTATAATATTTTTATTATCTACCGGCATATTCCTTTTGTTACAAATAAACACAAAGAAACATCCATATATGGATTTCAAAATATTGGCATCCAAAAATGCGATTATTGCATTACTCGTATTTCTCTTGGGTATGATATTGAACTCTAGTTCCATGCTGGTTAGTACTTTTACCAGTATATCAATGAGTCTTGACAATTGGCAGAATGCCATCTTAAACAATTACAGCCTGGTGGGTTATGTAATAGGTGCAATTATTGCCTGCTTAATGTCAAAATGGAATATGCATTTCAAGTATATTTTCGCATTCAGTTTTTTGTGTATTACCCTATCGGCAGTATATATGTATTTTCAGTATCAAAGCATGGGTCTATACAACAACCTAATATTTCCGATAATACTACGTTCTGTGGGAATGATCATTTTCTATGCTATGGCAGGTATATGGGGCATGCGGAAACTTAATATGGTCTTTGTTACTTCTTGGATATTTTTAATGTTGGCTTTCCGTTCTGTGATTGGTCCTGTTGTTGGTTCTGCCATATACTCCAATGTAATGAATAAAAAACAACAATATTATATAACAAGCCTATCCGAAAATGTAGATATGATGAATCCTGAAGCTGCCAATATATTTTCTCAGACCCAAATGGGGGCTATGATGCAAGGCAAAAGTTATGAAAATGCTCAAATACTGGCGACACGATCGGCAAAGGGACGCGTACAAGTGCAAGCGATGTTATCCTCATTGAAAGAAATAGCCGGATGGACGATTTTTTTCGGAGCAGGCTGCATAGTAATAGTTCTTATCATACCGTATAAGCAAAAAAAAGAATAAGATTCTCCCAAAAGATATTTTTTAATCGCTATATCGATAATCTTTGGGTGTCATACCTGTATGTTTTTTGAAATATTTGCAAAAGAAAGAGGGATTAGGGAAATTCAAAGAATCTGAAATTTGTGATATTGTTTCATCCGTATTTTTTAGTTGCGATTTGATATCAAGTATTACAACTTCGCTAATCAATTCACTCATTTTCTTGCCCGAAACATCTTTAATAATGGCACTCAAATATTTGGGAGAAACGCAAAGTTTGTCGGCATAGAATGATATAGCACGGTCTGTTTTATAGTTTTCGATAATCAAAGGTAAAAGTTTTCGGTAAAGTTCGACTTTGTGCGAAGTATAGACTTCTTTATCTTTTATTATACTCCTGGCTTTATATGCTGTTGCTATCCCCCACAGCATACTCATAAGTAGACTCTCAATTATCTCTGGGATGGGTTTCTCTTTTTGTTTTTCATATATTTTGCGAAACACTACGCAAAATTCCAACATCAATGTTTTACTTGTTTCTTCTAGTTCTAGTATCGGATTATTTTTTATCTCAGTAAGAAAAGGTAATGCTGATTGAATAAGATTAATATTCCGAACAAATTCTGAGGGAAATACAATATAGTATGCATCAAAATCATTACTATAGTCAGTTATCTGAATAATGCTGTTAGCAAGCAATGTGACAACGCTACTCTTATTAACCGAATAGTTAGACAAATCTACAGATAGGTTACAATATCCGTTAAAGATTACGATAAAAACGCCTGCACCGACGCGAGTCGGATATTTAAATTTATCTAATTTGTCATTAGCTATATTGGCCCAGAAGGAGACTTCTTTTGATATTTGGATCGTCCTAATTGTTTTATCATCCATAATTGGTCATTAATTTAGAGTCTGTTTGAGTTTTATTGAAAACTTTTTCTAAAGAAGTTCCCGTATCAGCCTGATAGTTGCTTTATTCGAAGTGACTAAAACAACAAACAAGGATGTATGAGACTTATACAACGGAAAAAGAGTGGAAATATACAACAAAAGTATCGAATTTGCAAGCGCGAAAGCGAAAGACTTGATTTACAAAAAAAAAACAAAACAGATGAAGTTGTCAAACACACAAGTATCGCCCCAAAGCGTAAGAAAAACAAAGCAAACGAAAAAGACAAAAAAGAGCAAAGGGCGAATAAAGAAACAGAAATTAAGATCACTTAAAAACGTGATTTTCAATATTATGAAAGCACTATTTAAAGGATCAACACGATTGTATTTCCTCGTTTGCAAAAGTACCATTTTAAAGGTGTGTTAACTACCTACTTTTGGCATCAAGAAGTACGTAGTTAACGCACCAAAAGTACGCACTCTTGCACCACAAGAGTGTACGAAGAAGAAAACGATTAACAATGTTAAAATCAAGAGAAGAAAAACAACACGTCTTTCGTCCATTTGCTTGGTGATTCAAAAGATTTCACCTACTTT
>JAGOOC010000062.1 GCA_017992695.1 Bacteroides sp. | reverse complement strand
AATACAAAACCATTGCAACGGCTTGCAGTATAAAAGCAACGCACCCCTGCACAAACCGATGTGGTAAAGCCAGTATCCCATACCTGTTGCTCTTTGATGTATTCGGGTTCTTGCTTCAAACGCGTCCAAAAAGTCCAATACCCATTATCATCACATTCCACTTTCAGTCTGACATCCGGCGAACTGTTGCCCGTCATTAACGCCCTCCCCGTAGCCAACAACTGTAGTTTATCCCCTGTTTGCCGATACAGCGAAACATTATCTTCTTTTCCTCCTATTTGCACAAAATAGCCATTTAGTGCTCCGGATAGATTATCAGCAGAAGATGCCAAATAAAAACGTGCATAGTTGTTTATTGAGGGTTGAAAGAGCAGATGCACCCGAAACTCCCATCGCGTACCTCTCACTCGCACAGAGGGTGTAGCAAGAAAAGCGCTGCCTGCTGTCTTCGCTTTATCATCGAGGCGTAACCCCTCTTTATCACTCACAGTGAATTTGTCTGTCTCTCCTATCCACGATAATTTGGAGGTTAAGTCAGCTTCAGAATCTTCAGATAGTTCGTCTATAATAGGAGAACAACTACAAAGAGATGACAAAAAACAGATAATACCTATAATTTTTCTCATAGATTAGAGATTATATTGCAAATTGTTATAATTTTGCAGGCAATTATACTTTAGTACTTTATAATCACAAAGATAAAGTTATAATCTAAAAATCACCAAATTAAACAAAGAAAAAAAGATGAAAGTAGCTATTGTTGGCGTAAGCGGAGCCGTAGGACAAGAACTCCTACGCGTGCTCGACGAAAGAAATTTCCCGTTGAACGAGTTAGTCTTATTCGGTTCTAAACGTAGTGCCGGAAGCCTATATACTTTTCGCGGTAAACAGATTGAAGTCAAACTTCTGCAACACAATGATGACTTCAAAGGCGTAGACATCGCTTTCACCTCGGCAGGAGCAGGAGCTTCGAAAGAATTCGAACAGACCATCACCAAACATGGTGCCGTGATGATCGACAACTCTAGTGCTTTCCGCATGGATAACGACGTGCCATTGGTGGTACCCGAAGTCAATGCAGCAGAGGCTGAAAATCGTCCACGAGGGGTGATTGCCAACCCTAACTGTACCACTATTCAGTTGGTTGTGGCATTGAAAGCTATCGAAAGCCTTTCTCACATCAAAAGCGTACGCGTATCTACTTATCAAGCTGCCAGTGGTGCCGGTGCAGCAGCCATGGACGAGCTATACGCACAGTACCGCCAGGTATTGGCCGACGAGCCAGTAACAGTAGAAAAGTTTGCTTACCAATTGGCTTTCAATCTCATTCCTCAAATCGACGTATTTACCGAGAACGGTTATACGAAAGAAGAGATGAAGATGTATCACGAAACACGTAAGATTATGGACTCTGACATTAGAGTAAGTGCTACTTGTGTTCGTGTACCAGCGCTACGTGCTCACTCAGAAAGCGTTTGGGTAGAGACCGAACGCCCTGTCTCTGTCGAAGAAGCTCGCGAGGCTTTTGCCAATGGCGATGGCTTAGTACTGCAAGACAATCCAGCCGAAAAAGAGTACCCCATGCCGCTCTTCCTATCCGGAAAAGATCCGGTTTATGTAGGTCGCATCCGTAAGGACTTGAGTAACGATTGCGGGCTAACTTTCTGGACGGTAAGTGACCAGATCAAGAAAGGCGCAGCCTTGAATGCCGTGCAAATAGCAGAATACTTGCTTAAGGAGAAGAATATCGGATAAAAACATCAGATAAACCTATAAAAAAAGGGAGCCATAATGGCTCCCTTTTTTTATAGGTTTATCTGAGTAAACAGTTACCAAAGAGTAGTTTGAGTCAGTTTGTAGCCTTTTTCAGCATATTGATCTATTTGTGCTTTACCGACAGGAGCACAGTATGAGCGATCTGTAAATCCATCTCTATTACTTGCATTCAACGGTAAGTAAAATCCAACCATAGCATCGCCATTCTTACCATCATACGTTATGATCGTTTTCATATCTTCTTTCACTACTTGCCTTTTGGGGAAAGTACCGTCCTTATTCGGATTCAAATAACTTGGGACTTCTGTCTTTAAATTAACCCACAAACCTAACTTGGTTTCAGGATAGAGGACATTATCCATATAGCTCAACTTCATCCAACGTTTTAAATCATGAATACGAGAATGCTCAAAGACTAATTCCATGCGACGTTCGCGACGTATTTCCCAAATAAGAGGATCTACGTCCTTATCGCGATCGGGAGCAAATGCATCTGTGATGTCTGCTAACACCATTGGTTTTGTTTGTTGCACACCTTTATCTACAGCCGGTTTATCCAACGGACGACTACGTAAAGCATTAATCGAGGTATTGATGTCAGCTTGCGTAACCGGAGCACCGCCATAACTCTTTGCTAATTCTGCTTTCGCCTCAATCCAGTTCAAAACGACTTCAGAATAACGCATCACCGGATAGTCATTGGTATTCGTTGTACTACCATAAATAGCTACCTTTCCTGGGTCGGCCAATGAAGGTCCTACACGGTCAATAAACTTCGTGGCATAAAGCAGTGTTGCCGATTCAATTTTAGGTCTTGACTCAAAAGTAGCCTCAAAGCGTGGGTCGCGCGTCTTAATCATATTGGTAATATCGAGCACCGTTGCATTCGTTACACTTGAATTAACATAAGGTTTACCATCATTACATAAAAATGATTTAGCCAAAGCCAAGTTGGGAGCCGGCGATTGGCTCTCTTGACCATTTGAATAAGAAGCAACATGATGACCAATACCCAATGCAGCATCGTAATGACGATACAACAACACTTCTTTGTGTCCTTTCAAATCTTGCGCACCAAATAAGCCTCTAAACTCACCACTTACAGCCCATTTCTTCGAATCAACAATAAGCTGAGCAGCGTCACGAGCCATCTCTAAATATTTTTTTGCCAACGCAGCATCTTCATTGTGGTATTTTTGCCATGTGCCTTCGAACAACATAAAGCGACTGATGAATCCAGCTGCAATATATTTATTCAAATTTTGTGCTCCATCGTCCATACGCATGTTTTCCATCACGTATTGAAAATCAGCATAGACTTTTTCCATCACGTCTTTACGCGAAGAACGATCTTTGAACATCTCCTTTTCATCTGTTTCAGAGAACACTTTGTCGTAATAAGGAACTGCACCAAAAACACTCACTAAGCGACAGTACTCATAGCCGCGAAAGAAACGGCCTACTGCCATCCAATGTTTATAAACCTCCTCAGTAATTTTGGGTTTTGCTACGGTTTCAATTCGATCAATGTATAAATTGGCCTTGCGTACCCAAGCAAAATTCCAAGTGGGTCCTGCATTTTGAGCATCCAACCACGCAACCTCTTCTTTATAACCACCCCGACTAGAAGGAACCGTGTTCTCGAAGGAAGTCTGCTTGCCTGTTACAGCGAAATCATCCGAGAAGTTATAACCACGCAGCGGAGCAAAAGCGACTCCCCAGCCACTGTTGTAACCTACAAAATAGTTCGGATAAAAACCATTGCCAAACAGACGTAAGTCAGTCTCGTTTCTCCAAAAATTCTTATCTTGCGGATTGTTCAATTGCGGACGGTCTAAGACGTCGTCACATCCAGTAAGCATAAAAGCCACTGCTGTCAAAAATGTAAAAATATATTTTTTCATTGTTTCGTTTATTTAAAAATTCAACTGAACACCTACCGACATACTCTTAAAGGTTGGAGTACCCACACCTGTGCGGCCTGAGTTGTAGTTATCGGTATTAAACATAGAGTAACCGGATATCACCTCTGCGTCAATAGGAAGACCGCCCAACTTATCCCAAGTTACAAAATTCTCGAGAGCTACATAAAAGCGTGCCTTTTGCATGTGTGCCTTTTTCATCCACTCCATGGGCAAAGAGTAACCTAAAGTAATGTTTTTAATTCGGAGATAGGACATATCTAACAAGTAACCTGATTGCTTTTTCATATTATAAGCATCGTTTGAACCTGCATTGTTGAACGCACGGGGATAGAATGCATCGGTACGATCTTCCTTCCAGAAGTTACCCGCAATAGCCTGAGGCATTGCACCGTCGGCAGAGTTATAACCAGCAATAGCGAGGAAGCCATCTCCCCAAATTTCGCGTTTACCTACCCCTTGAAAAAACACAGACAAGTCGAATCCTTTATAATCAGCACCTAAACGGAAGCCATACTCAAGACGTGGAGTAGAGTTACCTATTACTTCCAAATCACCATACATCGGATTACCGTTAGCATCGAGTGCTACTGAGCGGCTTCCATCATTAATTGTTCCATCGCCATTTAAGTCAGTATACTTCACGTCACCAGGACCAAATACAAAGTTGCCTCCTTGAAGGTAGTCTTGATAAGCAGCATTTGGATCTTTCAACTTATTCACCATCTTGGCTCCTGCTACTGAAGTCTCATAAACTTGACCTCCTTTAATCCAAACATTTTTAATCTTTCCATCGCTGCTGTATTCAAAATCTTCTTTTTGGTAAAGACGATCTGTCCGATATCCCCAGATTTCACCATATTTTTTTCCTACATACCAGCTATCTACACTCTTGGTGTCACCATAAGCAGTAATCTCGGTAATAGCATCGGCTAGCGTAGCCATGAAGTTAACTCCAATGCCATTAGCAAAGCGGTGATTGTAATCAACAGCCAATTCCCATCCGTCAGTTCTGAGCGAACCAAAGTTTCCTTTGGGAGCTTCTGCACCAAAACCAAGCGAAACATTACCCATGGGCACAATCATATTTTTAGTATCACGACGATACCAGTCGAAAGTCACACCCAGTTCATTGTTTAGGAAACGGGCATCAACACCAAAGTCAAGTGTAGTAATGTCTTGCCAAGTAATGGAAGGAATAATAGCTGTAGGTGTGCCTACAAAGCCCACTCTACTGCCGTCGCCACCAATCCAAGTACTCTGTCCGGTATCCATGGTGGGTACATATAGTTTATTACTCACCGTTTGGTCACCAATAGTACCCCAAGAACCACGAAATTTCAATGAAGTCATAACCGGTTTAACCCACTGCATGAACGCTTCTTCGCTCACGCGCCATCCCATTGAAAAAGAAGGGAACCAACGCCATTGCAAATCATTCGGAAATTTAGAAGTTCCATCATAACGCAAATTGGCTTCCAACAAATAACGATCAAACAATGCATAATTCACACGACCAAAGAAACCCAACTGCCCATCCCATGCACTACCACCGCTAGCTGTTTGTGTTCCATAAGCCAAGTCGTATTGAGGATTATCTAAGTCCATCAATTTCGTGGTTTGCGACCAATTGTATTTTTCATCCCAAGTAACCCGATTCATACCCAACATGGCTTTGATGCTATTGTTCTCATCAATCTGCCAGTTGTAATTGGTATTCACATTGATTGTGTTACGGTTGGCATTGGTTGATTTACGATAAATATGATCTGGGTTAGTTCCCGAACTCGTATATTCAAAGTTACTCAATGTATAAGCCGGCATTGCACCAGCTGCACCTGGTGCTACTACAGCACCACTTTCATCCACATACACTTGACCTCCGGAGGCATCTAACTTATTGATGGCTCCTCCCCAAGTGTTTAACGCAGTAAATCGAGTTCCCGGACGATTGATCAGTTCTTGTTCATTAGCATATGTATAATCAAAATCAACTTTCCAATTTTTAGTGACATTTACGGTCGCACCTAAATTTATATTTGTATAGTTGCTTTCTATATTAGCGGTATTGGCTTGTCTGGTTTCAGAAGCGGGACTACGCAGTTCTTCACCCTCCTCATTATAACCCATAGGCATGGTCGGGCCCCAACGATAAAGATACAACCAGGGGTCAGCAGTTGTTGAGTTCGTAGAATAAGGATATCGTTTATTTCGTTTTGAGTAAATAGCACCCGCTCTAATCGTTACGTATTTATTAACATCAGTACTCAAGCGAACCGAAGCATTATAACGTTTAAAATCATCGTGCTTGGCCGTTTTCATCAAACCTTCTTGACTTAGATAGCCGAGACCAACATTGTAAGTGGTACGACCACTCTTGCCATTGATCGAAGCATTGTGTGTCATTGATGGCGTCCATTCAGAAATCATGTAATCATACGGATCGAATGTTCTCATACTGTATTTGCCGGTATCTGCACCACGGTACCAATCTCTTCCATATACAAATGGATCATTGGGTCCTACTTGTCCGCCCCATTTTGTTTGCCACTCTTTGGCTTTCTCAAAACTGGTACGATCAACCAGCCAAAACGCACCAGCCTTGGTTCCTTTAACACGTTCAAAAGCCTCAACAGTATATTCCATACCATCAATGCCAGCCATCTCCATGTTCTTAGAGATATTCTGCCAAGAGAAGTTTCCTGAATAAGTCACATTTACACTTTCTTGCTTAGCCCCTTTCTTTGAAGTGATCAAAACAACACCAAATGCAGCTTTAGCACCATATATAGAAGCCGAAGCAGCATCTTTCAAGACAGAAATCGATTCGATATCATCGGGATTGATCATCTGAATCGAAGGAATCTCAACGTTGTCTAATAGAATTAGTGGAGCAGATCCTCCATTTAAAGAACCTACTTGTCCGCGAATTTTCATAATCGGATCAGAACCAACTTCACCACTGGGGATTACTACGGAGAGACCAGGTGTAGTTCCTTGTAACCCACGGCCAACATCTGCAATCGGGCGCCCGTTCAATGTTTTATTCACATCGATTGACGATACAGCCCCCGTTAGGTTCTCTTTCTTCTGTGTTCCGTAACCTACTACCACAATTTCATCCAATAACTCCGAATCTTCTTTCAACACAATTTTCATTGTGCGTTCTGCTTTTACCGTTTGCGTTTGATAGCCTACAAAAGAGACTTGCAACGTAGCACCAAGCTTTACACTCAGCTTAAATCGTCCATCCAAATCTGTAATGGTTCCGTTGGTTGTTCCTTTTTCAACAACGCTGGCTCCAATTACCGATATGCCGGATGCGTCAACAACTACACCAGAAATGGCTTGTGCTTGCTGTTGTAGTTCAGTTACTCCATGATTACTGCTCGAAGCAGTTTGGTTCGCCATTGCATTCCCTGATCCGATAAACAGAGCTGTGATTGCTGCGGCTGCAAGGATCTTAGCATTGGCTACTCCTCGTTTTTTGCGATCTTCATTCATAAAAGATTGTGATTAAATTAAAGGGTCTAATGATTTCTTATAATAAGAAAGGGGAAAGTAGAGTATACAGCAGGTGCCGTATTAGAGGTCC
>JAGOOC010000044.1 GCA_017992695.1 Bacteroides sp. | reverse complement strand
GTAGTCAATCTAACCACTTCTGCAGTATCTTCCTTACTGAAAATCGGAATTATTTCTACCAGTTTCGCTTCTTGTTTGTTTTTAGCATTGTTACACGAGGTAACCACTATGCATAATAGAAACAGAAGTCCTACATATTTCATTATTTGTTTCATCATATCGGTAGGGTTAGTTACAAGAAAGGTGTTCTGCAATAAAATACGAGAACACCTTTCTACTATATACCTAATTATTAACTAAACTGAGATTAAATTATCTTCTGGTAGTAGCTCCCGGCATTACAGTCAATATTACATATTGGTTGTCTGCATCGATCAACTTTGGAGCCCATTTCGTAGTTGCATATACAGGAACTGCGATCTTAATGGCTTGTTGCAGAGCAGCACCACTGTTATTCTCGAACTTCAATGAAGTTGCATTAACCATACCAGGAGTAGCAGTCAATTTATAATCAGCACTGAAATCGCTCCAGTTGCTTGCCATAGGATCCGCAGTAATGATGATGTCATTGCCTTGTTTCTTCAGGTTAGTTTTGGCTTCACTCAAATTCCAGGTTACATTCTGAACGTTATACCATTGGCCTAATTCTGCAGTAGTCACAGCACCATTTTCCCAAACTGTACGCTTCAAACCGAATGTTTCTTTGATGGTAGCAATGTTGGTGATGCTAATTGTAGACCCACCAGTGATCAAGTCTTTGAACGAATCAGTAACATCTGCCAAAGCAATTTGCAGAGGATTGATGAATTTAACCATGAAGTGGTCAAGTTCTGCAGTCAGTGTACCATTAGCACCGTTGCAATAAGTTGCAACCAATTTCACCGGAACACTCTTACCAAGCAATTCTTTGGCTGCAGAAGTAGGAGTACCATGTGTACCCACTGTTGGAGTTGGATTCTCTTGCAAACGGATAACGCCAGTTCCTGGTTGAATATAAGCAGCTGATATACCGTTTTTAAACAGAGTACATCCATCAAAATCTACTGTCCAACCTGCACCTAATACACTTAAGCGGTTAATATCAAATACAAAGTTTGCATTTTGAGCATTTGAAACCAAATCTTTCGGTTCGTCGATTGTTACGTTATTGATATTGTAACCCTTCAACATACTTGCGATAATCTGACAGTCGAAGAAATTAGTGATACCATAAGTAACATCCGAAGTCAAGGCAGGATTTACCAAGAAAGTTTTATCCTTATTGGTATTAACCAATTGGGCACCTTCGTTCCAGTATGACTGAATATAACCGGCGTTAAATGCCATTTGAGCAACAGTCAACTCCAATTTCAACTCGAACGTGCAAGTCATTGCGTTATTCAAGTTATTGATGTAACGTCCATAAACTGTTCTGATTGCTTTTCCGGCTAAGTATTCAGCAGGAGTAATCGGATACTGTGCAATCTGAAGAGTCCACTTCAAGTTTTGAGTTACTGTAGAACCCGGAGCTGTAATCGCTGCGATTGTACCAAGGTTAGAAACCGAAGGTGTTCCTGCAACGGCTGCTGACTCATTGGCGTAAACTTGAGTATCAAGAGTGTAAGTAGCATGGAATTCAGTATTGCTGATATTCATTTTTGTATACACCCCGTTCAGAGCCTCTTCACCAACGATGTTCTCGTAAGCGGTGTTACATTTTGCAGCGTCGAAAGCAGCTTTAAATGCTCCTAAATTACCCAATGCAACGTTCTCCTTCTTAGCAGTCCATTGAATTTTAAGATAGCGTACATCTACTACCTGATTGTTCGTTTTATCTCTCAACACAATCTGCACCAAAGGTTCGCGACCGACAGCATCTTGATTATTGGTTGCACCGTTTCGAGCTTGCGATGAAATTACACCATTGTTGATTCTTGCAAATAATTTCTGGTTAGTTGGTTGCTCAGTACCCTGCTGCAATTGATAATCTACCAAAGCAAATTCGAATGCCAGATTGTAGTCAGAAGCAACATAACGATGACCTTCCTTATCACAAACGCCTACCACTGTGTTTAAGTCGAAGCTTTCAGTGTAAGGCAAGCTTTTGAAAATTTTATCTCCGGATGCACTACCATGAGCCTCAGTGTACTTATAGAAATGAGCTGCAGAATCAACTTCAGTTCCAACAGTCGTATTGTGGATATACGGAACAACAGCCGTCTCAGCCAAACGAGCCCAGTCAGAAGTTACAACTGGTTTCATACCATTTGCAATTTCAGCTTCTGTTAGTTCAATTTCAGCTTGAAGAGCGAGAAGCGTGAAAGCCTCTTTATTACCTTCAGGATTCTTATTGAGTGAACCGGTTATGTTTTTCTTAAAGTTCACAATCATCTTACCATTAACAATTTCCTCATTAAGTGTAGCCGTGATGATCTCACCCGTTGCTCTTGTAATTGTATTTGTAGCATCTTGAGTTAAGATAGACAATTTTTTAATGTGCTCTTTCTTAACACTACTTGGGCTAGCATAATAAATAGCAGTTGTCTTACCATCGTTAATCGAAGTTGTAACAGATCCTGTAGGTTCATCATATAGCAAATTGGTCCAAGCCGTATACTGTAATGTAGCGAAGTTAATCACTTCAATACCATTGATAAACTCTGATGGAGCAAATGTCAACGCAGTCAAACGATTAGATAATAATTCGATCACTGTATTCAAGCTAGTACCAATAGCTACCACGTTTGTCTCAATAGTGTCTATTCTGTTAGAAAGAGCTAACAAATCAGCTTTGATTGTAACAATATCAGTTGAGTTTTGAGCTACCTTGCTCGACAATGCCTCTAAATCAGTAACTAATGTTGCTACTTGTGTTTGCAATGCGGGGAATGTAGTTGTCAGATTCAGTGCATCAATGCTAGTCTTAAATGCCTCCAATGCAGCAATTTGCATTTTGATAGCAATATCGGCAGCTTCAAGGCTGGCCAATTTACCATCGATAACAGCTAAATGAGCATCAATTGTTGCCATTTTGGCATCATAAACAGCCTTATCTACTTTCTTGTCAACAATCACTTTCAGTTCGTTAACTAATCTTGTAGCTTCTGCAATAGCATCTACTTTAGCTTGTGCAGCAGCAGTTTTTGCAGCGGCAGCAGCTTGAGCAGCTTGATCGGCAGCAGCTTGAGCGGCAGCAGCAGCAGCCTTTGCCGCCGTTACATCTGCATTAGCTTTGTCCATCGCTGTTTGTAAAGCGGCGAGTTTTTCATCCAATGTTTTTTTATTGGCATCAACCTGTTGCTGTAGACCGCTGATGTCATCATCATAGTCTTTGCAAGAAGTGAAAGTGCTTGTAGAAGCTAACATTAGAGCTCCAAACAAGGCTACACTTAGAAATTTTTTGTTCATAATAAAAAAATTTAATTTATAAATAAATAAAATAAGAATTGTTCTCTATATTCTTAACAATAACTTTAGAACGTCAATGCGTCAATCCATATTGCTGATACTGAATTATTAATACGTACTGATCTCACTCAAGCTAGTCCTAATCTTAAAAAATGTCTATACATTTATTTCTATTTCTCTATATTATTCAAAAACCCTCTCTCCACATAAATTGGAATACTACTATCTTTCTTTAAAGAGAGAAAGGGTGAATTGACTCTCTCATTTGTTAAATCTATACGCAAGATCCTACATCAATTACCTCCTGATTTTTCATTTAACCAAAGGTATGTTGGACACCTTAAACCCTTTCGTTATGTACTTAAATCACTAATCACCAAACCGTTAAAAATCGTATCATAAGCTACAAGTGATTTTATTTTTGTAACTTTGTACCGATATAGCTAGAACACGGTACAAATATCAATTATTTATTTGATATTACAAAACATTTGATTGATTATTTTATAAATTAACAATGGATATTATTGATAGACTACAAGAGATAATAACATACGAAGGAATGAATGTGTCGTCATTCGCTAAAAGAATAGGCGCTGTTGATCAAACTATTAGAGGGATAGTAGTTCAAAGGAAGAATAAACCGGGATTTGACGTACTTGAGAAGATACTTCAAACATTTACTTGGGTTAGCGCGGAGTGGCTTATGACAGGCAAAGGAGAAATGATAAAAACAGAAAAAAACGCTAAAATAGAACAGAATCCAGCCACAGCTGAGTTAATTCAATATTTGAAAGAAAAAGATTTAAGGATAGAAGCGCTTATTGAAGAGAAGTTAGAATGGAAAAAAAAGTTCGAACTGGAACAAAAAAAGAATGTCTAAATAAACGAAACTAAGACTATGCTTTTTATCGAAGCAATAATCCCAAAGTCTTATAATCCGGTTTCGTCTCGTCTTGCGAATTTTCTTATTCAACTTTTTTTGTCTACTTTTGCCTTATTATACATCTTAATGAATGAAGGAATGATGAGCAAACAAGAAGTTATTCTCTGCACAAAATTAGAGACTAGTTTGGCTCGTGCCATCGAAAAATGTCAGCACGACAAGCTATTTATCCTTACCGATGAACATACCAGCCGCCTCTGCATGCCTGTCTTGCGCCAAACAAACTACTTGAAAGAGGCTGTCGAAATAACCATTGGTGCAGGCGACGTACATAAAACACTCGAAAGCCTTGCCGCTGTATGGCAGGTTCTTAGCAGCCAAGGGGCTACTCGACACTCTTTGCTGATTAACATAGGGGGAGGCATGGTAACCGATCTCGGCGGTTTTGCTGCTGCAACCTTTAAGCGAGGAATAACCTACATCAACATACCCACTACCCTATTGGCCATGGTCGATGCTTCGGTGGGTGGAAAAACAGGAATCAACTTCAATGGGCTCAAGAATGAAGTGGGCGTATTTGCCCCGGCTGCTAGCGTATTGATCGAAACTGAGTTCTTGCGCAGCTTAAATGCCGAGAACTTCATTTCGGGCTACGCAGAGATGTTGAAACATGGACTGATTAGTAATACTGAGCACTGGGCCGAGTTGTTAAACTTCAACACACAGGCCATTGATTACGACCACCTCAAACAGTTGGTGGGTCAATCTGTGCAAATCAAAGAAGAGATTGTTATGCAAGATCCCTTCGAGCATGGCATTCGCAAAGCGCTCAATTTAGGTCACACAGCCGGCCATGCAATCGAAAGCCTTGCACTTGCCGAGAACCGGCCACTGTTACACGGTTATGCGGTAGCTTGGGGAATCGTTTGCGAGCTCTACCTATCACACATTAAAGTCGGTTTTCCCAAAGATAAAATGCGCCAAACTATTCAGTTTATTCAAGAGAACTACGGAGTGTTTGCTTTCGATTGCAAACAGTACGACCAGCTATATGCACTTATGCAACACGACAAGAAGAACACAGCAGGAGCCATCAACTTCACTTTGCTCGAAGATATAGGCGTTATACGCATCAACCAAACAGCTGACAAAGAGACGATATTCGAAATGTTCGACTTCTACCGAGAGTGTATGGGCGTATAATCTGACTCGATCTATCAAACTGGTAATAAGCAATTTAAAGAGTACGTACTTTTACATTACAAGAGTACGTACTTTATATTGTGTTAAATACCTACTTAACACATTGTTAAGTACGTACTCTTTGTCCATTGAAGCTTAACAGGCTAAACAAAGAGTGAAATATACAAACAATACAAAACTATAGCACTCTTTTCAAAACGCACAATTGCTACATTATCGAAAATGGCACCTATTCTTAGTAAAACATTTATTATAGAACAAAAATCAAACGAATTATTTGTTACTTCAAAATAAAGTATTACTTTTGCACTCGCAATTCGGGGTATAGCTCAGCCCGGTAGAGTACACGTCTGGGGGGCGTGTGGTCGCAAGTTCGAATCTTGTTGCCCCGACGAATTGAAAGAAAGGTTAGTAATCAGCAGATTACTAACCTTTCTTAGTTTCAATCCTCAAAAATAATGCCTACTTTTGTAGTCGTAAATAACTGATCAAAGCTTATGCGTTACAAACTCTCAGCGCCTTCGCAGGTGAGGGCCACCATTGAATTACCGGCATCGAAAAGTATTAGCAACCGCGTACTTATCATACATGCGCTGGCACAGAACAAAGGTCAACTGACTAATTTATCCGATTGCGACGACACTCGGGTAATGATTGCGGCACTGAACGGAGAGCCTCATCAAGAGATCGACATACTTGCTGCTGGAACGGCCATGCGCTTTCTCACAGCCTATCTGAGTGTAACGCCGGGAAACAGCACCATCCTTACTGGAACAACCCGCATGCAACAACGCCCCATTCGCCTACTGGTCGATGCATTGCGTCAGCTTGGTGCCAACATAGAATATACTGCCAACGAGGGGTATCCACCACTACGTATTAACGGAACAGAACTTAGGGGTAGCCACATCAGCCTACAAGGGAACGTGAGTTCACAATACATCTCCGCCTTGCTGATGATAGGCCCCATGCTAAAAAAAGGACTTGAGTTGAATCTGAACGGAGAGATCATCTCACGTCCATACATTGACCTGACACTGCAACTCATGCAAGAGTTTGGTGCATCCGCCGGGTGGACTACCGAAAGCACTATCCACGTAGCACCCACTCCTTATTGCGGTGTAGATTTTACGGTAGAGAGCGATTGGAGCGCTGCCTCATACTGGTATCAGATAGCTGCACTCGCGCCTGAAGCTAATATTACACTAAATGGGTTGTTTCACAAAAGCCACCAAGGTGACAGTCGCGGTGCTGAGGTCTTTGCTCGCTTGGGTGTAGCAACGGAGTTTACGTTGGAAGGTATTCGCCTAAAGAAAACAGAAACACGCCCCGAGCGACTCGATGAAGACTTTGTCGACATCCCTGACCTGGCTCAAACCCTTGCGGTGACCTGCGTTTTACTCGACATACCCTTTCGCTTCACCGGTCTGCAAAGCTTGAAAATCAAAGAGACAGACCGCATTAACGCTCTTAAAATTGAACTTGGTAAGCTAGGCTATGTGCTCCGCGACGAAAACGACAGCATACTCAGCTGGGAGGGCGAACGTTGCGAACCTCAAACCAGTCCCATCATAGACACGTATGAAGACCACCGCATGGCAATGGCTTTTGCTCCTGCCGCCTTTCGCTATGCCGAGATATGCATTGCAGAGCCACACGTAGTGAGCAAATCATACCCCGATTTTTGGAAAGATTTGAAGAAGGTAGGCTTTGGAATACTTCCGGATGATTGACACAATCCAATTAGTCATTCCACTTTTCTTGATCGTAGATTCCGTTATTGGCGCAATGTGTGCATTTGAACGAACCGCTACTATAACATTTCACTTGAACCAAATGATGATCACAATCCCAGCAGCGCGAACAATACAATGTTTTAGGATCATCATCTAATATGATATAGGGCTCGACATGCCTCACTATGCAATTTTCCTTTTCTTTTTTCAGCTTTGCATTTTCCGCCAAAGAATGTGCAACTTCATTTTCAATCTCAAATACCTCTACACTTAACTCGATCAGTTGTTTATACAAGACAGTATTATCTGTTTGCTGAACGACTTTAGCTACATCTCTTATTCTTTTGTAAAGCTCCATAAGAATGTTGTTAAAAAAACAATTACTATAAAGAGAACTCGTTGGCTCTCAAAGCACATTACCAAATATCGATTGGCTTCATTGACTCCGCACATGAGGTATGAAAATAGATAGTTGCTGTTTCATAGATTCATAGGTTTATTTAAATTATACATCGTTATTATCTCTTGCATTTGATTAAGAATGCAGTTATCAGTAGTTCTAAGCGATTGCTAACAACTTGATAAAACGTGTCTGTGCCTAATAGGAATAGAACACATCGGTATAGGCAAAGATATAATGTTTTTTTTGAAATAAAAACATTATAAGCGTCTAATATTTGAATTTTGACACGTATTTATTGAAAACAGTATTCTTGTGGGAGATTTAAAGGCGGCAGGCCTTGGAATATTGCCGAATGAATGATGCTACCTCTTGTATTTAAAAGCGAAACAATCCAATCAGCCGTCTGTAGAAATGGCTTCGACAGCTGATATTACTGCCTCGCTTTAACTCTAAAATACAAATTAATAGCTACCTTTGTACCATAGATAAAAAAGAAAGCGTATGTGGGTACTGATCATCAGTCTCCTCTGTCTCGCCCTGATAGCGATGATAGCCGGAATGATTCGCAACCGGAGACTGAAACAAAAGATAGAGAGTGGGGAGCTCCAAGAGCTTCCGGAAGTAATTACGGCAGAGGCAGAATGCTGCGGACAGCACCAGATGTGCGAAAAAGACAGCCTGCTGGCAGCCGTGAGCAAGCGGATAGAGTATTATGATGATGAAGAGCTCGACCGGTTCATCGGACGTGCACCCGATGATTACCTCACCGGCGAGGTAGAGCTTTTTCGGGATGTATTCTATACCATGCAAGATATTGAAGTGGCCGGATGGATACGCAGCCTCCAGCTTCGAGGCATCGGTTTGCCCGACGATATGAAAGATGAAGTCTTTCTCGTAATTACCGAAAGGCGCATACACCCTGCAACCTCCTAATCCTCTATTAACTTTATGGATTTACTACAGTACACCTTCTTTCAGCACGCACTCCTTGGCAGCCTTCTGGCAAGCATTGCTTGCGGCATTATCGGAACTTACATTGTGACTCGTCGACTGGTTTTTATTAGCGGAGGCATCACCCATGCTTCATTCGGCGGTATCGGATTGGGCGTGTTTGCAGGCGTTTCGCCTATTCTGGGGGCTGCAGTCTTTGCTGTTCTTTCAGCCTTCGGTGTAGAGTGGCTTAGTAAGCGCAAGGATATGCGAGAGGACTCGGCTATTGCGGTATTTTGGACACTAGGCATGGCATTGGGCATCATGTTTAGCTTCATGTCGCCTGGCTTTGCTCCCGATCTCTCCTCCTACCTCTTTGGCAATATACTCACCATCACCCGCATCGACCTGCTGATACTTGGTATATTGGCTGTGGCACTCACCCTCTTCTTCAGCCTCTATCTTCACCCCATCACCTACGTGGCTTTCGATCGCGAGTTTGCTCGGTCACAAGGCATGCCGGTGGCACTTTTCGAATATGTGCTGATGCTATTTATTGCACTCACCATCGTAGCGTGTCTGCGCATGGTAGGCATCGTACTAGCCATTTCGCTTCTCACCATTCCGCAGATGACAGCCAATCTATTTACGTATAAATTCAAACGAATCATCTGGCTCTCTATCCTCATCGGCTTTATAGGCTGTTTGGGTGGGCTCTTTATCTCGTATCACTGGAAAGTGCCTTCGGGAGCTTCGATTATCTTCTTCTCCATCTTGATTTACGCGCTATGCAAGGTGATAAAAAGGTGAGTTTACAAAGCAAGATGCCTGACAGGAAAGAAAGACGTTTCTCAAAACAATAGAATAACTAATGACAATATAAGGATATGGAAATTAAAATTCAGTCGCTTGGAGAGATCCGACAAGCTGCACATCAATTTGTTGAAGCCATGGGCGAAAACACCGTATTTGCACTCTACGGAAAAATGGGGGCAGGTAAAACAACGTTTGTAAAAGCCATATGTGAAGAGTTAGGGGTAACAGACGTGATTACCTCTCCTACCTTTGCCATCGTCAACGAATACCGCAGCGATGAGAGTGGAGAACTTATTTATCACTTCGATTTCTACCGCATCAAAAAACTGAGCGAGGTGTATGACATGGGTTACGAGGATTACTTTTTTTCGGGTGCACTTTGCTTCATCGAATGGCCCGAACTGGTTGAAGAATTGCTACCGGGCGATGTAGTTAAAGTAACGATCGAAGAGTGCGAAGACGGTAGTAGAGTGATCGTGCTATGACCCCACATTACATTGTACAAGGTATATTTGTTGCTGCCGGAGCAGTGGCGCTTCTGGCAGCGGTATTTAATTGGGAGTGGTTCTTCACGGCTCGCAATACGCAGTCGGTGGTGCGGAGCGTTGGCAGAGGGCGCGCCCGATGGTTTTATGGCACAGTAGGCCTTTTATGCATCGGCATGGCGATTTACTTTTTTATAAAAACAAAATCCGCACTCTTATCGCTTTAGTATCGAGTACTTTGGCGGTAAGAATGCGGAAGATATGTACTGTTTATGCAGACTGGCGATTACTCCACCTGTCCCAGAGCGTTTCCGTATTCCATCTCTCCTTGAACCACGAATAGAATCTCTTCGGGATCATATTCTCCCATTTGATCCTTCTTCGCCTCTTTTACGATATAGGCAGAGACCTCTTCTAAGTCGATGTTGACGTAACCGTCGGCATCAGGTTTGGAATCGAGGATACCACTTTCAGCATAATACTCGTCAATCAGATCTAGAAAGTAATAAAACTCGTCTTGCGAGTATTTCTCTTTCAGTTCTTGCGGCAAGTAGTTCTTGATGAACTCGATGGTCTTTTCATCATCGGCATCGGCAAGCAAAAAATCGTCTTCCAGTCCCATAATAATGTGTGTTATAATAAGTTTTTAATCTTCTCAACGAATGCAGGTTTTGCAGCCGCACCCACTTGTTTATCAACCATTGCACCGTCTTTGAAAAACAGCACTGTAGGAATGTTACGGATACCATATTCGGCAGGCAGTTCAGTATTCTCATCTACATCACATTTGCCGATAATCACTTGTCCTTCATACTCTTTTGCCAACTCTTCAATGATAGGACCTACCATTTTACAAGGGCCGCACCAAGGAGCCCAAAAGTCTACAACAACAGGCTTTCCTTCTGCAAGGAGCTCTTTAAAGTTGTTATCTGTAATTTCTAAAGCCATGATTTTTTAATTTTATGAGTTTTGAATTATAGTTTTTCAAATGACTGCTGCCTTTTTCAATTGTGACAATCGTCCATTGTTTCGGCAAATATACTTAATTTATCCGGAACTCAAGTTCGGGACACTCATTTAAAAAAGAGATTAATTGTTTACCCACCGATAGTTTCACCGGTCGAGCAATGAAATCGATATACATATTTTCATCGGGATCACTGATTTTGAAATAAAGCTCGGTAGGACCCGATTGTTCACTGACAAGAGTAGAAAGCTCATTGACCAGTGTAGACTCAATGGCTGACAAGGGTAGTATAATAGTAATTTTTTCTACTAATTGATCCTTTACATCAGAAAGCAGCTCCATGGAGGTTATTTTCACCTCCAACTCATCTTGCCTCCATTGCTTGGCCTGGCAACGCGCTTTCATGTAGAGGAAGGTACCTTCGTAGAGATAACCCTGATACGTCACCCAGTCGTTGCCAAAGAAAGGAATCTCGGTAGAACCGGAGTAATCTTCGATCTTAGCAATGCCATAGGGATTACCATTTTTGCTGATGCCACGACGTACGGCAGTAACGATACCTCCCATGGTTATTTCTCGGCCAGCCAAGGCCGACTTGTCATCGAGTTCGATCATACGTGTATTGCAGACATGATTCAGCACAATGGCATACTCATCTAGCGGATGAGCCGAAAGGTAGATACCAATCAGTTCTCGTTCTTTATTTAACCGCTCCAGATCACCCCAACGTTCTGCCGGAAGGATTTCGGGGGTGGCAATATCAACTACATTTTCGCCTCCAAAGAGAGAGTTCACCGCAGCTGCCTTGTCGGTTTGGTAGCGATTACCATAGCGCATCAACGTTTCGAGAAAAGTTTCATTGCGAGCGTTCACTACAAAGAATTGTTCACGATTCAGCTCGGGGAAGCTATCGAAGCCTCCGGCCAAGGCAATGCACTCCATGTTCTTTTTGCTACATGCAGTGAGATTCACCCGCTGCACAAAATCAAAGATACCGGTAAAAGGGCCGTTAGCACGACGCTCATCAATGATGCTTTGTACAGCAGCTTCGCCCACACCCTTTACTGCGCCTAAACCAAAGCGGATGTTTCCTTCTTTATTAACGGTAAACTTCAAGTTACTCTCATTCACATCGGGGCCCAACACGGCCATACCCATCGCTTTGCATTCGTCCATCAACTTTGTAATATCGGTGATGTTCGATAAACTTCGACTCATAACAGCTGCCATGTATTCGGCAGGGTAGTTGGCTTTGAGGTATGCGGTTTGGTAGGCTACCCACGAATAGCAAGTGGCATGTGATTTATTAAAAGCGTAAGAGGCAAACTTCTCCCAGTCGCCCCAAATTTTCTCTAATACCTTGGGGTTATGCCCATTTTTGCGTCCACCTTCAATAAATTTAGGTTTCATCTGGTCGAGCTTGTCGCGTAGCTTCTTACCCATCGCCTTACGCAAAGCATCGGACTCACCACGAGTGAAGTCGGCCAACAGACGTGACAGAAGCATGACCTGTTCTTGGTAAACGGTAATGCCATAAGTCTCTTTCAAATACTTCTCCATCACCGGGATGTCATACTCTATGGGTTTGCGCCCGTGCTTACGATCCACAAACTCGGGGATATACTCCATCGGTCCCGGTCGGTAGAGGGCATTCATGGCAATAAGATCCTCAAAAGTGGTGGGTTGTAGCTCGCGCAGGTATTTCTGCATACCGGCCGATTCAAACTGGAACGTGCCAACGGTGCGTCCGTCGCTATAGAGCTTATAGGTGACGGGGTCGGTGATATCGATGGCATCAATATCAATCTCTATCCCGTGGCTCAGGCGAATGTTTTCAACAGCTTCTTTGATGATAGAGAGTGTCTTTAACCCCAAGAAGTCCATCTTGATCAGTCCGGTGTCTTCAATGACCGAACCTTCATATTGAGTAACGAGCATCTTCTCGCCCGTCTCTTTATCATCGGCTGTACTAACAGGCACCCAGTCGGTGATGTCATCTCGGCAAATGATGGTTCCGCACGCATGCACGCCGGTTCCACGCACGTTTCCCTCGAGCATTTTAGCGTACTTAATCGTATCGCGCACCTGCGGGTTGGGCGACGCTTCTGCTGCCTGCAATTCGGGCACATAGTCTATGGCGTTACGCAGGTTGAGCTTCTTGTCGGGAATCCTATCGGGAACGAGCTTGGTCAACCGGTCCGATTCGGAGAGAGGGAGCTTCTGTACCCGTGCCACATCTTTGATGGCCGACTTGGTAGCCATGGTACCATATGTAATAATATGAGCTACTTTTTCGGCGCCATATTTCTCAGTCACCCAGCGAAGCACCTGTCCTCTACCATCGTCATCAAAATCGATATCAATATCGGGGAGTGAAATACGGTCGGGATTCAGAAAACGTTCAAAAAGCAAATCATATCGTATGGGGTCTATCTTTGTGATTTGTAAACAATAAGCAACTGCCGACCCCGCAGCCGAACCACGCCCCGGCCCTACCGAAACACCCATCTCACGACCTGCTGCAATAAAATCTTGTACAATGAGGAAGTATCCCGGGAAACCCATCGTTTTCATGATGTACAATTCAAAAACAAGTCGTTCTTTAACCTCGGGCGCTAGCGGATCGCCATAGAACTTCTTCGCCCCTTCAAAGGTAAGCTCGGCCAGATAGTCTGCTTCGAGTTTAATGCGATAGAGCTTATCACACCCTCCAAGTGCTTGGATTTTAGCTTCAGCCTCTTCCTCGTCGAGTACTACGTTACCATTTTCATCGCGGGTAAACTCTTGAAAAAGATCTTCTTCCGTGTATTTCTTCCGATATTCCTCTTCTGTACCAAACGTTTCGGGGATAGCAAAAGTAGGCATAATTGGTGCATGATCGATGGAGTAGTACTCTACTTTATCCAGCACTTCGAGCGTATTACTCAAGGCTTCGGGCACATCTTCGAAGAGTCGGTTCATCTCCTCGCGGGTTTTCATCCACTCTTGTTTGGTGTAGAGCATTCGTTTGGGGTCGTCAAGGTCCTTACCTGTACTCAAACAAATGAGCCGGTCGTGAGCCTCGGCATGCTCTTCACTTACGAAATGAACGTCGTTCGTGCAGATTAGTTTTACGCCACATTTACGAGACAGTTCGATGAGGTGAGTGTTGACATTGGCTTGTAACGGATAGGCTTCTTGGTTGGCGCGGGGAACCGTTGCCTTATGGCGCTGAAGCTCCAAGTAGTAGTCGTCGCCAAAGAGGTTCTTATACCAACGAATAGCCTCTTCGGCCTCATCGAGCAATCCTTGTGTAATCTTGCGGGGCACCTCTCCACCCAAACAGGCAGAGCAAATGATGAGTCCTTCCCGGTACTTCTCCAACTCATTGCGATCGGTTCGCGGACGCATATAGTACCCTTGGGTCCAAGCTCTGGACACAAGCTTTATCAGGTTATGGTATCCTTTTTTGTTTTTGGCCAATACGATTAGATGATAACCGCCTTGATCGGGTTTTCCCTCTTTTTTATCCATGGTGCGACGGGCTACATACATCTCGCAGCCAATGATGGGTTTAAAGAGTTTCGCCTGGGCTTCGGCTATTTTTCGCTGGCAATCAGCTATTTCAGCTTCTTTATTGTCGCATGCTATCTTGCCGTGCTCAATCGCCGCAATGCGTTTTTTTAGTTGCTTTATCTCGCTTGTGGGTCCACTGTTTTTCTTGTTAACATAATTGGTAAATTCCTTGATACCAAACATATTGCCATGATCGGTAACAGCAATCCCTTTCATTCCGTCTTTCATGGCTTTATCGACTAAAGCACTGACGCTGGCTTGACCATCTAAAAGAGAATATTGAGTGTGAACATGTAAATGAACGAAATCCTGCATAGTGGTTCTTGATAATTTGAAGGCATAAAAGTACAACCTCTGTCGTTAGTAACAAAAATAATAGCCTAAAAGTTATCAACATCGGCATTTCTATGCCTTTTTACTTGTTCCGTTTTCAAATTAAGTATATTTTTGCAGTCTATTATATTAAATTGCACTCAATGAGCCGACTTAAAAAATTAAAGAAAATTCGTATTCACCACGAAGGAACACATATCCTATGCGGTAGCTTACTATTATTACTTGCTATTAACGCTGCTCTTTTCTTTGGAATCGACTGTAAAATACCGTTTTACCTCATGATGGTAGTCAGTACCTTTGTGTATCTGCTGATGGTAAATTTCTTCCGTTGCCCGATACGTTTTTTCGGCCAGGATACGGAAAAGATTGTTGTAGCTCCGGCTGATGGAAAAATTGTAGTCATTGAAGAGGTAGACGAACACGAGTATTTTCACGATCGCCGCATCATGGTATCGATCTTTATGAGTGTAATCAACGTACATGCCAATTGGTATCCGGTAGACGGAGTAGTGAAGAAGGTTACTCACGACAACGGAAAGTTCATGAAAGCTTGGTTGCCCAAAGCCAGCACCGAAAACGAGCGTTCGATGGTGGTCATTGAAACGCCCGAAGGAGTGGAAGTGATGGCTCGACAAATTGCCGGAGCCATGGCCAGACGCATTGTGACCTATGCTGAAGCAGGAGAAGATTGCTACATTGATGAGCACATGGGATTTATCAAATTCGGCTCACGCGTTGATGTATACCTTCCGCTGGGTACAGAGATCTGTGTCAAGATGGGACAATTAACAACCGGCAACCAAACGATTCTTGCCAAACTGAACTAAAACCAGACACACAATCAACATGGCAAACGCTATAACCCGTCACATACCCAATACAGTTACCTGCCTCAACCTTTTCTCGGGCTGTATAGCCTGCGTCATGGCTTTCGAAGCGAACTATAAAGCAGCCCTCGGATTTATTATCTTAAGTGCCGTTTTCGATTTCTTCGACGGAATGCTGGCGCGATTGCTGAATGCCCCATCGGCCATTGGCAAAGAGTTAGACTCTCTGGCAGACGACATTAGCTTTGGCGTAGCCCCCTCATTGGTTATTTTCACTTTTTTGAAAGAACCAGCCATGGTGTATCCCGACTTCTTGTTGGGAGTGAAAGAGTACATTCCCTACTTGGCTTTTCTTATCGCTGTTTTCTCAGGATTGCGACTGGCTAAGTTTAACGTTGACGAACGACAGACGAGCTCCTTCATCGGGTTGCCAACTCCGGCCAATGCACTTTTTTGGGGTGCGCTCATCGTTGGCGGATTTGATTTTCTGTTGCTACACCTCAATGTGATTTACATTTTGGTATTAGTGTGCCTATTCTCGTGGTTGTTGGTTGCAGAAATTCCTATGTTTGCGCTCAAATTCAAGAATTTATCGTGGAAAGACAATAAGATTAGTTATATTTTCCTCATCGTTTGTGCACCATTATTGATCTTGTTAGGCATCAGCGGATTTGCAGCCGTCATCGCTTGGTATATCATACTTTCACTATTTACAAGAAAAAACAAGTAAACAATTCTTTTGGCACGTTTGTTGTACTGACTGTTCAAAACAACGTGTAAAATCAATAGCTTATGTTTCATTTATTGGGATTCTTATTTATCATCTTCATCGCTGTACTGGTCATTGGGCTCTCCATTGTAGGTAGTATATTGCGAGTGTTCTTTGGCTTCGGACGTCGTCGTTCAAGACCAAATGACGCACACCGCAGCTATCGCAACATGAATCAAACTGAAGGAGCTAAGACCCAAAGAGACAACAAAGGTGAAGAAATAATCAACATGACATCCGGAAATAAACACCCTAAATTTTTTAGCAAAGAGGATGGTGAGTATGTCGATTTTGAAGAGATTAATGAGTAGTTATTTTCGTTTACCGGCAAAGAAAGCTTTCATCAATCCGAGACATTCGTCGGCAAGCACCCCTTTCACAACCACCGTTTTGGGATGCAATGCTTGCGCTGCATATTTTTGAAAGCCGCGTTTCTCATCCTCGGCTCCAAAAACCAACTTACCCGTCTGCGCCCAGGCAATAGCGCCCGCGCACATCACGCAGGGTTCCAGGGTCACATAAAGCGTACACTCGTTCAAGTATTTACCCCCAAGCACATTGGCAGCAGCAGTAATAGCCTGCATCTCGGCATGGGCGGTAACGTCATTCAAGGCTTCCGTCAAGTTGTGCGCACGGGCTATAATCCGCTCGCGACAAACTACAACTGCTCCAACGGGCACTTCTCCACGCTCACTCGCTTTCTGTGCTTCGAGCAGTGCTTGTTTCATAAAATAAGTATCGTCCAGCATAATCGGGTAGGGAAAAATTTTAGCGCCTCATATCGTGTTCACCAAAAAGAGTGGGATAATCAGCCTCCATGTTTTTATGTATAGCCGTAAGAATGGTCTCACGTAACCAGCGCGATTTGTTTGTTATCTTATATTTCTCTAAGTAACGATCAACAATGAGCTGCTCGTCGTCACTCATCAGACAAGTCATGCGTAGCTGACGTTTGGGGGCGTCGGATATCGCTTTTCCTCTTTTTTTATCTCGCTTTCTCATATTCTGTGCAAATTTACTCTTATTTTGTCAATAGAAAGAATAAAAATCGTATTTTTGCAAAAAAAGCGTTATGGCAAAGCATAATGAACTGGGCAAAGCAGGTGAAGATGCAGCAGTTGCCTATCTCGAAAGCCAAGACTACCTCATACGCCATCGAAACTGGCGTCGTGGCCATCTGGAACTGGATATTGTTGCGGCCAAATCAAACGAGCTGATCGTAATCGAAGTAAAAACAAGACGCGACACCGAGTTCGGTTCTCCCGAAGAGGCCATAGACAAACAAAAAATCAGACGAACCATACTTGCTACAGATGCCTACATGAAGTTTTTTCAAATCGATGAATCCGTTCGATTTGATATCATCACAGTGGTAGGTAATCCAGGATATTTCAACATTGAGCACTTGGAAGACGCATTCTATCCACCTCTCTTTTAATTCAATAAATGTATGGATATAGAAACAACCAGAAATTATTGCTTGAGTAAAAAAGCGGTAACAGAATGTTTGCCATTCGACGAGTACTCGTTGGTGATGAAAGTGATGGGAAAGATGTTTGCCCTTATTGACCTTGAAAAGGCAAACAGCATCTCGTTAAAGTGCGACGCCGGGTATGCCATTGAATTACGCGAACGATACACTGCCATCGAAAGTGCCTATCATTTCAACAAGAAATACTGGAATCAAGTATCGCTAACAGGCGATGCAAACGATTCGTTGATCAAACAATTGATTGACCACTCTTACGAAGAGGTGCTAAAGAAATTTACCAAAAAGCTACGTACTGAATATGATGCACTGCCCTGAGACATTTCCTATTCCACTGATTCATCTCGAAGAGACCGATTCGACCAACCGCTATTTGAAGCAACTCTGCGACCAATCGACGGTGGAAGAGCTGACCACCATTGTTGCCGAGTTTCAAACATCGGGCAGGGGGCAGCGAGGCAATACTTGGGAGTCGGAAGCCGGCAAGAATTTGATGTTCAGTTTCGTACTCTACCCTACTTTTCTCGAAGCACGGCGGCAGTTTCTGCTGTCTCAACTCATCTCTTTGGCTATAAAAGAGGAGCTCGATCAATATGCTGACGGATTCTCCATCAAATGGCCGAATGACATCTACTGGCACAACCGGAAAATTGCAGGTATACTAATTGAGAACAATCTCATAGGTAGCTCCATCAGTCGGAGCATAGTCGGTGTTGGTTTAAACATCAATCAAACGGACTTTCACAGCGATGCGCCCAATCCAGTATCGTTGGGGCAGATTACGGGGAAAGAGCACGAATGCCTTGTCATATTAGCTCAAATCATTAGACGATTCAAAGAGTCATACACTTCAATCGGTAGCAATCACGCCCAAACAATCGGCTCTCGTTATCAACAAGCTCTTTTCCGTAGCAAAGGAATGCATCGTTACAAGGACACCAATGGAGAGTTTCTGGCAACAATCAGTCATATTGAATCGGATGGTATACTCGTATTACACGATGAGCAGGGAAAAGAACGAAGATACGCTTTTAAAGAAGTGCAGTATCTCCTTTAGCTTTATTGATTCCAAAAAGTATCTCTGCTATAATCGGGAGTAATAAGCACCCCATTTGTTTGGTTGCGCTCAATCGATTTATAAACTACATTCAGCTGACGCTGATCTTGAACCGACTGTTGAGACACCGTTGCTCTTGTGGCCGAGCGGTTGCCGGTAATCAACTCAATGGCTTTACTAAGCATAAATTCCCTTTCATCACCCAACGGAAGAAGCTGATCGGTTACGTTTTGCCTTAAGTCAAATTCATCGCAAGGATAGTTTGCCGGTAAGCCACTACTGTAGTCATAACTTGTATCACTGCTTGTTATTCGCATAATGATTGGCTGCAAGGCCCATTCATATTCATCTTTTGCGTAGTGCACCGACCCTACATTCTTTCCTTCTGTGGTTTCTCCAACAAGAATGACATTTAAGAATGGCGAAAGCCCGTTGATCACGGCCTCCGAAGCCGAAGCCGTAGAACTACTGGTCAACACATACAAACGGCTTAAATTCAAATGAGTCGTTATGGCTTCGCTACTAAAGTATCGTATAGACTTCCGCCCCTTGTTATCAACATCGATGCTAAATATATCATCCTTGTTCTTTTCCGGAACCAACAATCCTGCCAACACATTGGCCGACATCAGATATCCCCCTCCATTGTACCTCAAATCAAGCACAAACTCATTCACCCCTTGATCGGCAAAATGTTTAAACTTGGATTTCATCTCTTCATCGTAAGTGCGATCGGTATAAGTGCCCGGACCTGTTGTGAAGTGATTATAAAGCAGATACCCGATCTTTTTACCTCCGGTCTCTATTATTTTATCAATGTATATGGGGTTATCCACTACCTCTCGTGAAGCTGTTAGAGAGGTTTGTCTATAATTGTTTTTATCTCTAGGATTGGCAGCAACGGTCAGATTCAATCCTCCGCCTTTCAGCAATTTAGTGTACTGAATCAGATTGTCGCCTTTCCCGTCGAAGCCTACAAGCCAATCGCCTCGTTGCAAGTTGGCTAGCTGGGCCGGACTATTTGGTAACACATACAATACTCTGGCCCAGTAATAACCAAGTGCCTGGTTGTTTTCATCGACAATATTAAAGACTGTGAATTCCATTCCATAGGTATCGTCTCGGTCAATTGAAGTACGTGTTGCTACGTAGTCTTTGTTCTTCTCAATATACGAATAATAGTGATGAGAGCCATTTCGAGCTTTACCATCTTTCAACGTTAGTAATGAACGGAAAAAAGCAGTTGGTTCTGCCGCATAGTTGAGTCTTCCGGCTACCGGGATTTCAGTATTCCAAAGGTAGTTGGTTCTCATTGTGGTTTCAATCCACTGATTGATGCCCGATTTATTTTCACTGCTTGTTGTTTCACGCTCATCGTCTTTCTGGCAAGAGCTCAACGGCAAACTTATCAGTGCAATAATCGCAATCATAGTGCCATAGATATTTCTCATAGCTGCTTTCTTAAAGTTAACGATTCACCTCTATCTCAATCAATCGAATTTTGTTTAATGTCTTTTGCGCCTCTGTCGACGGGAACCGCTGAATAACATTTTGCAAATACTCTCTTGCTTTAGTGTATCGCGTAGACAGCACTTTTGCAAGACCGTCTTTGTAACGAGCGTATTGCATTCTTGTGGGCGATGCCAGTTTTTTAAAATCAGTATCCAGCTTTCTCTTCTCTTCTTCGGCTCTGAGGTACATGTAGTTGCCTATGAAAATATTGGCAGCCAAGTTGTATTGATCAATCTGTAGTATCTTCTCATAGGTTTGCAAGGCTTTGTCCTCTTGACCGCGACAAACTTCTGTCTCGGCATATCCAGTAAGATAATTCACATCGTTCGGATTCTTTTGAAGCAGCTCCCTATAAAACAGGTAAGCTTTATCGTAGCTTCTGGACTTCTGATAATACGTAGCTAACTTCTGTGCCAGCTTCACGCAGGCATTGCTATTCTTATCTACTTGTGTCCAATAATACATCTCCGATTTCTCGGAATCTACATCAATAGCTTGACCAAACAGAGACACTGCTTGGTCATCTTGCCTAGCTGATAACGCAGCCGATACTTTCTGCAATAAACCCTCTGCCGACTGTGCAGAGAGCGCAAACGGAAACCAAAAGAGGCAACAAAGCAAGGTAGTCAAGATTTTCATCATCATGCCGGGGTTTAAGAGGGTTGACACAAAGATAATGAAAATCTTCACGCTTAGTTCATTACGAGACAATTATATAGGATTATTTCGCATTTTGGCTCATTATATAAAGGCAAATAAAGTTTATTTAAACAGTTCCCACTTCGGAACTTCGACTCCCAATAAATGTTTTACAAAAAAATCATATCGTTTGTGCTCGCCGTACTTCTCTCCCATCGTATGACCCACGCCGGGCAACACCACCAATTCAAAATCCTTGTTCGCTTTGACCAAGGCATTTACCACCTGCATGGTTGAAGCCGGATCTACATTGTCGTCCATCTCGCCTACTACAAGCATCAGCGGACGAGTCAGCAGGTGAGCATTCTCTACATTCGAACCATCTTTATATTGATCGCCAATGGGGTAACCTAGCCACTGCTCATTCCACCAGATTTTATCCATTCGATTATCGTGACAACCGCATGAGGAGTATGCCGCCTTATAAAAGTCGGGATGTAACAATACAGCTGAGGTAGATTCTTGCCCACCTGCAGAAGCACCAAAAATGCCTACACGCTCAATATCCATATACGGATAGCGAACGGAAGCCGCTTTAATCCAAGCTTTGCGATCCGGGAAGCCTGCATCTTTGAGATTCTTATAACATACATCTTCAAAGGCTTTGGAACGAAAGGAGGTGCCCATACCATCTATCTGGACAACAATAAAACCTAACTCGGCCAATCCCGTCATATTGTAAAAAGCACTATAAAACGATTTGGGAACATAGTGACTGCCCGGACCGGCATAAATATATTCTATCACCGGATACTTCTTATTCGGATCGAAATGAGAAGGTCGGACAATCATGCCCCAGATGTCCGTCTGTCCGTCGCGCCCCTTGGCAGCGAACACTTCGGGAGCTTTCCACCCTTCGCTCACCAGTCGAGAAATGTCCGCCGTTTCAAGGGGCATCAGGATGCGCCCGTCGTCACCACTGCGCAAGACAGCTACCGGTGCTTGATCCACCTTCGAATACACATCGACTAAATACTTCATATCGGCAGAGAACCAAGCTGTATGCATGCCCTCTTCGGGGGTCAGACAAGTAAGGTTGTTGCCATCGAACCCGATGCGATAGTAACGCAAAAGATAGGGGTCCTCGTTCGCAACCATTCCATTGGCGGAGAAATAAATCAACTTCTTCTCTTCATCAACGCGAAGCACCTCGCGCACATACCATTCTCCGCGAGTAATTTGATGATCAACCTGTGCTGTCTGCCGATTATAGAGGTAAAGGTGATTCCAATTATCACGTTCGCTCATCCAGATGATCTCTTTTCCGTTGGTCAGGTCGTGCCGAAAGTGACGACTGTAATTCACAAAAGTGGGACTACTCTCCTCTATTAGCGGACGCACATTTCCCGTTTCGGCTGATAGTTCAAGTACTCGGTAAAGCTGATGTCCACGCTGATTATATTCAAAAGTGACGGCACGACTATCGGAATCCCATCGAATGGTAGTAATGTCATATTGCTGTGGAAATAGATCGGTAGTCGGAATCACACTTTTGCCAGTTTCGACTTCAAAGATACAGGGTACTTTGAACGGTAGTTCGTCACCGGGCTTACAGTACTCCTGTTTGTGTAGTTTGGGTTGGAGTTGGTCGGTCGGTGAAGATTCGACATAATAAACGAACCGCTTCTCAACCGGACGTATTTTGGCAGAGACGACTCGTTTGGAGTCGGGCGACCATTGAATATAAGCTGAATAGTAATTGCCCAGCGTACCGTCAATGCTTAAAGGAGTCTCTTTTCC
>JAGOOC010000016.1 GCA_017992695.1 Bacteroides sp. | reverse complement strand
CTTGTTCACGAACGCCAAAAGCGTGGTACATAAAGCTGGTATTCATAATATATTTGATTGTAGTTATTCAAATATATGAAATACCAGCTTTTCTTATGTATCAACTACGCATTTATCGGATGAACCGTATTTAGTTTATGGGGAACCAGTGATTGTGAAACAGTGAGCTAATTCTACTTCATCGGTTTCAACTTCACGATCTCGCCCAGTGCAGGAATGGCTACGTTGACTTTACGTTTCTTGGCCTCGGAAGCAAATACTTTGGGAGGATCGTGCAAGGGTTCATCCGAAAGGTCGAAGGTGCCATAGTGCATGGGGATGGTTAGCGCGGCTTTCATCTCTTGGGCGGCTGTCAACGATTCGGTAGGAGAAATGTGATTGGGACGCATAAACCAACGGGGCTTGTAGGAACCAATGCCGAGCAAGGCATAGTCGGGGGCTCCAAAAAACTCGGGTATCTCGCGGAAGTGTTTGGAGTAACCTGTGTCACCGCTATAATAGAGAGAGAGACGCTCGTCTTGAACCATAAAGGCACCCCACAAGCGTTGTCCGCCATCGCCTATGGAGCGTTTGCTCCAATGCTGAGCAGGTAGAAAGGTGATTTTTAGCTCTTCGTCGGCTATCTGCTGATACCAACTGGCTTCGATCACTTCGAGCTTGGGAAACCAGCTCTGAATGAGTTGCCCCGTGCCCAACCCGCAAAACAGCTTCATCTGCGGATTATTGAGCAGTAAACGAGCTACGCTTTTGCGGTTTAAATGATCAAAATGATCGTGACTAATCAGCAAGTAGTCAATCTCGGTAAAGATATCGGGATGGGCAGGGAATTCACTTTGGCGACGCACAAAAGGAATGTGTCCAAACACGGGGTCGAACATGATTCGCTTTCCTGAAAGTTGAAGGAAGAACGAATTATGTCCGAGCCATATCAATGAATCGCCCACTACGGCATCGAGCGAGTGCAGGTAGGTCACTTGGGGATTCCATTTCTCTTCTCGTTTCTCTTTGCGTTGCGGATTGGAGGAGAAGCGCCACTTGAGCACACTACCCATGCCGGGGCGAAAACGATGCTGACGATTGAAAAAACGTCCGCGCACCACCGGATTACCTCTCCAATGAGGATTGACTGTTGCCAAACGCTCATTTCTTCTGAAACAAATGTGTTCGCCCATGATCGTTTAGGTGTTATTTAAACAGAGTGAATGCCGTATAATGGAAGTTGCCAGCCCAAGGCAAATAGGTTGATAAGAAATACAGCCAAAGATACTATCCATAAGATCAGCAACGTCCACTTGACCCCTGTAGGCATAGGCGACCAGTGGAAGCCTTGTTGCAAAGCGGTATAGAGAATGCTTAGTATGGGTATGGCCAACAAGGCAATGCCTGCCATGCTACCGCCTACGGTCATAAGCGGAGAAACAGAGGCCAAAGGAGCCCAATCGACCATGGGAAACAGGCTGTAAAGATAGGCTCCACCACCTGCAATCAATGCAATAAAAGTAACCAGCAGTATCACAAACGCAAGCACAAGGATAAACAATACCGGACTGAAGATAATGGCAAAAATCACCAAACAGGCTTTCAACAAGAATCCGGCGATCTGTACCAACACATCGCCTACTTTTTGGAGAAGGGTGCGTGGTTTATCTGATTGCATGTAGTCGTTTACGCCATTGGCTACCTTTTCAAATCCGTCGGTAACGGTTTTACCTATATTCTCTACGGTAACGGCTTCGCCGCGCATGTGAAGTTTGTCGGCAGCTGTACGTGCCTCGGGAATAATTATCCAAGCGAAAATATAAAGGATCAGCATGGGGCAATAGGGCACAAACAACAGAAAGATGAAAAGTACGCGTACTAAAGTGGGATCCCAGTCGAGATAGGCAGCTATTCCGGAAGCAACGCCACCTAAGATTTTATTGTCGGGGTCGCGAAACAAACGGTGACGATAGGTGCTGTTGGTACCGGCATTGCTACCTTGTGTAGAAGCTGTTTTCTTGTTGTTATATGGAGGTTCTTGCCCTGATTCGTCGTCAAAATCTTCGGGCTTGCCTACGCGTGAAATGACCTCTTCTACATCGCTAATGGTGATGACTTGCAAACCGGCATTCAGCTTCTCGGCAAAGAGTTCGGAAATACGGGTCTCAATGTCATTGACAATTTCCTCGGCTCCCTCTTGCTTGCGAAAGTGAAGTCTCAGGTTGCACAGGTAATTGTCTAACAGACGATAGGCGTCTTCATCAATATGGAAAACGGCTCCACCCAAATTGACTGTCAATGTCTTCTTCATTGTTATCTCTTTATTTAATAGGGTTATTTATTAGCAATATGAGCTACGGTGTCATTCAGTTCTTTCCATGAAGTTTCTAATTCGCAAAGAAACTCCTCTCCTTGCTCCGTGAGGTTATAGTACTTGCGTGGTGGGCCTTGTGTAGATTCCACCCACTCGTAACTCAGCAAATCTTCGTTTTTAAGACGGGTAAGCAGTGGGTACAGTGTGCCTTCTACTACGATCAGCTTTGCCTCTTTCAGCTTCTGAATGATATCTGAAGCATAGGCTGGCTCCCGGTGTAGCAAGAGCATGATGCAATATTCCAGCATCCCCTTGCGCATCTGCGATTTTACATTATCAACATACATAAGCTTTTCTTTTAAGAACGATACAAATATATGCATTGCTATAGTACTATGCAATACAAAGTACTGTAATTTAATATTAATTAAACCATTAGCTGCAATACTCATTATCATAAATAGAAATAATGCGTATCTTTGTTGCTTCATTGAATATCCTAAACAGATGAATATGTTGACCATTCGAGAAGCAACTACAGCCGATTGCAACCTTATTAACACATTAGCGTCCATTGTGTTTCCGGCTACCTATAAAAACATACTATCGCCCGAACAACTTGACTACATGATGGAATGGATGTATGCCCCCGAAAACATTTGGAAACAGATAACGGAAGAGGGACACGTATACTTTATTGCCTATTGGGACAAAACAGCTTGTGGCTACCTATCGGTACAAGCGCAAGAGAAAGCGGTGTTTCACCTGCAAAAAATCTATGTCATACCGGGGTTTCAAGGAAAGGGTATCGGACAGTTCTTGTTTGAACAGGCCATTAAATACATCAAAGAGATACACCCCGAACCCTGTTTAATGGAGCTAAACGTAAACCGCAACAACAAAGCCTTGCACTTTTATGAACGAATGGGTATGAAAAAGTTAGGCGAAGGAGACTTCCCTATTGGCAACGGGTATTACATGAATGATTACATTATGGGATTGGAACTATGGAACTAAGAAAAGAAACGGTCGATGCGGTCGTTAATTCGCGATTTCCGGAAATGTCGCCACAGGGAAGGCTGCTTTTGGAGGAGGCACTTGTATGCAAAGAACTGCAAAAGGGGGAGTTATCACTCAACGAAGGCGAGGTGTGTCACGAAATGATATTTGTAGGCAAGGGTATGTTGAGACAGTTTTATTATAAGAACGGCAAGGATGTTACAGAGCATTTCTCGTACGAGGGATGCATTGTGATGTGTATCGAAAGTTTACTCAAGCAAGAGCCTACCCGACTGATGGTAGAGGCATTGGAGGCTTCGACTATCTACTTATTACCTTATAAAACGCTGCTGAATCTAGTGGAAACATCGGTCGAAATCAATTTGTTCTACCGCAAGGTGTTGGAGTATTCGCTCATTGTGTCGCAAATCAAAGCAGACTCTTGGAGGTTTGAAACCGCACGCGAACGGTACCACTTGCTGCAAAAGCATCATCCGGAGATCATTAAACGGGCACCGTTATCGCACATTGCCTCATACTTGCTTATGACACCCGAAACGCTGAGCAGGGTGCGAGCGGGGGTGCTTTAAAACAAGGAGAAAAAAGAGCGCATCAACGTTTGCGGAATTCTCTCGGCGAAAGCCCAACACTATTCTTAAAATACTTGCCAAAAAAGGATTGATTGGTAAAATTTAACGATTCGGCAATCTCTTGTATGGCCATATCAGAGGACATCAACAAGGTTTTGGCTTCGAGAATAACAAAATCTTCAATCCATTTGCCGGCTGTTTTTCCACTTACCTCCTTGATTACACCAGAGAGATGCTTGGGAGTAAGGCAAAGTTTATCGGCATAATAGCTTACTGTACGCTCTGAACGGTAATTTTCAATAACTTCACGTAGGAATTTATCCATCAACTCTTCCTTCCGACTCATGAGCCGATTAATTTTCGGGGCGCACCGCTTGTACATATTGTGAAGATCGTAAAACAGTGACAAAAGGATACCTTGTGTAATCTCTTTGCGATAGATGTTATGAGACATGCGCACCTTCTTCCACAGGAAAGAGTGATACTCCAATAAACAATTCACATCCTCGTCACTTAACAGTAGCGTAGGGTTTTCTTTCACATCGAACATGAAGGTGAGCATCTGGGTAAGTCGAGGGAAAGTATCGTCGACAAAAGTTTTAGATACAACAATAAAAACTCCTGAAAAATCATCCGTTTTACTGATGTGCTGAATAACTTGATCGGGAAGGGTAACTAACAGGGTATGTGGGGTTAGGATATACTCTTGTAAATTGATGCCTACCCGAGAGCTTCCTTTGAGGCAGAGGCTGATCACAGACGCATTCATGCGACTGGGATAGCCTCTTACCGGAAGATCGGATACATCATCAAAGATAGCAAAATCATTATCAATAAAATCAATGTTTTGCAAGCAGCGAGCATCGTTTATTCCTACCAATGGTATGGTGCTGATATCCATATTTCGTCTTTTGCCACAAAGATACGGATTAATAGGCTAATTCATAATCTTAAATCCAATGAATATAGTACGGGGTTGTGTGGGTCCATAAAAATAGCCTGAGTCACGGAACTCTCCTTTGTCAAGGTCTTTCTGAAAACTGTTGAATATATTCTGCACACCACCGTTTAGTTGCAACTTGAGGTGATGATTGAGCAAGAAAGTGTAATTCAGCTTCAGGTTCAAGTCATAGAACTGTGGCGTTGATTCCATACGGTCTTCCTTGATATAGCCTGCCATATGGGGCACAATCATCTTTCCGGTGTACGTACCCGATAGAGAGAAGTCAAAATGCTTCGTCGGTGCCGAGGTGAAGGTGAAGTATCCGTAATAATCGGGCGTACGAGGCATGCGTTTGGTTGATAATGCCACACCATCTATCTCTTCGCGCCATACTACCTCTTGGGTATATTGACTGCGCTGAGCAGTAAACCCAAGCTGAAACTGTGCTTCGCGTCCATGAGCCAATTTGGCATCGAGGTTCACTCCGTATACACGGGCTCCATTGGCGTTACGACGCTCTTTGATCATGTCTCCGTTTTCATCCTCTCCAATGTCTGTCAAAGCAAACACGTGACGCAGGTCTGTATAAAAGCCTTCGACGAGAAGATTGGTTTGCCAGTGACCGATAGGTAGGGTCCAATCTACCGAACTACTGAAGCTGTTTGAACGCTCCTCGCGCAGCCCGTCGGCCAATCTGATTTGTATGCCTTCGCCGCCTACAGCGGTTACGTGCAGATCTTCATCATAGGCCTGTGGTGCGCGAAACCCGGTTGAGTAGGTTAAACGAGCCTGCAAATGATCAACCGGTTTATAAAGGAAGTTGATGCGAGGACTAACAATGAGGTTTTTAATTAAATTGTGCTTGTCGAGCCTCGCTCCTATCAGTGTGGTGAATTTATGCATGCGCCATTCGTTTTGTACAAAGGCACCTGCAATGCGAACGTCTTGTTTCATATCGCGGTGATAGCCGGCCATCACATCGTGAAGCGAGTTGTTTTGGTACTCAAAACCGGCAGTGAAGGTGGCAGGTGCAAAGAAGAACCGATCCATATTACCTACATACATTGCTCCGGCTACCCACGTCAGATCGTCTGTTTTGCCATAGGCATTGAGGTTTTTTTGTGCGCCGTAATAACTGTTTCGATCGGTATGCTGCATAGAACCATATATGGAGATTTTACGCTTTGCTTCGTTCCAGTAACGGTCGTAGCTTAACCCTCCGCTATTGATGATGTGTTTGGTTTGTTCGGTGATGTCTGACTCATGGGGTTGTAGATCAAATTTATTTCCGCCTCGGCGAAATTCATTGGTGGTGTGATACTCCACATTGATTCGGCTAGAATAAGTGGGGCGATAGTAAGCGCGAAAACCGAATGTATTCATGTTGAGTTTTCCTAACTCAGAGAAGCCATCGCCGTCGGCATCATACGGATTGCGGTTGCGGTAGGTTTCGTAAAGTGCAATGCCGTAGCTGTTGTCTTTCGACACCAACGAAACGTTGCCACCCATGTACTGCTCCCATGATTTACCATTCATGCTCGACAGGCTGCTGGCTACTTGAAAGGAGTTACTTATAGGATCTTTGGTAATGATGTTAATGGTTCCGCCTACTGCGTTGGCTCCAAATAGAGCAGAACCTCCACCACGTACCACTTCGATGCGCTCGACCATATTGACCGGGATTTGCTCCAAGCCGTATACACCGGATAGAGCACTGATTATGGGACGACTATTGATCAGGATCTGCGAATATGCCCCCTCTAATCCGTTGATACGTACTTGGGGAAAGCCGCAATTCTGACAATTGTTCTCGACCCGCAAACCGCTTTGAAAATTAAGTGATTTGGCCAAATCTGTCGAGTTAACAGCTTCGAACAACTTACTACTCATGACATTGACCACCACTGGGGCTTCTCTTCGGCTTACTTCGTTACGGTTAGCCGAAACAACAACTTCATCCGTGGTAAAAGCCTCTTCTACCATACGAAAATGTACCACGGTTGCAAACGCTTTGCTTACTGTTACCCTCTTTTCTTGGGTTTGATAACCCATGGCCTGTACCCGAAGCATGTAGTCGCCTGCAGGGAGTTTCTGAAACTCAAACTGTCCTTGTTCATTCGTTACAGCTCCACCACCGTGTCCAACAAGTTGAACGGTAGCAAATGGAATATTCTCATCGGTTCCTTTCACGAGTACGTGGCCGGAAATCATATTGCCTTCTTTAATTGGATTTACGGCAAGGAGGTTTATGCACACGAAAGTGAGCACAAACATAAATATGTAGTGTTTCATTGAAAAATGTTAGAAATGAATAAAAATAGAAATTAATAATTTAGGTAGTGCGCAGCAGGAGGTGCACGCAAAGAGAGTACCCTTAAGTGAGTACGCATAACCACGAGAGACTGAACGGGTGTTTCGATAGATGACAACAACGGCAGTTGTAGTTCAAAGTCGATAAAATTGCCTGCCTCTACAGATTGAAAAGTAACCAAGCGATCAATAACAACAAGTTCGGTCTTGGTATGGGTGTGGTTTTCTTTACCGGGGTGAGAGTGTGCAATCATCACGCCGTTCACATAGTGAACGTGAGTAAACAGCGTAATGCCTACTTGATAGGTTGCAAACAAGGTTAGCAACAGAAATGGAAACAGAACCCTTTGTATACTTCTCACCGATAAATGTATTTTCTGTTTTGAGAAGGCAAAGGTAACGCTTATTATGTAAAAAAAACAAAGAAACGGCTTCATTTTTTAACAATTACCTACAAGTAGGTATTGGCTATAAGTTACTAACAGCTATAAGTAGGTAGCAAGCTGTTCCAAGTAGGTTCGATCGGTTTCGTCAAAGTCGTTGAGTTGATCACTATCCACATCGAGTACTCCCCACACCACGTCATTTCTGAACAGTGGCACTACGATTTCAGAACGCGAACTTGAACTGCAAGCAATGTGACCGGGAAAAGCATCTACATCGGGAACAAGTTGTGTCGTAGCCTCTTTCCAAGCTGTTCCACAAACGCCTTTGCCTTTGCGAATACGGGTACAAGCTACGGGTCCTTGAAACGGACCAAGCACTAATTCGTCTTGTTTAACCAAATAAAACCCGACCCAAAAGAAGCCGAACGCCTCTTTCAAAGCAGCTGCTGTATTGGCTAAATTGGCAATCAAATCCTCTTCTCCTTCAATCAACGATTTGATTTGGGGTAGCAAAGAGCGGTATTGCTCTTTTTTGCTACCCGACAAAAAATGTAACTCTTCAGACATAGCGTATTTATTTTTTATTGGGTTCTGTACAAAACAAATATCTATAATCGCGTTTAGAAGCCGGTATAGTCCACTCTTCTGGAATAAACTTCCATTGATTAAGCGGACGTGGGTTCAGCTCCTTTTTCTCGGTAATGTATTGTATCATGTAGTATCGAAGGTCTTTAGTGGTCGAGAAAATAACTCGATCTTTCAACTGTTCTTGAGGAATGCCTGCACCCTTGGTAAGCAACTCACCTCCGCCATTGCCCCGATAGGAGTTGGTTACAACATTATAGATTTTGTCAAAGTGAAATGGAGTACCATCGGCCATGCTGATAATTGTCACTTTCTCGCCTTGAGGCTTCGTTACATCTACTGTATACCTAATACCGGCGGCCGAATCGAAGTTAAAACTAAAGTTTTGAAAAGAGGCTCTTTCGCCCATGCCTTCAAGAGGCACCGGTTTGAACCAAAGTAGATGATCCTCGGGTGACTTCATTTGGTTTGTCCAGATATAATAAGACATTTCAAGAAACCCCTTGATCTCTTTACCGGAAAGCTTCATTACGTAAAGCATATTCTCGTATTTATAGAGGTTGAACATGTCGCCAACTTGAACATCTCCTTTGGCTATAAATGCATCAAAAGCTAGAGGGGCAGAGAAAGAGATGTCTGCTTTGGAAATGTCAAATTGCAAGGAGTGAATAAAGTCAACAAATGCTGAGGGGCCAAAGTAAGCCTGGCGAGTTCTTAGGTCTTCGGTGAAGGTACCTATCTTCTTCGATACAAATTCATGTACGGTTTTATGTTGCGAAGCGAACTCGGTCATAAACGCTTCACTGACTCCATACTTTCTTACATCGGTAAGCGTACCGGTTATCTCTTTGCTTTTTACCTTTCCGTTTTTCAATTTAAATGTCACATCTACATCGGCTACTACAATGCCGTTATGGGCGGGATTGACTATTAAAACAGAGTCGCCAACCACATTTACGATCTTTTTGCACTCCCGACTGTGATCGTGTCCCATCATCACCACATCAAATCCGGGTACATTCGTGGCAACACTCAACGAGGCATTTTCGTTGTATTTTCCTCCAATCACTTGTGCTTCTTGTCCGGAATGAAAAAGACCGACTACTAAATCCGGATTTTCTTTCTCACGAATCACCTTCATCCAGTAGCGTGCCGTCTCTTCCATGTCATCAAAGCGAAGTCCTTTCCATAAGTTTTCGGACAGCCACACCGGAATGCCCGGAGTAATCATACCCAGTATCGCTACTTTGACTCCTTTGCGTTTGACAATAATGTAGGGTTTCAGGTAAGGAGCATCTGTGTTCTTATTAATGATGTTGGCTCCTAATATAGGAAATTTACAATCGCTAATCCAGCGATTGAATACAGCGTGTCCGGTTTCCACATCATGATTACCCATGTTGCCGGCTACATAACCCATGTAGTTCATTATCGAAGCACACAAGTGGGTGGAGATGGTATCCATGTAGTTATAATAATAGGTTGTTGGTTGACCTTGCAAAATATCGCCATTATCAAGCAACAAAAGATTGTCTTTATAGACCTTTCGTTGTTCTTGCACGTAGGCATGCACACGTGCCAAACTTCCCGACCACTCTTCTTGGGTAACGAAATTATAGGGATAGAAATTACCATGTATATCGCTTGTTTCGACTAACTTAAGTTTAACTTCTCGCTCTTGTGCAGGTAAAACAAGTACGTAGCAGAATAATAGGGCATAGATAACTATAAATTTTCTCATCTGTTTATTGACACATTAATTAGTTTAATGGATACGAAAACACAAAACGAGCCCCATCTGTATATTCCGGATCAACCCAGATTTCTCCTCCCCATTTCTCAACGGTTAGTTTACAGATGGACAGCCCTAGTCCGGTGCCTTGCGCATATTCATTTAATTTCTCAAATCGTTCGAACACTTGACTCTCTTTCTCTTTCGGAATTCCGCAACCGGTATCTGATACGGAGAAAAAAGCACTGTTCTGTTGCTCATCTACTTCAAACTTCAATGTAATGATTCCGCTTTCGGTAAACTTATTGGCGTTGGTTAGTAAGTTGATAAGCACCTGCTGCATGCGTTGAGTATCGACCATCAGCAGGTATTCATCATAAGCACAGCTAAATACGAATGTATTGTCTCGTTCTGCTTTAGAGAAGCTAACCGAAGCAAGTATTTGTCGGCAAAGCGATATCACATCACACTCTTCTGCAGACAACTTTACCCGGTCGGATTCCAAACGCGAGAGATCGAGAATATCATTAATCAAGCGCAACAATAAATCAGAATTGGCTTGAATAATCTCGAAAAAGTTGCGTTGATCTTCGGGGGAGTTTCCTCCTTCAGAAAGCACGTTGGAGAAACCGACAATGGCATTTAAGGGAGTGCGTATCTCGTGGCTCATGTTGGCAAGAAATGCGCTTTTCAGGTGATTGGACTCTTCTGCACGTTCTTTGGCTTCACGTAGTTCTTGTTCTGACTTCTCGAGTCTGTCTTTAAGCAGCTTGGTGCGGTAAAAGAAAAGTAACGAAACACACAACCCAATAAACAGTGAGATAAGCACACCACAAATAGCCCATAGCTGATAGGTGTATTGTTCATAGAATGTAGGTGGACGATTGACAATCTTTGCAGGAAAAGGCAAAGCGCTTAAATCTAGGTTTAGCTCTTTTGCTTTTTTATAATCTAACTCGACTTGGCTTTTGATTACTTCAATCCGATGCGTGCTATCGTTGGGATGTGCCTCTATCTTTATCGCTTCGCGTCCCATCTCTTTACCTAAGTTTCGGTAAGCCGGCATTACCCCTCCTACTGCCCAGTAGCCCATGCTTACGCTCGTTGCGCTAAAAACAGGGAGCGTAGGGTTAGCCTCCATCATGGCGTAGGTGGTATTGCGCATAAAGTAACCTTCATTCTTATCAACACGCCATGTGCCGACCAATACAATCGTATGCTTAGGCAGTAGTCTGAATTTATCAACAATGGTGTAAATGGTGTTGGAGCGTCCGTCTAACTGTATTAGTTCCAGTTCGGGAAACGACCGCATGGCTTTACGAACTAATGCTTGGATAGAGACACCGCCATAGGTATTATCTGATAAGAAAGCGATGTGACGGGTTTGAGGATAAAAGTGTTTGATCATCCGGATATTGGCCGGGATATCGTATTCATTAACAAAACCCGATTTCACTTCATGATGCCCGACTTCGCCCGAGAGATAATCAACCGATTCGGGCATCCAAGTTTCCAATGTGTCTTTCTCTGTAGGAAGAATCACCAAGTTGCGGCTGGCGAGGCTGCACATCACAGGTGTTGTGCATAGCGTAGAATCCTCTTGAGAGAGGTAAGAGGCCCAAGCTTCTTGTCCTAAAAGTATAATTAAATGGGGAGCCTTTTCCCCTTGATATTTAACAAGAATGTTTTTCATCGTCGCCTTCCAGCTTGGGGCTTCTGAGAAGCTTTTACAGTTCATGTTTTCAAGCTCAATGACAGAACGTCCACCTAAACGGGCGTATTCATCCATAAAATCAGAGATCGTTCCAGCTGTCTGAGAAGAAGCCGGATTGTATGAGCTAATGATAAGAATAGTTTTCCTTTTGTTGACTGCCTGTCCTTGTACAGAACAGAAGGAACCAACAATAATAAAAAGAAGACCTATAATACACCTGTCCTTGATTGACATATTTAACTTCACTTTTAGAGTTACGATGTTACTTCTTGCCGGCAAATATACGAATTTTTAGTGATTTTAGGAGATTAATACGTACATTTGTCGATTATTATAGCATTATACTTATGGACTTATTTCACCAAATGATTTCCGCTGCTTTAGGCGTGTCGGAAAAGCAAATTAAAAACACACTTACGCTCCTAAAAGACGGTGCAACGATACCCTTTATCAGCCGCTACCGCAAAGAGGTAACGGGTGGGCTCGACGAAGTACAAATCGAAAACATCAAAGAACAAAACGATAGGTTATGCGACTTGGCTAAGCGTAAAGAGACTATAGTTAACTCCATTACCGAACAGGGGAAAATGACCTCCGAACTTCAAAAACGAATAGAAAACAGTTGGAATACCACCGAGCTGGAAGATCTTTACCTGCCCTATAAGCCCAAACGTAAAACGCGTGCCGAAGCCGCCCGCCAAAAAGGATTGGAACCACTGGCTGTTATCCTGATGCTTCAGCGTGAAAACAACCTAACCACGAAAGCTTCAACTTTTGTTAAAGGAGAGGTAAAAGACACCAATGATGCCTTAAAAGGCGCACGAGACATTGTGGCCGAACAGGTAAACGAAGACCAACAAGCACGTAACTTGGTGCGTAACCAGTTCGCTCGCCAAGCCGTTTTCACGGCTAAGGTAGTCAAAGGAAAAGAGGAGGAAGCCGCTAAATACCGCGATTATTTCGACTTTGCCGAACCCTTGAAACGGTGTACGTCTCATCGCCTGCTCGCCATTCGCCGGGCCGAAGCGGAGGGATTACTGAAAGTATCCATCAGCCCCAACGACGAAGAGTGTACCGAACGCCTTGAACGCCAATTTGTGCGTAACAACAACGAATGTAGCCAGCAAGTAGCAGAAGCGGTTAGGGATGCCTATAAGCGTCTGTTGAAACCATCTATCGAAACTGAATTTGCAGCCATGACGAAGGAGAAGGCCGATGAAGAGGCCATCCGTGTATTTGCCGAGAATCTACGCCAATTACTGCTTGCGGCTCCCTTGGGGCAGAAACGAGTGTTGGGTATTGATCCCGGCTTTCGTACCGGATGCAAGGTCGTTTGTCTCGATGCTCAAGGTAACTTGATTCACAACGAGAACATCTACCCTCACCCACCGGTATGCAAAGAGAAAGAGGCGGCCGCCAAACTACGAAAGATGGTAGAAGCGTACCAAATAGAGGCCATTGCCATAGGCAATGGAACAGCGAGTCGGGAAACCGAATACTTTGTAACGGCTCAGCAGTTTGATCGCAAGCTGCAAGTATTTGTAGTAAGCGAGCAGGGAGCATCCATCTATTCGGCCTCAAAAATTGCCCGCGATGAGTTTCCCGATTACGATGTAACGGTACGTGGTGCCGTGTCTATCGGCCGGAGACTTATGGACCCATTGGCCGAACTCGTGAAGATCGATGCCAAGTCGATCGGTGTAGGTCAATATCAGCACGATGTAGATCAGTCAAAGCTCAAAAAATCACTGGATCAAACGGTAGAAAACTGTGTGAACTTGGTAGGCGTTAACCTAAATACGGCCAGCAGTCACTTATTGACCTATGTTTCGGGACTGGGGCCGCAACTGGCGCAAAACATCGTGAACTTCCGCACCGAAAACGGTGCATTCACTTCGCGCAAAGAATTAATGAAGATACCGCGCATGGGAGCCAAAGCGTTCGAACAGTGTGCCGGTTTCTTGCGCATACCAGAAGCAAAAAGCCCGTTGGATAACACAGCCGTACACCCCGAAAGCTACTGCATTGTAGAGCAAATGGCCAAAGACCTGAATTGCAGCGTAGCTGAACTGATTGCTAGCAAAGAGTTACGCCAAAAAATCAATATAGAGGCCTATATAACCCCCACCGTAGGCATGCCTACCCTCAAAGATATCATTCAAGAACTCGACAAGCCGGGGCGCGATCCACGTAAAGCGATCAAAATCTTTGAGTTTGATCGAAATGTACGCACCATCAACGATTTGCGCGAAGGCATGATACTGCCGGGTATCGTAGGAAACATTACTAACTTTGGTGCTTTTGTCGATTTAGGAATCAAAGAAAACGGATTGATACACCTCTCTCAACTGGCCGAACGGTTTATCTCCGACCCCACTGAAGTGGTCTCCATCCATCAACAATTAATGGTCAAAGTAATGAGCCTTGATATGGAGCGCAAGCGCATCCAGCTCACCTTAATCGGAGTTGAGCAAAGCTAAACCATCGCATAAACTCTGCTATTGGGTTGCGTTAACGATTAGTTGCATGCCTTATCTGTTGGTTTGAACGCACCTCGTTCAAACCAACAGATAATAAACGCGGTAAAGAGAGCGAGCAGCACCGTGCAAAGAATTGATCCTTCGAAACCGAAAGTACCACCACTCAGCAGCGTATTGCCCGATAAACGAATACTTACTAAAGAGGAACCAAACGAATTGCCACTTACACCGTATCCCAATACCGGTCCTTGAATCCAATTCCAAAACAGATGCAGCGAAATGGCGAACCAGAGGTTACGCGTATAGAGAAACGCAGCCCCGAGCATCGCTCCTGCCAGGATGATATTAAACAGCGGAAGCCACGCCAGCCCCGGATTAAACAGATGCATAAAGCCAAACAGAATCGATGATAGGGCAAGTGCTAAGAAACGATTCATACGCATGCGCAGCAATCCTCCCAAAACAAGCCCACGGGCTACAATCTCTTCGAATAAAGCGATAAGAAAACAGTAAAAGAGGTCCCTCAACAGTTGTAACGGTTGATAATGAAAGCTCACCACCTCTACCACACCCAACAAAAGAGAAAACGCAAAGCCAACACCGTATAGCGTCACTGCCGCCAACAAACCATATAGAATATCCTTACCACGTACATTCAGACTAAACCACCAATTGTGCATCTTTTCTATAACTTTGTTAATGATTGAAATGATTGAGCAAAAATAAGCATAAAATCTCTATATTTGTCCAAACGATTATCACAACTTATGAAACTGAACCATTTACTCATCAGTCTGACTCTTGGTGCCAACTGCTTTATTGCGGCAGCACAAGTCAGCAAAAACTACTTTGTAGCCAAACCCGGAACATTGATCTCAATGATGACTGAAGAGGAGGCCAACACCGTGACTAATCTTACCCTGACCGGAAGGATTAACGCGATCGACTTCAAGCATCTACGTGATGGGTTCAAGAGCCTCGAAGTGCTTGATGTATCCAATGCAGAAATCAGGATGTATGTGGGTAAAGAGGGTACATACCCCGAGAAGACGTACGTCTATATGCCCAATTTTATTCCTGCCTATGCGTTCTGTAGGGTGGAGAACGGACAAGCCAAAGGTAAACGCTCACTTAAAAGAGTCATTCTCTCCGAGAAAACAAAAAGTATTGAAGATGCCGCCTTCAAAGGGTGCGAGAATCTTAAAATCTGTCAAATCAAGAAGAAAACCCCTCCAAATCTATTGCCAGAAGGCTTAGCCGACAGTATAACGGCTGTGTTTATTCCACTGGGAAGTAGTGACGAGTATCGTCAGAAAAATCATTGGGAGACGTTTGCCTTTATCGAAGGTGAACCTTTCGAAGCTAATATACAAGTGGGACTGATGGGAAGTCTTGAGAGTGAAATCATCAAAGCCGGCATGCAGCCGAAAGACATCAACTTTCTCACCGTAGAAGGGAAGCTGGACAATGCCGACTTTAAGCTGATTCAAGACTATATGCCGAATCTGGTCTCTGTAGATATTTCAAAAACAAATGCCACTACCATCCCCGACTTCACCTTCGCACAGAAAAAGTATTTATTGCGTGTGAAACTGCCGCAGAACTTGAAAGTGATCGGCCAGCGCGTATTTAGCAATTGCGGACGACTGTGCGGAACATTAGAACTACCGGCAAGCGTTACCGCTATCGAGTATGGTGCTTTTATGGGATGCGATAACTTGCGCCACGTCTTGGCGTTGGGCAATCAAATCACTACGCTTGGCGATAATCTTTTCGGAGATGGGGTCGAAAGCAAATTGATCTACAAGAAGTAAAAAAAATGCGTCGTCACTCTTTCCCGAGCGACGACGCATTTTTAGATGTATCCGGTTAGTCCCGTCTATGCATTAATTAAACTCAAGCACAATGCGTCCTGTTTGAGGTCCATCAACCCATTGAGGTTGTGAGGAAGGACCACACAAATCGGTTGCATTTACTTTATTGCGCACGGCAGGAATTACATGGAGTATGGAAATCCCACTTTCGGGCAAGGTGTAAAGCAGGCGGTCGCGTCCGTCGCGAGGTTGGTAAACCCCTACATACGTCTCCGGTGTTTCATTTGTCAAGCTTACAGCACCCTCTTGAGTTCTCAGATTCATCCATTGCACCTGTGCAAAGTAACCTTTAAACTCGGGGTAGGTAAATGTTTCGCCCGGTATAGGGTCGTTGTACTCATTTGCCCAAATATCAAACTGTGTTCCGTGCAGGCGGTTTTGCCATACGCGGTACGGACCGGCACCCAGCCAACGTTTACTCAACACTTTGTCTTCGGGGTAATCGAAGCAGACACCCATCAAGTCGACTACACCCGAGAAGTTGTAGGTATAATCGAGAATAGCTGTACCGGCAGGGGTTATGGTCCATTGCGCACGATCAAGATTCCCTAAACGATAATTGGCAGTTACCACCAAGTCGTTCTCTTTTTGCTGTACATCCAGTCCGGCAAAAACACCTGCATCTTCAAATTCCGTATAGGTTCGGTTTTTATCTTGGGCCTTCTCATCGTCGTGATTGTAGAACTGATCGAGTGAACGGTCGGCACGACGAGCAGCGATAACCCGTGGTCCATTACCGAAGCTGATGGTTTGTGCACCTACCGTCACGTTTTGAAGCTGTCCGTTGTTCTTAGAGAATACGAAGGTACGGTTGTTGGCTTTCACCGCAACAACATCCTTTGTCTCTTCGAATGTGACACGCTTGGATGCAGAGTTTGATGAAGCGTTAGAGGCAGTTACCCCTTTTGTGTCGTGTTGTCTGTTCACGGGGAATGACCAACGCCAAAGTTCCTGTCCGTTCCCGTCGATAGCTGTTAGAAAGAGTGCATCGGCTTCAGCCAAAACAGCTGTGCCGATAGTAAGTTTACCCGAAGCGTGAGGAGGCACATTGCTTCCTTTCAGTTCGCCCTGTTTCAGTATGCGAGGTGCAGCATCTGTCCGTTCGCCAGCCGAAGGGAATTTCACCTGCTTCCAGATGAAGCGACACGTGTTCAAGTTCAGGAAATCGTAGCGGTTCTCCACCGTAAACTCTCCGTTAAACGAGGCATCAATCATCGTGACGTTCTTGCCGCCTGCGCAATTCTTGTCGTTTGCAGCAGCAACAGGAATCACTTGCACAGGACTCCACAGTTGCTTAATGGTATAGAAACTACCCTCTTTCTCGTGGTTCGGGCCTACGATACCATCGGCACCGTAGTTTCCTTGGTTATCAATAAAGCCGTTCCTGTCCACACGCTTCACCCCTTCATCGGCCAACACCCAGAGGAAGCCACCGATGCAGCGAGGATGACGACGCATCATCTCCCAGTAGTCGTACAAACCGGCACCGTGTCCACCGTCGTAAAGTCCGTGCAAAAACTCTGTCGGCATGAAGATTTCAGGCAGACGCATGTAGTTCTGACTCTCGCCATACGAGCGATAGTGCATGGTTTCAAAACCCGAGAAGTTGCCTTGTGGATGAATAACCGGGCGACGTTGCGGATCGTATTTGTGAAATTCACCATCCAGCTCCGTATTCCAACCCTTCTCATTGCCGTTGCACCACCATATCACCGAGGGGTGGTTCACGTCTCGCTCTACCATACCTTTAATCAGACCAATACCGGTCGGGGTGTCATACTTGCCATGCCAGCCGGCCAACTCATTCATTACATATAAGCCAAGCGAGTCGCAAGCTTCGAGAAACTCCGGATCGGCCGGATAGTGACTCAGTCGAACGGCGTTCATGTTCATGTCCTTGATCAGCAGCACGTCCTCAATGTTTTTGGCTTTGCTCAGTGTACGTCCGCTTTCGGGGCGGAAGCTGTGACGGTTAACACCTCGCACATTGATGCGCACTCCGTTTACATAGAGCCCGTCGCTCAAACGTACTTCGATGGTGCGGAATCCGAAGGTTTCGGTTTCGCTGTGCAGCACTTTACCCTCTTTGTTCAGCAGTTCAAAACAGGCTTTGTACAAGTTGGGTGTTTCAGCTGTCCATAAGGCAGGTTGTGCAACACTCATTTGAAGCGTGGCCCAATCACTGCCTACTTTTACCGGAGTGGTGGTTTGAGCTATTTTCTTTCCTTTGTTGTCGAGTATCTGCGTACGAATGCTGCTTCCTTCGACTGCCTGATTCAGGTAGCAATGAACACGAAATGTTCCGTCGGCTTGTGCATCAAGGGCGACGTGACGAATATTGAGAGCCGGCTTTACCTGAACAAACACAGGGCGAAAGATTCCACCGAAGTTCCAGTAGTCAGCTCTGCGCTCGGCCAGGTTCACACTGGCGTTTTCGCTCTCTTTGGCAACGGTCACTTCGAGCAGATTCTTCTTGCCATACTTCAACATATCGGTTACGTTGTACGAAAAGCGATAAAATGCACCTTGGTGCTTACTGCCCACTTTGCGACCGTTTAGTTTCACCTCCGTGTCGGTCATCGAGGCTTCAAAAACCAATTCAAGTTGCTTGCCTCGCCACTGTTCGGGAGCTTCAAACTCGTACTTATACATACCTTTCTCATTGGCTACACCTTCCGGAAAGGGTTTGCCATAAAAGCTGATTCCATACTGATAGGTACCAAAACCTTGCAGCTCCCAACAGGAAGGAACTCCAATTTTACTCCATTTACCGGCATTGCGTCCGTCGGTACATTGAAAATCCCATTGAACCATGTCGTCGCAGCCACGCCCCGAGAGGTAGTGTAGCTGTGTTCGCTGTTCGCGGGGTGTAATTTCGACCGGTGTTGACTGCGCAAACAAATTCGCAGTCAACACGGCAAGGGAGATCAGGTTGATTACTCTTTTCATTCTTCTATTAGTTGTGTTATAATTTATTTCTTATTTTAAGCGTTAGGCCACGACGTTATTTCTGGTGGCTAATGCGTAGATGCAACGTGTGTTCTCGCTTCTCTATAGCGTATTTCTTGAGCACACCGGGTCCGCAACTGCTGTTACCTAAACCAAGCACGGCAGCATCGAGGCTAAGAATAACCTCTTGTCGGGGTTTCAGGTCGCAATCGTGAGTTACGGCATAAAGGTCTTGCGGCGTGTAGTGCAGGGCCGATGCAGAGAATGGTTTATCGATGGCTTCTACCTTTATCCCCCGTCCTTTAGCATCGGTGAGCGAGAGGTGGCGAACCTCTTCCTTGTTGCCTCCATCTTGCGGACGAGGATAAGGCTCGTATTGATCCGCTACCCTTCCTTTCCATAAACCAATCGTAGCAGCCTGTTTGCGATCGGGGTAGCTGTCAAGTGGTCCACGTCCCATCCAAGTCAAGGTGTTATAGGCAGGAGCTAAACAGAAGGCTAATCCTAGTCGAGGCAGTTCGGGCAGTTCGCCTTCAGGACGGAAACTGGTTTGCAGGTCGATGCTTCCATTGGCAGATACAGTATAAAGGGTGCGGGTGTGTAACGCACCTTTCTGGTATTGATTGCGGGTGTGCACCTCAATTACTACTGCACCCTCGGGGCTCATGTGATGAGCGACTGACTCGGTTGTTATCTTGGGGGCATCCATGCCGTGCAATTGCCAATCTTTGGCCAACCAGTTTCCAAAACTCTTATCGTTGTCTGTTGGCGCGCGGAAGGCTTGCGTTACGGGGTGAGCCGGAAAGCCGGTTGCTTGTCCCAACATTTCGCGTTTGTTGTATTGCAGCGAAGAGAGGTTTCCCTCTTTCAAGCTCCAAGTGGCAGCAAAGTCCTTCCCGGTTACATGCAGTCCACCGTCTGATTGGGATATATTCAGCACTCCTTTTGGCCTATTCGCTGGTTTCTTTCTGTCCGCTGGTTTCTGATCAATAGCAGGTTTTTGATCAATTGCTGACTTTTGTTCGATTGAAGAGGTAGCCAATCGGCCCTGTTGTAGACAGAATTGTTCAAAGGCAACCTCGTGTCCCGCTTTTGCCCAAGACATATCGGTTTTCAGTACCAATCGAACCAGCAGGCGAACATCCTTGTTCGCTTCAAGCGTAAACTGTGGCAAAGCGATGTTGCCCGTTGCTCCTGGAGCAACCTCGGGCAAGACAAGTTCACCTTGCTTTTTCGGTTGTCCCTCTACGGAAAGTGTCCATAAGCAACGATAGGCTGCCAAGCTGCTGTGATGATTTCGGTTGATTATGAACAAGCGAGAGTGGGATTGCGCCCCATCCAACTTTCCGTTACCATTCGCCAACGATTGATAACTACTGCTCAACGACTCACCGCCATTAACCAACGACTCGTTGCCCATTGAAAGATGAACCGGCTGATAAACCTTTTTCACTTCCCAGTATTTGGGCGTTGTTTCGCGGTCAGAGCGAACCACACCGTTGAAGCAAAATGCTTTCAGGTTGGGTTGGTCGCCAAAGTCGCCTCCATAGGCCACCATCGTGCGGCCATCGGGCAGCGATTTATAGATGCCTTGATCGACCCAGTCCCAAATAAACCCACCCAACATGCGGGGGTGGCTGTATATCTCGTCCCAATACTCCTGAAAGTTGCCCAACGCATTGCCCATGGCGTGTCCATATTCACTGGTCATCACCGGACGGTTGTCGTTGGTGCGCTGCGCTATACTGAGCAGGCGTTCCCAGCGTGCATTCTCTGCCCGCTCCTCTCCTATTTTATCGGCAGCAATGCCGGGGTTGAGGTATTCGTCTTGCACACGGGTGTAGAAGCGGCTGATGACATCGACGGTTGTCGGATCGGGTGCACCATCTACGCCCTGTGCTCCTTCGTAATGGATGGGGCGCGTAGGGTCAAAGTCGCGCAACCAAGCCGAGATTGCAGCAAAGTTGGGGCCGTAACCGCTCTCGTTGCCCATGCTCCACATCACGATGCTGGGGTAATTCTTGTCTCGCTCGGCCATACGAATGGCACGGTCAAGAAATGCTGCCGCCCAATCGGGCGCACTGGCCAGCGTACCGCGCAGTCCATGCTCTTCAATATCGGCCTCGTCCATTACATAGAGACCAAGCGAGTCGCAAAGCTCGTACCAACGGCTCACGTTGGGATAGTGACTGGTGCGCACTGCGTTGATGTTGGCACGTTTCATCAATAAAACGTCTTGAAGCATTCGTTCTTCGGTCATCACGCGAGCCAATCGAGGATCGTGTTCGTGGCGGTTCACGCCGCGAAAGCGGATGGGCTGCCCGTTGATAAGCAGTTGCCCGTTGCGGGTTTCAACGCTTCTGAACCCGATGCGTTGACGCACGCGCTCTACCACTCGTCCGGTGCTGTCAATAAGCGACAGGTGAAGGTCGTATAGGTGGGGCGTTTCAGCCGTCCACTGTCGGGGTGAAGGAACCAGAGCCGACAAGCGCCCCATCTTGCGAGGGCCGCGTTGCGGATACCATTCGTTCATCACGGCCGCTTTATGTTCCAGATCGAGAATGGGCTCAACCGCTCTTTCGAGCACCAACGTATCGAGCTCGGCGCGAATGCGATAGCCTTTGCCTTGCTCTTGTCGATACACACTCAGTTGCGGATCAATCTGCAACGTGAAATTCTTATACTCCGCATCGGGCAGGGTGCGCACCATAAAATCGCGAATGCGTATATCGGGTGTATGTACCAAACCGATGCTGCGATGAATGCCGCCAAATCGCCAGAAGTCCTGATCTTCGAGGTAAGAGCCGTCACTGTAACGATACACCTCCAGAGCGATTTGGTTTGCACCGGGTTTTAAGTAAGTAGTGATATTAAACTCGCTGGGCTCCATGCTTCCTTGACTATAGCCCACCCGGCTACCGTTGACCCATACGTAGAAGGCACTCATCACCCCTTCGAAGCGAAGAAAGGTTTGTCCGCCAGCTTGCCAACTGAGTGGCAAGGTGAACGAACGACGGTATTGCCCCACAGGATTACGCTCTTTGTAGGTAGTATAGTTGGTTTTAGGAGTACCCATCACGCGCGGCGGATCGATGCGAAACGGGTATCCCGCCGATACGTAAATCGGTGTACCGTATCCGTTCACCTCCCAGTTGGCAGGAACGGGGAAAGTCACCCATTGCGTGTCGTCAAAATCGGTCCGAAAGAAGTCGGCGATGCGCTCACTCGGTGTTGGTGTCCAGCGAAAGCGCCATTCGCCATCGAGGCTTAGCGTGCAGTCGCCCATCTTATCCCGATAGGGCACAAAAGCGGCTCGTGCCGGCTCGCGGTTAATGTGCAACACATGATGATTCTCCCAATCATTCACAACAGCAGAGGCGTTGGCCGGCAAGGCTTGTGGTTGTGCATAAAGCCACAAGCAAGTAACGGTTGCGATGAGAGTTAGATAAATTCTATTCATTGATCGTCTGTTTTTAGTTATTGTACATCGAGTGCATCAAACGCCAGACCATTCATGTCATCGGCAGAGAGAACCACGCGATAATATCCCGCATTAATGAAAGTACCGGTGGTGGTGCTCATCATTCGCCACTTCTCGGTAGTCTCGGGAAAACTGAGCACATCGTCTTTTAGCACTACTCCTTTCGAGTCGATAAACTGCATGCGCACAGCGAGTGGTTTGCCCGAGGCGTTCATGTATTTAAATCGAAGGGCATAGACTTGTGCCAATCCGGTAGAGATGTTCCATTCCATACTATTCTGCTTGCCCACTCCGAAGAATACGCCCATCTGCTTGCGGTACTCTTTCTTGGTGTATTTGCCTTTGAACAGTGCCTTTTCGGCCTCGTAGGGCGTGCTTACGCGGGCATTCTTATCCTCAGGAAGCAGTTCTTTCGGGGTTTTCTCCATTACGTCACTGTTGAGAGCTGCCCACGAGAACTTGCTCGCAGAGGTTTCTGTAGGCTGAGTCGTGGAAGTTCCTATAGTTTGATTGGTAGAGGAGGCCGCAATGGCGATAGCAGCAATCACTGCCTGCCCGGCTTTTACTTCGGGAAAATGAATACGCAGTTCACCACCCTTTACCCTAACCATTATCACTCGTTTGCAAGCGCCATCGTGTCCGGCTTCGGCCCAAAGATCAAGATCGTTGATCACTACCGAGTCATTGATGGCTACATCAAACAGTCGCAAGCCTTCGCAATCGGTCTGTGCGCTGCCACCCGTTCCGTGCCACGGCTCCGAGAAGTAAAGCTCTACCCGATACGTGCCATCGGCCACGGGGAAATGATAAGAGAGCTCGTGTCGTCCGAAGCGGAACGATTGGAACAGAGGCCAATCGCGTGTACCCCGAATGGGGTCGTTGGTGGTACGCTGGCTGGCTTGAAAGGGGTGCAACCCCTTGAAGCGTTCGGCCCAAGAGCGCGAGTAGAGCGTATCATCGGCTGCCCAAGTTTGTGCGTAGCTGTCGGTATAAGCATCGCCACCACAGTTGATGCGGTAGAGGTACTGATAGGCATCAGCTCCTTGCAACAGGTGCTTGCCTGCTTGCCTGTCGGCTGCCGTTGGCACCAGTGCAGAACCTTGATACAGCTGTTCAAAGCCGGGAGCTTGCTCCAAGCCACGAAGCACAATCACATCTTCGGCTACCGGCTTACCTTGGTAGTAACCCACAACACGAAGCACATTGTAGCGTATGTCACGATTTTCCCACGTAAAGTGTGTGCCTATGCCGTTATTCTTCTTTCGGCCTAAGTACACGGCATCGGTGGCATCATTATACAGCAGTACCGAATCGCAATTGCTATATGCCTCGATGGTAGCACGGCGACGACCGGTTTGGGCAAAGCGATCGGGCCAGGTGTGACTAACCAAATAGACCATGGGGTCTTTTTCTGCCGATACGTAGTTGGAACGGTACATGTAATACACATCCAGTGGCTCTTCCCAAGGGGTAACGAGCCCTTTGTAGTTAAACGGACCTACCTTGTCGATGGTGCGCAATGCTTCATCGGGTTGGCGACGACCGGGATTATCGTGGCTGCTGTAAATCCATTGAAACTGTCCGCACACACTATCGCGCGCTTGTTCGGCCAGTCTCACTTTGGTTTCCATGAGTTGGCACATGCGCCCTTCGCTCCACGTGCCGTTGGCATCGAATGCACCCGGTTCAGTATGCAGGTCAATGCTGCGCCACGCACCATACTCACCGTTGAGCAGTTGGTTCGAGCGCGACAGTTCGCGACCGTATGCATTGATATCTCCTCCATACGTGCCACTCCAGTTTTGCACCACATTCCAATCGGTTCCTTCTCCTCCGTTGCACGTGCTGATGATGCGCATGCGTCGAGCCGTAGGGTCCATTTCGCGGATAATCTCACTACACTCTTCGGCAAACGCCTTGGGCAAGGTACTTTCATTCTGCAAGCCCCACATGACTACCGAGGGGGAGTTGCGACGTTCCTTGACCCACTGACGCAAGAGCTGCTTGAAGTTTTCGCGAAACTCGGGTGTGTCATACCATACGTGTGCCGAGAATTGTGTCCAGAACAAGATTCCCTCCTCGTCCCAATACTTTTGGTAATCGAGGTGATGAGGTTGGTGCGCATCACGGAAAGCGTTGAATCCGGCTGCACGCATCTGCTTGACCCGAGCCGCCACCTGCTCACGACTGAAGGCGTGGCTCTGACCAAACTGATGCTCGTATTCGCAAACTCCATTCAAGAACACCGGTTTATCGTTCAAGAAGAATCGACCGTCTCCATCGCTTCGTTTCACCGGCCAGCTCAGTGTGCGAATGCCAAACGGGGTGGCTATCTCATCGGTTGTTTTCGGGCCTCGTTTAATCATTGAGACAAGCTTATAGAGGTAAGGCTGCTCCGTGCTCCAACGTGTGGGGTTAGAAATGGCCGAGGCTTGACGAACAGTTTTTGTTTCGCCTGCTGTGAGCAACACGGGCAAGGTTAAACGAAACATAGCCCGGCCGTCTTCATCATTGAGTTTATTAACCACCTCTATCTCTACGGTTTGGTTGCTGTAGTTCTTTACTTCAGTGTCGATAAACACCGAATCGGCCCGATCGTTGTGCCACACATGTACGCCAAAGGGTTCAATACGCACTTCGTCGGTTACCTCCAACACCACCGGGCGGAAGATGCCTAACGGTTGCGAACCTTCACTAAATCCCCATTCAGAGGAGCAGCCACCACACACCCAAGGCATATCGGATATCATCTCCGGGTGATCGGCACGTACTTCAATCGTATTATCGCCTCGCTTCAAAGCCGACGTTACATCGAGTGTCAAGGTGGTGCGACCCACAGGATGGCGACCGAAATCCTTGCCATTGATCCGAATCGTAGCATAGGTTCCCACCCCTTCGAAGCGAAGGAAGTAGCGACGACCGAGTGCTATCTCGGGCATCGAGAGTGTTTTAGTGTACAGAGCCGATCCATGTAGGTTGCCGTGCGTAAGCTGGCGATAGCCATAATAATCGTCCCAATTGTGAGGCAGGCTCACGGTAATCGCCTCGTTGGCACCGTTGGCTTTGCTTACTTTGTTTAGTTTGCTACCATTGCTTGTCGAAACCTCCCCGTTTGTAGAGCACAATTGGGTTCTCCAACCCTCTTTTAACTCAGTCTCCTCCCTCCGCTGTTTCGTGTCTGCTGTCGGGAAATGCACTGCCGAGCGCCCCATTGGGCGGCTTGTTGCCACGGCAATGCCTCGCTGATCGTTCTTATTCACCGCACAGTAAAAGTGGTAAACCACGTCGTTGTGTTTCACTACGTAACTCTTATGCGCAAACAGGTTATCGTACTCTTTCGAGGGGGTAATGAGATCGGGGCCTGTCCACTCCGTCCAATGCACCAGGTCGCGACTCACCGCAAAAGTATTGAACGCTTTGTACGGGCGCGAAGGGTCGAAAGCCGAGAAGTAGAACATCACGTACAGATCGCCCATTCGCTGTATATGTGCGTCACCCGTAATGATGCCTTCGGCCTCGTGAGTGAAAACAGGATTGCCTGCGTAGCGTTTCCACTTCTTCATGTCTTTGGAAAGGGCAATACCTACACGCTCTCCCTTCAAGTTCGTTTCGGGATGGCGACCGCCGGCGTTGTAGAACATCACAAATGGTGCGCCCAGTGTTTTGGCTTTGTCCCAGTATACAATGCTTTTGTACTCGGTCAACGTCTCCCACCATTGGGCTTTCTTATCGGTTGAGCTCAGGATGGGGCGTGCCAGTGACTCCCACTCGTGTGGTGTGGCAATGTTTCCTTTTGTCCAAGCCAAGCCAATGCTTAGCGGAGCGTTGACCGCCTCATAGCCCGTGCCCGGTCCTCCGATGTAGGTCATCCAGTGGCGGTTGTTGTAGGATTGCAGCTCGTAACTACCTCCAAACTCCATCTCTTGCAAGGCGGGAAATCCGCCCCGTTGGTTGCCGTCCCACGTGCCATCACGGAAACTCAGTATGCGCCCCAGTGTGCGCCACTGCAGCAGGTCGTCGCTTTCACAGAGCCAGGTTTCATAACCTCGCCCGTCTTGCCCTCCCCTACCGTTGTACACCACATAGGTCATCAACCATTTATCGCCTTGACGAAAAACCGTCGGACAATCCATCTTGTGGTTATTGTCTGTAGGCGCAACAACAAGACCATATTTATAAGGAGTTTTCACTGCTTCGTATACCTGCGAGAGACACTTGTCATCCTTGGAAATCTCCAGCTGTGGCAACCGTTGTGCGCTGCTGCTCCAAGCCGTCAGTAACAAGCAGAAGGTAAGTAATTGCTTTTTCATATTTATGCTCTTATAGCTCATTCATTAATAGAACAGCCAATCCATGGCTTCTTCGGCACCTGCTAAACCTGCATTTCGCGTGGCAATGGGTGCTTCGGTAAAGCCGAGTACCAGGGTGTATCCTTTGGGAAGAAGCAGCTTATGCTTTCCGGTTTTAAAGTGATACGCATGAATGTTGGCAAGGGGCAAACCGTTGATGCGCATGGCATTGGTCAGCACCGGTTCGGCTTGTCCGTATTCGTTGGCCGAAGCGTCGGTTTCAAGCTTCGGTGCTTTGGCGTATTTCTTCTGATCGTCGCGGAAGTAACCCACCAATAATTTCACCGGAGCAGTGGTTTCAAACGCCACTGTTGTTCCCTCTTCGCGTTGCTTGGTTCCATCGAAGCGGTAGGCTGTTAACCCTTTCAGCTCGGGAGCCATCCCCTCAATCTTGTCCGGAAGGTTGGTAAATAACGCAGCACCTTCAGCGAGCTTCACGGCAGTTTTTTCTGCTCGAGAGCTTCCACCAAACGATAAGTTCTTTATGCAAGAGGCTTCGGGTAAGGCACTGATTGCTGCTGTTTGCGGAGCTGTTTGGCCATCTGCTTGGCTCTTCAGCATGGCGAGGTTCGCTTTGAAGTTTTCCAGTTCCTTTTCGTAGTGTACCAACAGCTCTTTCCAAGTTTTATTCGTGCCATCGTCGCCACCAATGGGGATGCGACGTTGTGCCGTTTGCATGCTGTTCGCATACAGGTAGTGCTCTTCAGTGAGCGATACCAGTTTGCGGTAGTGCTCAAGGCTCTGCTCCATCAACGGAACAGCCTCATCGAGGCGAGCCAGATTCTTTCCCCACTGATAGTCGAGTACCAACTTGGCCGCTTTTACTTTCAAGTCGAAGGCGTAGGCAAACTCGCGGTAGCAGTGCATATCGTTTTGCAGACGAGCAAACTCGGCTTTGTTCTTTGTTATCGACGACGCAGCAGCATCGATGGCAGCAATAGCTTTGTCGCCATGAGCCGTGGTTTGCGCAATGATATCGAGAGGCAATTCGCCTACGTGGGGTTGCTTCTTCCACTCGCGCTCTACGTACTCAATGAGTTTCTCGCCTTCGGGGCCACAGCTTTCGTAGAAGCCCGGATAGATGGTGTACTTATAAGGATTGACCAGCTGACTCATAAACATACCCAGTAGCAGGGTTTGGCGGTTGCCCTCGGTGATGCCGAAGCGGCGAAGCAGTTTAGGCGCAATCTCGCCCGACTCTTCGTACGCCTCGCGAATGTTGGCCGATGCCTTGTCCGAGGTACCGTAGTAATCGGATAGTTGTGCATTCCAGTAACTCATTTCGTCGTTGCGGTCGCGGTGGCAGTTCCAAGCGTAGCGTCCCCATACTTTGTACCACATCCAGTCGCGCTCCAGTTGCTTCTGACGCTCGCCATTAGGCAGCTTGTCGGCCGTGTAAGGCCAGTCCCAGTAAGAGGCCTGCGGATAGAGGTGCAGAGCGTTGGCACCGTGCACGCTGTGCATGGCTTGTACGGTTTTCTGCACAAAGTCGGGCGAGCTCCAACGGAACGGCTCAAGGTTGGCAAGAATGTGTACGTTGCTGATGTGTATGGAGCCCAATGAGCTGAGGTCGGTATGAATCTTTGTCCACGGTCCGCGTGGTTCGTAGGTAGTCAATGACTCTCCGTTGTACTTGTGCATGGTGTACAGGTTCTTATACAGCGGCAGGGCGGCATCCATCACCAACTTACAGTCGGTATCGTGTGCACGTAGCAGCAACGGAGGTTCGTCGGTGCGTCCCAAGGCTTTCAATCCGTCTTTTACGCCGGGGATGATGGTTTCGGTAAACCACTCTACATCGTCTTCGTGTGTAGCCATGGCTTCGCCCAAGCAAACAAGCAGCCCCACATTGGGGTACTTCTCAATGAAAGCAGCCACCGATTTGCGCGTATAGTCTGCAATAAGTGGTGTGATGGGGCGGTTGCGATCCTGTGTCTTCAGTCCGTAGTGGTCGGAAAAGGGTTTAGACAAGAGGATGTTGTAGAACATCTGAATCACAAAGATGCCTCGCTTATCGGCCTCTTCGGTTAGGAAAGTAAACATCTCCTCGTTCTTTTTGAACGTAGCTTCGTCTACTTCAAGCGCAAAGGGATAGTCTTTGAGCTTCACCAACGAAGCAAAGGGGTGTCCGTTCCACAGATAAAGCGAGTTCATACGGTTGGCCACCAACATGTCCAGGTACTCTATCCACTGCGCTTTGTCGTAAAACCAAGGAAAGCTCTCGGGCGTATAGGGGTATTCGTAAACGGTATGTCCCGGTAGGTAGGTGGTCTTTTGCAGACCAACGCAAGCACCACGAAGCACCATCTCGGGTGCATCTTTCATCTCTATCGGAAACTCAAGGTTCTTCTTATCCGTTACATGGTCAATCAGTTCGCGGCAACCGTAGATCACACCGCTACCGTCACGTCCACTTACAGTGGTCAGGTTCCCCGAGGTAGTAATGTGAAAACCCTCCTTGCGGATGGTGGTGTCGTTTACTTCTGTCAGGTAAACTGCTTTCTCTTTGGCATCGGCAGGAAGCGTCACACCGTTTTGCAGCGTCACCCGGTAACCGGCTTCCTCAAGCGTAGTTTGTAACTGCTCTGCACCAAACAACACGCGCTTAGAGGCGTCCGGTGGAGTCATAATTGTCACTGTTTGCTTTCCGCATGCGCCCAGCACGCAGGCAGCGGCAGCAAACAGGAATAATTTGATCGTCTTCATTTATTGAATCTTTTGAGTTTTCTATGTAAGCAAGACGAGCTGAGCCGCTTTTTGTACTCAACACTCGGCTACCATTGATACTGCACCACCCGCTCTTCGGGCGAATCAATCCATAAACGCCAGCTGCCATCGGCTACTTTCTCGGGTGTTCCGATGTTAACTTTTGGTGTTCGTCGGCTCTTGAAGGTAAGGTATCCCTTGCCCTGCCCGGCCTTCACTTTAATCCTCTTGTGATCCATATACACCGCGAGCACCGACTGCTTTATGCTTTGCTTCTTCTTTCCATCGAGCTAGTTGAAGAATACAGCAAACATATTGGCGTAACGGGTCACGGCATCACTTTGCGCATACAAAACCGTGCCGTTTCCTTGTGCTTGGTTTACCCGGTTGTGCACCAAGGCTTGCTTCTCTTCGTTCCAGAAAGCAGATTCTAGTTTGCCTTTGAGCGCAGTACCCAGCGCTTGGTACTTAGACTGATTGGCAGTATCGCCCACCAGCTGGGCACAAAGTGCCAAAGGTCGTGATTCGTTTCATGCGATGAAAGAGTTATTGATTAGTAGTAGTACTTGTCGAAGTTGCTTGAACGGGTGGCAAAAGGTTGTCTAACGGAAAACGATTGTTTTCCCAAGTGTTGCCCGGGCCGTTAGCGTTCTTCAAAAACTTGTCTCCCTCTACCTCGTTGTCTTTTACGGTGATAAAAGAAGAGCCTTCGTCAGTGTAAAGATAGAACCAGTGGCTAGGGTCATGCACATAGCCGGGGCGATAGATACTGTGTACCTTGTTTCCTGAAATCACCGTCTTGGGTTGTGCACCCAGCGTGTAGATGCCCGCCACGTCGTACATGTGCTTGCCGTAGTGGTGTATGTGATTGCCATGCACGCGGTTGTTACGCATGCAGTTCACGGTCTGTGTCCATCCCCAACCCAAGCTGATGCCGGTGTATGACACTTCGCTTATTTCGTTGTATTCGATGTTGATGTGGCGCACATAGCCCGCACAGATGCCTACCGTGCCCCAATCTTCGTTGGTTACATCGGTTATGCGGTTCTTACTTAAGGTGAGGTGCGAGCAAACCTCGCGTACATCGGTAGGATCATAAGGCAGGTGAATTTCGTGTGCCGCCGGACTGAAACTTCCTGCCAGTATACCGTTTCCGGCAATATCGCGAAACAAGCAGTTGCTCACCGTGCCGCCCTGCGTGCCCCACTCATAGTCGAGCCCTGTCGATCCTAGGTGTTCGAACGTGCAACCCTCAAAGTCGATATCGCGAGCTGCCCTTACCCGTACGGCCGAAGCAGGACGCCCCAGCCACCCTTGATTATCGAGCAAGTGATTTCCATCCGGACGCACCATCTTGGGCGATAGCGTATAACCATCTGTGAGGTACATGCCTGCCTGCAACGGTACATGGCCTTGCAGCGTGGGACGCATCCAAGTGGTGTAGCGAAAGGAGAGGTCAACGAAACGAAGATGCGAAACGGGGCAGTCGAGCGTTCCCTCTACATTAACCAATGTTTCTACACCGGGAGCAATCGCCTCGGTGATGCTCTCCTCTCCTACCAGTGGATAGTAATAAACCTTGCCGGTACGGATGTCGTGAAACCACTCACCGGGACAGTCGAGCAGTTCGCGCGCATTGGTGAGATAAAAAGCTGAATTGTGTCCATCGGTAGTCACCATGGGTCGCGGCCACGGGCTTTCAAACTGTATGCGACTCTCGGGCTGATGAAAGCGAACGGCTGCCGAATCACCCTGTACATCGATTGACTTGATGCGAAGGTTCGCTATGCACCACATCTGGTGCAACACCATCTCGGCACAAGGGGCTTTGGTGAGTTGCTGCACGGCTGCGGCAGGAACCCAAAGAATCTCGTTCTCGGTATCAACGCTGCGGATGCGATGCATCTGCTCAAAGTTGGCCACGTCGCGAGCGCGAACAGCCTTCTTACCGTTGATGTAGAGTTGACGAAACTCCAACGGACGACCGTTAAACTCGGGAGCATCGGCCACCCAAAGCTTTCCTTGCTTTTTCCAGTGACCAAAAGGCACACCTCCGCTCACCACTGCCAGCTGTCCGGGGGCACTGCGGATGATGGTAGGTGAAGTTTCCGTACCGCTGTCTTCGGGACGAATAAATAGCGGTTCGTACAGGGCATGTGTACCACCCGTAAGGTAAATTGTAATGCCCCCTTCGATACCGGCATCATTGAGCCTGCGCCATTCGCGAGCTTGCCGCAAAGCAGCGTTCAGGGTGGCTTTGGGTGATTGGGCTGTTCCGTCGTGACGATCGTTGCCTTGCGGAGAGACCCAGATGTCTGCTGCTGCCAACCCGAAGGCAAACGCCAACAGAATTGTAGTAGTGAGTAGTTTCTTCATGGTGTTGAGGTACGTTAGCTATGTTTCGTTAGAATTTCGTCGGCTGACACCTAATGTTCATTAGCTGAAGCCTGTTTTGGAAAGAAGACGCCAAACAGAGGAATTTGTACTCAATAATACGGACTGGAAGCAGCTTGATCAAGGGAGCTGCAGCCGCTTTGTAAAAGCGGTGAGCAGGCGCAGAGGAGCAGAGAAAAAACGATACAAGAGGAGTGTTTCGAGGGGAATCTTGTCAAGAGCAGCTTTAGGATAGATTAACCAAAGCGGTAGCATCTGATGAGAGAGGTACCCTCTTCGAGTGAAAGCCTACCACTCTCGGGGCGAATGAACCGTGCATTCGTCTCCAATGAACCGAGCAAAAAGCCCAAATGAACCGTGCATTCGACAGCAATGAACCATGCATGGCAGTTTCAACAACGGTTGTCTGCATAAAAAAGAGGGAAGCCACGGCTCCCCTCTTTTACTATATACGCTCCCGAATCTAATTCAGGATTACACTGTCAAATATACTACATTTTACAGACAAATGCAAGCTTTTGACTGTTTTTCTTTATCAAAACAGGCTTGGATCTATCTCGGCATACTTCATCCGTTGCCTGCGCCAAGTATAAAGGGCGTGCAGCTTACCATCTTTGCCTTGAATGATGGCAGGATAAGAGTACTGACTGATGGGGCTATCTTCGAGCGTAAGCACATGACGCCAGTTCACTCCATCGTTTGACACGGCAATGCCGAGCGGCGTACGCACCCCTTTGGGTGTGCCGGGCAGCGTGCTAAAGTTGTTATAGATTACCACGTGTCGGCCGTCTTTGAGTGTCACCGCATCGGTACCCGAGTTGTTGCTGGGCAACGAGCTCAGGGTAATCTTGCTCCATGTATCGCCATTGTCGCTGCTCCATGCCGTAGCCAGTTGCGCGTTGCGGGTGCGGCAGAGAATCTGTAAACGCCCGTCGGCATGACGAAGAAGACTGGGCTGAATGGCAAAGATCGGTTTCGCCCCTGTTCCGGCTATCGCCTCGCCTGCTTCTGCGTCGTCTTCTTGCACCGTTCCGGGCTTGCGGTCGGGCGTTAGTAGCGAGAGCTCGGCAGTAAGCGGACCTACTTTCTTCCAGGTTTTGCCTTTATCATCGGAGATCTCGAAGTGTACTTGCCACCCCCCATCGCCCTCGGTGCTCGAGGGGCAGATGATGCGTCCGTTGATGTACTCGGGCTTGTTTTTAATCGGGCCCAAGAAGCCTGCGGGTAAGGGTTCGCGACGGCTCCACGTTTTGCCACCGTCGCGCGAGCGCACCACCCAGCCGGTCCAGTCGCTTACCTTCAAGCCAATCTTGAAGAAGAGCAGCAGGTCGCCACCGGGCACCTGAAAGAGCACGGGGTTCCAGCAAGCACGGCGCTGAGGTGTTGTTTCGCTACTCGGCACATCGGCATAGCTGATGCCTCCTAAGCCAGCCAATGCCAGGTGCGGATCGTTCTTGGCAAATACGCCATCGGCAGCCAGCACAGGGGCTGTCCACCCCTTTGCACCCTTCGGCTTACGGCTTATCCAGATGCTACAGTCGGGGTTACGCTCTTTGGTTCCACCAAAGTAAGAGGCTACCAAATCCCCCTTCGGCGTTTCTACAATGGTGCCGCTGTGGCATTCGGGAAATCCCGATTGCTCGTAGAGAAACTCATCTTTGGTGATGGCAGCCTCCCGGGTAACGATATCGACGCTGTATTGGTAACGACCGCTGCCAATTTGCTCTACCTTGCCACCGGGCAGGTGTACTTCGGCAGTGGTGTTGGCGGGGATCTCGATGATCCAATTCAAGTGCATCGGGGTTTTGCTCCATTGGCTCACCACCTTTCCGTAAGGTGTTTCGTAGGAAGCGTCGATGCGACTCAGTTCTTGAATCTCGAAGTTGGGTCGCAGCACGAGGTGTTTGAAACCCACCCGTTGGCGGTGCGGACGGATGCCTGCCAGGTTCTCGAAACACCATGGAAGTAGGTCGCCCAACAGCATCACGTGGTTGCCGCTGTTCATCTCGGGGTTGGCGGTGTTGCCGTTCCACAACTCCCAGATGGTAGTAGCTCCGTTTTCTGCCATGTATCCCCACGATGGGTAGGTTTTGTTGGTTGCCAACAGATAAGCTACACCGGCGTGACCCTTGCGGCTTAGTTCGCGCATCAACCACTGGGTACCAATTACTCCGGTAGATAAGTGACCTTTGTTTGTGGTAATGATACCAGCCACAACGTTTTTCACTACCTCTTCAACCTGAGGTTTGGGCACCAGACCGAAAGCAAGCGGAAGGATGTTGGCCGTAACCGTATTGTTACCGTAATACACACTATCGGGGTAAAGCACATGACCAGGCACAGCAGAGGTGCCGGACTTTACATGCAGAAAGCGAGCATTAAATGCATCTTTCACGCGACGTTCTTCGGTCTCCCACACTTCGGCCTCGGCCGTGAGCCCTTGCGCACTGGCAAAGCGGTGCATCAGTTGCAACACTTTGAGGTAGTAGGCGGTGGAGATAAGCGAACCGTCTGTTTGGCGTTTGGGGTCGCGACTGTGAATAAGGTCGAGTGCCTCGGGCGGTACACACCAGTCACCGTATTTGTCTTTGGTAATGATGCCCTCTTTCTCCTGAAACTCGGCTTGCAAATGCGCTATCCACCGTTTGATGGCAGGATAGTTGCGACGCATGGGCTCGATGTTGCCGTATTGAGTGTAGAGCATATCACACACCATAGGCAAGGCGGTAGGCCAGGTTACATTGTCGGAGTAGTAGTTCCAGAAGGCCGGGGCTACATCGGGGATGCAGCCGTCTGAGCGTTGCGCATCGCTGATGTCATCGGCCCATTTGGCATAGAACGAACCGTTGTCGAACAGGTAGCTCTCGCCCCAACAACCCATCACGCGGTCGCCCAACCAAGGTTGACGCTCGTTGCGTTGGGGACAGTCTACAGGCATGCCTTTGTAGTTGCTCCGAATACCCCAGAAAGCGTTCTTGACTACGGCATTCAAGGTTTCATTCGAGCTCGCAAAGCGACCCGTATGAGCCATCTCGTCTTCAACTACTTCGGCCGTAAAGTCGCTCAGCTGCGGATCGGGGTAACCGGTTACTTCGACGTAACGGAAACCGTGATAAATGAAGCAGGGAGCCCAAGTAGCGCCCTTGGGTTCGCGACCGGAGGCGATGTAGGTATCGGTTACACGGGCATCGCGCAGGTTGTCGACAAAGAGGTTGCCCTCCTTATCGAGCGTTTCGGCAAATCGCAAACGAATCGTATCGCCTGCTGCTCCTTTGATGCGCAAGCGCACCCATCCGGCCATATTCTGCCCAAAATCGAGGATGTAACGTGGGCTTTTAAAAAGAGGATTAGTGCCTAAGCCGGTCTTTTTGCCCGCCACGGTTCCGTTAGCAAACTTCTTCATCGACACAGGGCGCAGTGTTTCGGTAACCTTCATGCCGGGTATCATCTGCGCACGTAGTGTGCCGTCGGGGATGGCCACGCGTTGAGCGGACATCCATTGACTATCGTCGTAGCCGGGTTTAGACCAGTTGACGAGCTCGTTGCGGGCATCGTACGTTTCGCCATCATACTCGTTGTTGCTACGAATAGGCCCTTCGGTGGTGAGCTTCCAACCGGCATCGCTGGCAATGGTTTCGCTCGTGCCGTCGGTATACTCGATGATGAGGTTTAACCGAAGCTTGGGATAACCGAAGTTGGGTATCTTATAGGGCTTGTAGTTTTGACGCATGGTGTAGTAGCGACCGTTACCGAGGGTAACGCCCAATGCATTTCGGTTGGTGCTCACAGCGTTTGGAGTAGCCGATACACTATTGGCATTCAACAAGGAAGTCACATCATAGGTGTTGTACAATACGGTTTTGCGGTAGTCGGTTGGTGCAGGTGCCAGTACCTGATTGCCCACACGCTGTCCGTTAATAAAAAGTTCGTAAAGCCCCAATCCGCTGAGGTGCACGGTGGCATATTTCACGGGTTTGCTTACCACGAACTCTTTGCGTAGGTAGCGGGCAGCAAGGCGGCTCCATTGCGTTTCGCTATCGCCGGGGGACGCACGGTCGAGGCCAATCCACTGACCACGCCAATGGGTCTCGCCCAGCAAGCCCATGCTCCACAACGCCGGTTCGCTCCATGGAGCTTCGCCTTTGTTGGTGTGCACTTTTACTTTCCAGTAGCAACGCGTGTTGCTCTTGAGTGATGTGCCTGCATAGGTTATCCATTGCGAAGCATCACTCATGACCTTGCCACTATCCCAAAGATCGCCTTCGTTGCGAGCCAACTTCTCGGGCGAAGAGGCTACCAGCACGTGGTAGGCGATCTGCATCACCGACTGCTCGTTGGAGGCAATCTGCCAGCTCAATCGGGGTTGTTTCGCATCTACACCTAAGGGGTTGGTCAGCTGTTCCACACGCAGGTGCCGAGTGGCAATAACGCTTTTAGCCATGCTTCTTGCACGTGGAGATGCAGCAGGTGACGAGGAGGCAAGCGACAACGTTCCTCCCCCACTAAGGAGAAGGAACGTGAAAATAAGGAGGTTTAATTGTTTCATACGGGTAGTTCAGTCCAATCTTTCTTCACATACTCTTTGGCGGAATCAACCACAATCAACACCTGATCGCTGCCACTGCTGTATCCACTATCGTGTTGAAACGTGTGTACCTTGCTGTCGAACTCGCCAATGTACTCGAGCTTGCCATTCTTGGCCGTAAACCACCAAGCGTTCTTCTTGGCTCCGCTAATCTTAGAGAGGTCTACCTGCATGGGGCGACCGGTGTAGTTGTACACCATCAGGTAATCGTTGCCACGGGTAGCGATAGCGCGGTCATAGCGTTCGCCATTTACTCCGGCAATGATGCTCTGATCGGGCACACGCTCGAAATAGGGAAACGCAAGCATCAGTCTCTTGAGGTACTGCATTTGGTTGAATCCGGGGTCTTGAAGTGCATCGTACCACGGTTTCTTGGCGCCGTAAGCACCACCTACACCGGGTTTGATGAACTGCATAATGGAGTTATGCCCATAAGTATGCCCGAAAGAGCCGGCAAAAACCGACCAGTAAGCATACCGACGCACGTCGTAGTCTTTCCACAACAGTTCGTTCTCGTCGTGCAAACCTTGCGGAATCTCTTCGTAGATGGGTTCGCCATCAACGATGGGTTTCATGGGGCTCATCGCCATGCTACGCTCTACAAAGCGCCAGTTATCCTCTTCGGTGTTCTCTTCAATAGGATAATCGCCATCGCCCTTGCGTTGTCCGTAACGACGGTGTCCGCTTTGGAACATATTGAAGTCGAGCCACGGAGCGTCGTTGAACCACGTAGCCGAGGTGGTGCGCCCACGGGGGTGGAATGTCATGAGATGATTCTTGTCGATGCCCCGAATGGTGGTAGCCAAGGCTTCCCATTCGGCTGTTTTTACATCCCCACGGATATCGCCACCAATGAACCAAATCACGTTGGGCTCATTCTTGTAACGCTCGGCCAGAAACTTACCGTAAGCGCGGGCTTGTTCTACATTCATTTCGTTACGGGCTACCGGGCTACCCCAGATGCAAACCATGCCGACGTACATGCCCTTGCGGGCAGCAGTGCGGATGATGTAATCCATGTGATCCCAATAACCGTAAACACCCTTTTGGTTAATGTTTTTGAAGTTGTAACCATCGACAAGTGAATAGTGACCGTAAGCATTCATCGAGGGGGCATTATTCATGGTTTGCACCTGAATCACGTTATAGCCGCGACGCTTGCACTGTTCGAGGTAATATTCGGCTTCATCGCGATTGAGGCGTTGGGGTAACAACCAGCCGGTTTCGCCCAACCAAAAGAAAGGAGTACCGTTTTCGTGTTTCAGGTAACGGCCCTCTTCGGATACGACAAGCTTGCCGTTCTCCCATGGAAGGATCGTTTTAGCATTGTTCTTTTGTGCTGCAACCGGTAGCGCCAACATAACGAGCGCAACCAGTAGAAGGTAAAAGCGTTGTTTCTTATTCATTTTTATCTTCAGTTTAGTGTGTTATTGATTCATTTTCTCTACCTCTACAGCTGCCAGAATGAATGATCCTACTGCCTTGGGGTCATTATCGATCACCGGCTCGCTCAGGTAGTACGCATACGATCCGTCACGGTATTTGTCACCACTTGCGCCCAACCCTGCCACAGCGCAGCAGCTGGTGATGGTATAGGTACCATCAGCTTCTTCTTTAACAAACTCCTTAATCATGCCCTCGAACCCTTTGTTCACAACCGATTTGTAGCTGCTGTCAATGTAACCTTGGTTCACCGCTTTGGCCAGAAAGTAGACAAACAGGGCCGAAGCCGACGATTCGAGGTAGTTACCTTCACGATCTCCTTGATCAATGACTTGATACCATACACCCGTTTTAGGATCTTGGTATTTGACAAGGGAAGCAGCCAAGTTGTTGGCGATAAACAATACACTGTCTCGACCTGCTGTTTGCACGGGAAGTTGTTCAAGCACATCGACTAGGGCAGCAGCGTACCAGCCAATGCTACGGCTCCAGAAGTTGGAAGAGCATCCGGTCTCTTTGTTTGCCCAACCCTCTGTGCGACTTTCGTCCCAAGCATGGTAATATAGTCCGGTAACGGGGTCGTAGGTTTTCTGGGCAATCAGGCGTATCTGGTGTACCGCTTCATCGAAAAGAGCAGGTTGATTGAACTCCTTGCCATATTGCGCCAAAAAGGGGGATGCCATGAATATACCATCGAGCCACATCTGGTGGGCATATTTAAGTTTGTGCCAGTAACCACCTTCGCTGGTGCGAGGGTGCTCGGTCATCTGCTTAACAAGCGTGTCCATGGCAATCATATAGCGGTTGTCTTTGGTCTTCGCGTAAAGATCGAAAAGGATTTTACCCGGATTGATGTTATCGATATTGAACGAGGTATATTTCATGGTATTGATGCGCCCTTTAGCATCAATCACGCTATCGGCATAGATTTTGGCATAAGCAAAGTAGGTGCTGTCTCCGGTATGTTTAGCGGTTTCGAGCATCGACTTTACAACCAGTCCGTGGGTATAGCCCCAACGAGGCTTCTTCGCTTTCTCTATCATCCATGGTTCGGGGAAACGAGCCATTTCTGAACGAGCCAAGCGTTCGCTCCACTGCATGTTGGTCGAAGCGGTCTCTGCGCGACGCACGCCACAAGAGGATATGCCTGCTACTAGCAAACACAAGAGGGTTAATTGTACTAACGTTTTGTTCATTGTTTCAAATTTATATATTTATTCTTACTATTCGTTGTTCTTATCTCTTGGCTTTAAATTCAATGACGTATTGCGCTCCGGCTTGGGTAGGCAGATCGTACAGATAGGTAGCTACCGGCTCTACTTTATTCAGTTTGGCATGCGCATTGACCAATGGTTCGGCAATGGTTGGGACAGCATAAAGCGGATTCGGATTCTCGCCTTTGGCTTGTTTAAGCTTCTGCTGTTTGCCAATCAAGCTCTTGTGAGTAGAACCTCTTGGTGTGGAAAGCACGCGTTGTACCCCCAATGCGGGGTTGAGCGAGCGCAAGCGGAAATTGCCTCCATGGCGCGATTTAATGACCACTCTACTCATCTGCCCTTCTTTCCAACTCAAATCGAGCTCGAAACCACCCCGAGCTACTACACCTTTCATCTCACCCTCTTTCCAATAAGAGGGCAGAGCAGGCAGCAGGTAGATAAAGCCATCGTGGCTCTGCATCAGCATCTCGGCAATGCCGGCTGCACAGCCAAAGTTTCCATCAATCTGAAAAGGCGGATGTGCATCAAATAAGTTGGGATAGGTTCCCCCTTTCTTTTTCTCGTTGCGCACCAGCGTGAGTTGCTCACTGATGAGCTTATAAGCGTGGTCGCCATCGAGCAGGCGTGCCCAAAGGCATACCTTCCATCCCATACTCCAACCGGTAGAGGGGTCGCCACGAGCAATGAGTGAGGTACGGGCTGCATCAAACAGCTCTGGGGTGCGATAGGGTGATAGCTGGTTGCTGGGGAAAAGTCCGTATAAGTGCGACACATGGCGGTGTACATCCTCCGGAGAGTCCCAGTCGTGCATCCACTCCTGTAGCTGCCCCCAACGTCCTACCTGCATGGGGGCCATCTCGCCTAAACGTTGTTGCAAACGAGCGGCAAAGTCGGCATCGGTGTGTAGCAGCTTGGCGGTGGTGATCACCGATGTCCAGAGATCGAACACCAACTGGTTATCCATGGTGCATCCGGCTGCGGTGGTAGCCTTGCCGTCACTACCGGCATGGGTATTCTCGGGCGAGTTACTGGGGCAAACCACCAACCATCCGGTGGTAGGTTCCTTCACCATAATCTCGTCGAAGAAGCGGGCAGCCTCTTTCATGATGGGGTAGGCTTCGCGCAGGAATTTGAGATCTCCTGTGTACAGGTAGCGTTCCCACAAATGGCGGCAAAGCCAGGCTCCACCACTGGGCCACATGCCCGAAGGGGCTTTGTCGACCGCACCGGTGATGCGCCAAATATCGGTATTGTGATGCAACACCCACCCCTCGGCACCATACATGATGCGTGCCGTTTCGCGGCCGGTTTCGCTCACCTCTTTGGTCATGCGCAACAGCGGTTCATGCAACTCGCTGAGGTTGGTCACCTCGGCAGGCCAGTAGTTCATCTCGACATTGATGTTGCAGGTGTATTTGCTATCCCACGATGGGAATAGTTTATCGTTCCAGATGCCTTGCAGATTGGCCGGTTGTCCACCGGGCTGCGAAGAGCAAATAAGGAGGTAGCGTCCGAACTGAAAATAGGTGGCTACCAGATGAGCATCATGGGTCTCTTTAAAACGCTCCACCCGCAAGTCGGTGGTAAGCTCGGGCACCGGATTGGTTCCCAGATGAAGTGACATGCGGTTCATGTAACGAGAGAAAAAGGCAGTATGCGACTGCTTTGCCGCTTCATAGGATTGCTTTACGGCTTTGGTTAAGTAATCGGAAGCACGCTCGGAGGCATTGCCATTGATGTCTTGGTAGTTGTTGAAGTTAGTGGCAATAGATACGTAAATCACCGCTTCATCGGCGCCTTCAATGCTCAGCACGCCGTCGATGCAAGAGGTAGTGCCGCCCTTGGCTGTAGCGGTGAGTCGTCCTTGGAACTCGACCTTGCCTTTGAGTCCTTCGTGCCAAGAGGAGACGCCTGTGAGACTGACGGTAGTATTGGCTTCGCTGGCAATCAATACATCTTGATGAGGGGTGGTAAGTGAGGCATTACAGGTAATGCGGCCGGGCTGTGAGGCTGTGAGGCGCATCATCACTACCTGATCGGTAAAGGAGGTAATCACTTCGCGCTGATAGGTCACTCCATCGACCTGGTAACGCACGATGGCACGTGCCGAGTCGAGACTGAGCTCACGGTAATAATTGGTGTAACGGGTGTGTCCGGGAAAAGCGATGCGCAAGTCGCCAAAGCTTTGGTAAGGCATGCCCGAATTGGTTTTTGCCATGACCTTCTCGGTAGCCAAGGTTTGTGCTTCGAGGTACTTTCCCTCAAAAACCAGTTGACGCACTTTGGGGATATACTCCAACGCATCGGGGTTCGCGTTGTTGTTGGGTCGTCCGGCCCAGATAGTCTCTTCGTTGAGTTGCACCTGCTCCATAGCAGGGTTGCCGAAGAGCATAGCGCCCAATCGGCCGTTGCCCAAAGGAAGGGCTTCTGTCCACACCTGCGCAGGGCGGTCATACCACAGTTTGTAATCCTGCGCAGAGAGGGACAAAGAGGAGGCCAACAGTAGGCATCCGATAAGTAATTTCTTTCTCATTTTTCTATCACGTTGTCTTTTAGTAAAAGACAGACGGATAGAAAGGACGTTTGTACTCAAACGGAAGCCAATCAGTTCTTCTGTTCTGCTTCCTTTTCCGCCTTGCGTTTGTTCACATAATCCTTGAACATTTGTCGCCAGTTGCGCCCATTGTTATTCAGGTATTGCTCGCAGTTCGTCTTGTAGATTTCGAAGATAGCCGATATCTGCTTCATGCTCTTATAATCGATGGCTTGTTCGCGTGCCAGCTTTAGCTGTTCAAGAATATACGCCTCTTCCTTGGGAGTGATGTTGGGCACAATGGCTTGATAACCCTTCAGCGTAAACGCTACCTTGCCAACGGTGTATTTGTCTAATACTTGCTCGACCTGCTCTTCAGTTAAGACTCTGCGTAATCCGCTCATTAGTTTCTCGTGAACTTCCCGAGGCATGGCCGAGTCGGCTATCATCTCCCGATCGAGTTTCGACAAGGGTTTACCGGTGAGCGGATTGATACCTTCGGGAACCGTTGTATAGGGGTGATCGTTGTGCCAATCGCGCACCTTGCGCAGGTGATTGTAAATGAGTGTCACCACAAATCCGACATCTTTTTCATTGGTTAAGCCCAGCGAGGCGACCCATTCGGTTGCTTTCTTCTCAATAGAGGCATCGGAGTTTAGCTGCGCATAGCGCTCTTTGTCGAAATACTTAGCGAGATCGGGCGTTTGTTGCAAAGGCCTCATTGACGCATCACGAGAGGATAGCTTTGAGTCTTTTACTAACGGAAAACTGTACAGCGCCTCTTCGGGCTCAATGGTCACCTTACTTTCGTCGAGCATCTTCTTATTGAGTTGGAAGGTTGAAGCGAAGAAGTCGTAAACCGCCTGACGTTTGTTGGGGCCAAAATCGTGCTTCTCTTTGGGCAAGTGCACATTCGTTAGCTTATCGGTTGCACCATAGAATCCGTAGACCCGCTGCAGGTAGGGAAACTCTAATGTAGGTACACTTGCCGTCCAGTCGCCTCCATCCGAAACGATGAGTTGCGGACGTGGAGCGAACAAGGCAGCCAGTTCGGCGTTGCACGTGCCACCCCCTGCGAGTTGAATAGGCAATCCGCTTTCGCAAGGGCAGCCGCCATCAAAATGTGACGCCAGACTCACCACAGGAGCCAATGCTGTAAAACGATTGTCGAGCACGCTGAGTAACACGGCTTGGGTACCCCCACCCGATCCACCATTGACACCAACGCGTTTCGGGTCAATCTCTTTATGGGTAGCGAGCAGGTAATCCAGAATAGCCAATCCGTTCATGGCTTGAATGACGTGTGCCGCGCTGCTGCGATGAGCCGCACTACCCACTTGAAAAGCCGATTCGCCCCAACCAAACAAATCGTAATCGACGCATATCGCACCCATGCGCGCCAGTGTTGCCATGCGTTGCTGTTGGTCTTCTCGGTAGCGTCCGCCACCGAAGTGTCCGTTCGGACAAATGATCAGTGCCTGTTTACCTTTGGTACGAGGAGCATAAATGGAGCCGCATACATAGAGCCCCGGTAACGTTTCGAGTGCAAAGTTCTGCACGGTGTATCCATCGAACTTACGCACTTTCGAAAGGATGGGACGAGCAGGAACGCAAGCGTTTAACAACGTATCAACGCCCAATCGCTGACGTACTTCGGCACGCAGCACAGTGGCGCGTTGCTCCCATGCTTGTTTGTCGGCATACAGCGTACTAAGGTAAGCGAGGAGTTTTTCACCATCGCTATCGGTGCGGCGTGGGTATTCATAAGCCTTTAGTTTATAAAGGTTTTCGTTCTGTTTCACGAACTTATAGTCGAACGGAGCCAAGACGTTGGTCAACGACTCCTCGACCGAATAGGGACGTATGCGGAAATCGGCATACGGAAGACGTTTGCCTACTGTATCGATATCGAATTTGAGGCGAACGCCAAACCGGGTTTGAATATCGGAGAGCACATCGCCCAGCGGACGGGTAAACTGATTCTCGTAAACAGGTGTCTGCGCCTCTAAGGGTAACGCAACAGCCAACAACAGTGGAAAGATAAGTCGTTTCATTGATCAATTGTATTAGTGAGCTGTTACTTTTTTCCCGTTCACTATTACGTCATCCAACGTGATGCGCTCGCAGTTCTCAAATACACAAGGTAACTTTCCACCTTGCACATGGATATCACGCAGCACAATGTCACTGATAGGTGCCTCTTCTAGACCCACTACCATAATAGGTGTCTGCACATCGGTCGCCGTCATGCCGCTGATGTGAATGTTACGAAACACAGGTGTGCGATCACTTTTCGGTTCGTCGGGCATTTTACTGTATTTCAAGTTAAAGACGATAGCCTCCTTCTTGATGTTACGCATCACAATGTTGCTCACACGAATGTCCTCTACCACTCCGCCTCGTCCGCGAGTCGATTTCAGACGAATACCTCGATCGGTACCGTCGAAGATGCAATTGGAGATGGTAACCCGACGCACGCTGCCACTCATCTCGCTGCCAATGACCACGCCTCCATGTCCGGAGAGCATGGTACAGTTAGTGATGGTAATGTTTTCGCAAGGTTTATTCAATCGACGAGCTTGCGCATCGCGTCCGCTTTTGAGGGTAATGCAATCATCGCCTACCGAAATGTGGCAATCGCTGATGCGCACATTGGAACACGACTCGGGATTGATCCCATCCGTATTGGGCGACGGTGGGTTGTTGATGGTTACCCCTTTGATTGTTATATTATCACAGAAGTTAGGATTGATGGTCCAAAACGGTGAGTTGATAATGGTAACGCCTTCGATACGAACGTTACGACAACGCAGCGGCTGAATGAACGGTGGACGGAAGAAACGGCGTTGAAGCGTGCCGTGCCAATCTTCGTTGGTCTCGACATACAGTGCTTTGACATCGTTAGCCTTTTCCCACATGCCCTGATATTTATTGACGGTACGCATGCCGTTATCACGCAGATCGACCAAAACGTTGAAGAACTCTGTCCACCAGGTTTTACCTTGTCCGCTGAGTGTACCCTCTCCTTTGATGGTGATATTCTCGGCATCTACAGCGTAGATAAGCGGAGAGAAGCTTTGCATCATCACTCCTTCGTGACGTACCTCGACAAAAGGCAGATAATCATCGAAGTTATCAGAAAAGAGCAAGGTGGCTCCGGCTTCGAGTTCAATGGTAATGTTACTCTTCATGCGTATAGGACCTGTTAAATAGGTGCCTGCAGGGAAGAAAAGGGTACCACCTCCTGCGGCGTTGAGCCGCGTGATTGTGGTGTGAATGAGCTTCGTGTTGATCGACTTTCCATCGGCTTTGGCACCGATGGATTTCATGTCTACTCGTTCGGCCGAAACCTGAATGCTGCAAAGTAACATGAGAAGAGAGATAAAAATGATTCGCATGGTTATGAATAGATTAAGATGATTACAACTGATGATTATAGTTGATGATTGGTAAACTGATGCTGTCCACTGCCTACTTGGCGCGCTTGGCTTTCGCCGGGCAAGTACACACTGGCCGTGCAGTTAACAGGAACGGTAAGGTGAATCGTAAAGGCCTTGCTCTTGCGTGTCCAGTGAATGGTTACAGGGCCATAAAGCGTTTCGACAGTAGACTTCACAAACGTAAGATCGCCCACCGGCTGCGGACGAATTTCAAGGTGCTGACAACCCGGAGCCGAAGCCACCGACTGAACACCTACCAGCGAGTTGAAGAACCACTCGTCTACTTGCCCCATCATGAAATGATTCCACGAAGAGCCTTGGCGAGGATCCCACTGTTCGGTTAGCGTAGTTGCTCCAAACTTCAACTGGAAACCATAACCGGGTGCGTCTTCGTGATTGAACATCTTATAGAGCAGCTCGTGCTTACCGTTACGGGCCAACGTCTGAAAAAGATAACGGTTGCCCACATCGCCTGTTGTTAATCGGTTGCCGTGTGCTTCCACATCTTTAATCAGGTTGGCCAGCACCTTGGGTGTAGTGGCAGAGTCTGTCATATTCAGAAACAGAGGCAACGCATTGCTGCATTGGCTTCCGCTACCGTATTGGTTTGTGTTGACATCAAAAAAGCGACGATTGAAATCATGCTTCACTTGTTGAGCAAGTTGTGTATAGTGAGCTTCATCGTATCGGTTACCTACCTTTTGGGCAGCTTGTATAAGGCAGTTGATGGCTTGGTAATAATGTGCTGTTGCCACCAGTGGCACGGGCGTGTTGCGCGAGAAACCTGCACGGAAATTGCCATAATCGTACCAATCGCCCAAACCGAAGGAGACAATGCTACTGTCGGCACGCGTTGTGAGGTAATCGACATAACGACGCATGGACTGATAGTATTTCTTGATCAGCGAATCGTCACCATAAGCTGCTTCGTACATAAACGGAAGCATGACCAACGAGTTGCCCCATTCGGGGGATTCAGCAAAGATATCCATGCCGGGGCCTTCGAAGATAACATATTCGGGGGCTGTTGTGGGCATAGCACCATTGCTATGTTGTGCATCGGCCATGTTCTGCATCATCTGAGGGATAAAACCGGTCAGGTCGTAGTTATAGAACAACCCGGGGCCGTTGAGGTGTGCTTGCTCGAGCCAACCCAGTTTTTCGCGGTGCGGACAATCGGTAAAGACCGATTGCATGTTGCTGCGCACTGCTTTCTCGATCAGCCGATGAGCGGCATTGAAAAGCGGATTAGACGTTTCAAACGTAGCTAGTTTACGAGCTGAATTGTAGATAAAGCAGGATTGAATGTGATGCAATACCGGCAAGTGATTGGGGTTCTTAGCATCCTTCATCACGGCACCCTCTACCTGAATATACCGAAAACCGTAATAGGAGAAACGGGGGTGCCACGTCTCAACACCATCGCCCTTCAGAGTGTATTCATAAAAGTGCTGACGACCGGTTTGTCGCTGATTCGCTGCGCCTTCATCGGTCAAAGCTTCGGCAACGAGCAAAGTAATCTTCTGTCCGCGCTTACCACTAACCTTAATTTCGGGAAAGCCTGCCAGATTCTGCCCCATATCGAGCACAAGTGCCGAAGGATCTACCGTGCGTTTCGTCGATTTACAGGCATCTTGTATTTGTGTGGGTGTTAGTTTGGTCACTTTAGTTACCCCGTAGCGTTCCATGATGCGTACCGGAGCCGCCAATTGTGGGCGAAGCTCTCCTTTTGGAGCTTCTTGTACCACCACCTTGCGCCAACGGCTATCATCAAAGCCGGGACGATCCCATCCGCGTTGTTCGCAACGAGCGTCGTAATCTTCTCCTCCATAAATGCAGTTGAACGTAATGGGGCTGAAGTCATACTTCCAACCGGCTCCTGAAGCAATCACCTCGCGTGTGCCATCGGTGTAGTTCACCTCAAGTTTGAACAGCAATGTGGGTGCACCGAAGCTGATTTGGAGTTTGCGGTAGCGTCCGCCTTGTACATTATAAAATCCGTTGCCCAGCAGCACACCGGCTACATTTTCGCCACGTTGCAGCAAACGAGTTACATCGTACGTATTGTAGTAAACCGTTTTATCGTAGTCGCTCCACAAGGGAGTGAACTCTCCGTCGCCCACCTTGGTTCCGTTCAACGAAAACTCGTAATGCCCCAAGCCACACACATGCGCCGTTGCTTCGAGTATCTGTTTGTCCGTTCGAAAAGAGTTACGGAGGTAGATGCTTTTTTTAGCAAGTGTATCTACAGCTTCCCATAGGGCTTTCGTTTCGGGCTTATTTAATTCACTGCCGTGAAACTTGCGCCCTTCGGGCAAGCGAGCCGCTTTGCGGGTGATGGCTCCAATCCAGGTGCCTTTATCCAACGCCTGCGGAGCATAGCGAAAGGTAGACTCGGTGCTCCAGGCAGAGGGGCGATCGGTTTCATCCCAAACGCGAACGCGCCACAGGTAGTTGAGACCGATGGTAGACGATAGTGGAGCATCGGCACACGAAAGGTGCTGGCTTTGAGCGGAACGGATCTTACCGCTGCTCCACACAGGGGGCTGTGCGCAATTCGTTCCATTGGTTCGAATTTCAATCTCATACGCCGTTTGACGCGTGTCGTTTTTGTTCGACTTCATCATCCACCCCAAGCGAGGAGACTCATTAACGACGACAAAGCCCTCCTGCATGTTGCAGGTGAGCTTTGTTACCTCAATCGCATGTGTTGAAAGACAAGCAAAGAGTGTTAGGAAAAAAGTATAAACTATTCGTTTCATCTTATTGGCCTGAAGAATTAGCTAAAGCGTTGGTACAAACTAGTCTGGTAAGCGTGTCGGCATGCCCTACTTGGCGGCCATCTACATAGATGCGCAACCCTTTACCGCAATGGTAACGATCGCCGTTCTTGTCCCAAAGAATGGTAAGGTTGCGACCGTGATAAGCAATATTATCGAGGCAGAACCAATCCCATTTATCAGTTGGAATCAAGGGGTTCACTTCAATCGTATCGTCTACACGCGGACGCAGCCCGATGAGTCCCGTTATCACAAGGTCATTGAATGTGGAGTGGTTGTAGTAGCGGCTACGCTCTTGATCACCTTTGAGCCAATAGCCCGTTACTTCGTCTAGATACTCGCCGATGTACGGACGTCCGCGATGGTATTGTGACTCCACATAAAGTTCCATCTGACGGAAGTATACGCTATCGGTAAGTACCGTTTGTTCATAATTATTCAGGAGATTGGCCATGGCTGTGAGTGTTTGTGCCGTTGCAAAGGGCCAGATGGCGCCATCCCATTCGCATTTACCTACACCGTGAGAGCGAAACTCCGGATGACGACGTTCGGCCGTGGTAAGTCCGTAGGGAGCCGAGAAGCCTTTCTCGTCCAGAATCTCTTTCCAAGCAGTGTCATAGCGGTTAGCGTCGGGTAAATTGAAATACCAAGGGATGTAACCAATGGCTTCACGCACATTGGCCGATGAGTCGCCACGCATGGTTTCAAAGAAACCGTGATTGCTGTTCCACAGTTTGTCTTGCACCAACTGTTTCAGCGTATCGGCCTTCAACCCATAACGCATAGCCATGTTCTCATTGCCCGAAAGAATACCCATAGCCGAAAGCGCTTTGGCATTGGCATACATATAACTATTGATCGTAGGGCGAGCATACTGTTTTTTTCGTCCGCCACTGATTGACTCTTCCATCCCGTCTTGCACATCGCCTTGCCAGTACAAACCACTCTTCAGGCGATTGGTGCGTTCCCAACGGCTGTATTCGTGCTCAAGGTCTTTGGTCATGTCGAGCAGATAGGCTTTATTGCCATCAACCAAGAAGCGATTAAATATTGCATCAGCATTCCATGAGCTGAACTTATCCATCTTCTTCATCGGTCCACCATCGTTACCACGGTACCAAGTGTGAATAATCTGATCGAGGTACTTGGGGTTGCGCAACCAACGGCTTTCATAAATGTGATGACCGATAGCACAAGCGATCAGGTTGTATTGGTCTGAATAGGAACGTTGTACCAAGAACTCGGTCATGCCATAGCCTACCGGTGTCTCTTTAATGTGCTTGCGCAGGTTCCACCAGCGGTAGTAATACATCTCTTCAAAGTTCTCCTGCGGACAGTCGAACAGTGGAATGTTCTCCTCCATCCACTCGGAGGTCTGTGCGTTGGGAATAGCCTGTACTATATTCTCGTCCTCCATGCGGTTGAAACGATCGGTATAGTGAGCAAAGTTGGCATATTTCAAGATCGCTGCCGAGGCATCTTTGTCGGTCGAAGCCGTTTTCAGGTTGGCAATGCGATAAATGGAGACCGGATCTTGTGCACCTGCATTGGGCACATCATAGGTTTGATCGGCAGGAGTCTCGGGTGTTGGAAATTGACGAGGCTCACCGGTGCGGAATACCACGCGCTCTACCGAGGCTACAGGAGCATAAAGCATACGAAGTCCCATGCGTTTGCCATCGACAAAGAGTTGTATGTTGCGATCGGCTGTTGATATAACCGCCTCTACGTGATAGGTTTTTCCGGGCTCGTAGGTCATCACATTCGAGAAGCGTGAACCCCCTTTGATGCGAAACATGCCATCATTGGTGAGTTCTAAGCGCGAGCAAGCAGTGCCTTTAGCATCTTGAAATTCAACTTGGAGCGTTCCGCGATCTTTTTGTGCAGCTTGCAAATCAAAGCTAACTCGTACACTCTTCGAAGCCGGAATCAGGCGTTCTACTTTAGCGTAATCGAATGGATCTTTGTCTTGCAGGGTGAGCCATTGGTTCTCGAGCGAAACGGGTGCCCAAAGCGGTGAATAGATATTCCAATCGGTTAGTTCGCTTAACGTTTTGTAGGCCGTAAACTCATCGGAAGCATGCGCATGGGCTTGTCGCTGCACGGGAACGGGAATGCGTGAAATCCACATATCCTCTTTGTTCACGCTGTACGTTACCCACAGATCGCCATCGGCAGGCACACCGTTGCCTTCTTGAATGCCACGCGGGTATTGCGGACCGTAAGATTTATAATTACCACCGTAACGCATGGGTGGAATTTCGCCATGCACGAGGTTCAAGGTAGTATATTCCAGTCCGTCCTTACTCAGTGAAATGGCAAGCGGCCAGCGAAACTCCGAAGGATTGTATATGGTAGCATAGGTACCATCTGTTAGGCGTTGCCCCCAGATTTTGGCATTGCTATTCACAAAACCCTTGGCACGCTCCACAGGCTCAGCCCACGTATGTCCGCCATCGGCACTAATCGAAGTCAGCGCATGTTTCCACAAACTGGCAATGCGTCCGTCGGGAAGCGTGTAACAGTTGAATGCTTTGTATCCTTTCTTCAACGGAATGCGTGGATCGTTGCGATCGGCCTCTTCAACCCACTGCATCATATACAGCGGATTATTGAGAATTTCCCGGCAGGCATTAACAAAAACTTTGTCTTTGCTTTTGGTGAAATAGGCATAATCGGTATTCTTTTCGTTGAAGCCGTGGTTGTAATAGATAAAATAGATAGGTCCATAAGAGCCATCTTTATAAACCTCGCGAACCACTCGACCAATGCCGTTGCCATCGTTTGGATCGTCTTTTTTATCAAGTGCCACACCGTAGTTTCCCATGGTGATAAGTCGCCCCGATTTAGATACGTAAAAGCCCACACGCTGATGCATGATGGCTATGAGGTCTTTCGCTTTATCAGTACGGCCCTCTTTGGTGTATCCATCGGGCACACGATAGGGAGGAAACACCACAGCGGGGTTCGTCCAAGTGTACCCATCTTTTGAGGTCATCAAGAAGGTTTGCGAAGGAGGTACATGCTCATCGGCAGGATCGGCCAGGTATTGGTAGTAGAACTGTCCGTTCCAATATGCCAGCATGGGCTGATGATTGTAAGTCCAGCCGTTGCCATTGGTTGCGTCGGGGTACTCGCGGTTGGCTCGCACCAGTTGAATGTTGTGTACTCCTACCACAGGTGTGAGTCCGCCATCGTGACGAGCCGGATCGGACAACTCTGTTCCGGTATAATGAATGCGCTCTTGCGCCGCCGGAGTTTGGTTTTGTGCTGTCATACCGCTCACCCCAAGGGTGCAGAAAGCGGCAAAGGCGATAAAATGATATATGTTCAGGGTCTTCATACTGTCTGTCTTAACTCTTTTTTTCTCTTTCTTCTTTCTTCTCTTACTTCGCTGTTGCTTCATCCTTCTTCGCTTTCGCCTTTTCCATCAATCCTTTGATCAACGATTCGGGTGCGCGGAAAATGGTTCCATGCTTGTGACCTTGAGGAAGCGTTACTCGGTTGGTTTCATCTGCGAAACTACGAAAATCTTTCGTGCGTACAGCACCGTATATCTTGTTTTTGTACACATCGAAGTATATCCAATACTCTTCGCCTATCTTTTCTACGGTTGGCCCCTCTACAAACGACTTGGTAAATGGCTCTGAAGCAGCCGAATAAGGACCAACAGGTGAAGTAGCGAAAGCCACTTTCAGGTTGCGCTCGGGCCGTGTATTGTCTTTGACTACCATTACGTACTCCTCAGGACCTTGTTTCACAATCGTAGCATCAATGCAGCTAAAACCGGGGTCGTAGAACAGCTTCGTTTCAGAGATGGTTTTGAAATCCTTCGTTGTGATGTAATATAAGCGGTGGTTATTGTCATCCGCTTCGATACCGTTTTCAAATCGACCAGGGATACAGGATGCCCACACCACCATCAGTTCGTCTTTTACATCATCATAATAAATCTCGGGTGCCCATACGTTGACGGTGGTGGGCTCGTGTGCCATGACGGGTACCATCTCTTGCTCGCTCCAATGAATCAAATCGCGCGAAGTAGCGTGCCCAAACCCTAAGTCGCCTTTCCAACTCGTTGTCCATACCAGATGATAGGTACCATCGGCAGTACGTGCCATCGAGGGGTCACGCATCAGCTTATGTTGCCCCAATTCGGGCTTCAACCAAATGCCGGGGATACTGTCCCAATGACGCCCGTCTTGGCTAATTAAGTAACGCAGCCCTTCATTAGCAGGTTCATGGAAGGAGGTAAATACGTAATACTCTTTTTCAGCTTGACACGACACGAAGAGCAACAAACACAGTGCAGCCAATAAATTGGTCAACTTTCTCATTACAATTTTATTTTTTTATATACTCAATTACCTATTATATTAACAAGAAGACGAGTCAGAGCGGATATTGTACTCAAAGATGATGTCGTATTTCACCTCTTTCTCCTACAAAAAAGAAGGGATGTCTGCCGTTTCTTTTAAGCAGACACCCCTTCAGGTAGAGATAATAGACGAGAAATCATCTATTTCTTTGCTTCGCGAGCTTTGATTCGCTTATACCACTCTTCGCGTTCTTTAGTCAAGTTGTACCCACGCTTGGCTAGGTAGTTATTGATGCGACCTTTGTATTTGCCAAAAGCCTCGTGTTTCTTGTTCGAGTTTTCGGCATCCATGGCAAATTCGCGGGCTTCGATGAGCCAAGCTTTGATTTGTGCTTTCTCCTCCTGCGTGAGCGAGGGAATCATATCGAGGTGCGAATCGTACGTTACTTTCACCACCCCATAGGTCATGCCATCTTTCACTGCTTCGATCTGTTCGGGGGTCAGCACAAGCGACAATGCTGCCGGAAAAGCAAAGTGCGAACGATAGAGTGCCGACTCTTTTTCATTTTCAGCAGCTTTTAGTGCGTTGCTTTTAGCTTCTCCTGTTGTTCCCAAGTCTTTAATTTCTTTCACCTTTGCATCACGTGTTTCGTAGATGTCGTTCAACTCAAAGTAGCGATTGGCGATGATGTTGCACACTTCTTGTGCCTGTTTAACATCGGCGATGCCCAACTTATCGACAATCTTTTGCGAACGCCCTACAATGGAGGCTACGTACTTCGGATCGCGGCTTTCTTTATTTAGTTCTACGGCTCCGACAAAGCCGAAGCTTGTCACAAGCAGGAGAACCATTATTATCAACTTTTTCATATTCATTTTCTTACATCAATTTGCCCTTTTCGGCCAGTGTGTCATAATTATTATTCAGGTCGGTCCAGTCTACTCGGTTTTGTGTGCTTATGCCGTTGATGTACTTTTCGATATTAGTATATCCATCTCCGGTACAATCTTTATTCGCATCGCTCGGGTCATTCGGGTTCAGTCCGTTGGCTATTTCCCAAGCATCAGGCATTCCGTCTTTGTCGGTGTCGACATACGGAGTACCTTTGTATTCAGGGTAACCGCCCATCTGACGAATATCCGTAATAATACCTTGCTTATACGAATCCTTTGGCAAACGACGGTATTTGAAGAAACCATCTGCATCTTTCGATTTATCGGCCAATCCGCTCACATCACCGTGGGCATCTTTAGGCAGTTTCTTTTCATAATAAGCCTTGCCGGTTTTCACCTCTTCGATCACACGTTCGTCTACAATATCACGACGGGGGATGTTGGCCCCTACATTCTTGAGTACGTATTCATAAGCATCCGTTCCCGACATCAGTCGAACGTAAGGCATTACGAATGGTTCGCGGCTGCGCATGTTTTCAGTATATCCATCTGTATTAGATTGCTCTTCTACCTGAATACCACCCGCCCAATTATCTTTCGTAATGGCAGGATAACCTTCCATGATGTTGCCATCGGCATATACACGGCCGTAGGCGCGATAAGAAAGTTTGCTACGTCCCGATTCAGGTTTAAGGATGCGATATCCCACCGGAGAATTTTTGGGTGTAAGTGGGCCAGGCTTGTAGTAATTGTTCACAAAGTTGAACATGGCGCGGTAGTCACCACCATCTGACGAACGGTGCACCCAGTTGTAAACCACGTTATTTACGAAGTTAAAGATTCCATACCATCCCACCGAAGGGTTGCGACCGGCATTGCTTGCCCAAAGGTTGCGCACGAAAGCACAGTTCTCGCCACCCAGTGTGCTGCCGAAGGCGTGGTTGTACGTATCAAGCGCTTTGGCCGAGATGGTGTTTTGAATGGTTACGTTGACTGTGGGCAGTTTCTCGTCTTTATATCCCTCTCCAGGGTTGTACATGTGCCGATAGAATGAGATATTCTCATCCAAGCCCCACGTACACGAGCAGTGGTCAATCATGATGTTTCCGATGGGGTTTCCGCCAAACGAGTCATCGCGATGGCTCACCTTAGTTTCACCGCGGCGAAAACGCATGTGGCGCACCACCACATCGTGCGTGTCGACCCAAAATGATTCACCTGCTATGCAAACGCCATCACCCGGAGCGGTTTGTCCGGCAATAGTAACATAGGGAGCGCGAACAACGATGGGCGAATTCAAACGAATGATACCTGCCACATTGAATACGATGATGCGTGCTCCGCCTGTTTCGCAAGCTTCGCGGAAAGAACCCGGACCGCTGTCGTTAAGGTTGGTCACAGTGATCACCGCACCACCTCGACCACCAAGGCTGTACATACCTCCTCCTTCAGCTCCTGGAAACGAAGGAATCTTTGCCTGTGGAAGATCATAAGGACGGGCTGCCCAAGGGATGTACGGACGTCCTTCCTTTGCTTGCTGTTCAATCACGGGCAGTGCCTTGGTCCAGGCTTCGTCTGAAAGACGACGCATCTCTGACATCATGGTTTCATAGTCTTTCTTCGACTCTCCGGTTTGTTGCGGATATTGAGCCTTTACAACGGTAACCGGAGCCAATAAAGTGACAGCATAAGCCGCCAGCATCATTCTTTTTTTCATTTTCGTGGTTAATTATTAGTTTTAGTCATCATTCGGATTGTTCAGTTGAATGATTGTTTTGGTTATTAGTTTCAATCTTTAGCTTTCGCCCCATAATAGTAAGACTCTTTTCGCAGGTTTTTGTAATCACTA